>NZ_VWXF01000006.1:0-315958 GCF_011752615.1 Candidatus Pantoea multigeneris
AGGGCCAGCTGCGCTGGTCCGGCGACTACGCCCCGTTCGGCGAGGTCACCAACCCGGTAATCAACAGCATGCCGATGCTGAAAAATCAGGTACATATCCCGCTGCGCTACGCCGGACAGTACGAAGACAGGGAAACCGGACTACACTACAACCTGTTCCGCTATTACGATCCGCAGGTCGGCCGCTTTACGACCCCGGATCCGATAGGGGTGCTCGGTGGGTTTAATCTTTACCAGTATGCGCCGAATCCGAATGGATGGGTGGATCCGCTTGGTTTAGCAAAAGTTGTATGCTCAGGAACACCAAAGGATGCACAAAAAAAGGTTACTAAAGGACAAGGCCCAAAAGATATCAAACGGATTGATGAACCAGAACAAAGCGTTCCTGGAAGCCAATGGCACGCACACCAGACAAAACCTGAGAAAGGTAAAAATCCGGCATTAAACCAAGATGGCTCGACCCATGATGGTCCACCATCGTTTACGAAAAAGACTTTGAAATGGTTACAAGAACATGGATGGAACGTAGAGGACTGGTTATGACAAAATTTGAAAAAGAAATGAAAAATCTTTTTAAAAAAGAGGGTCTTGATGACAATTCAATTTTTTTTGCAGAATATGATACTTTTGAAGAAATACCATTGTATTCCAGATGGAAGAACATTTCATTCTTAGATGGATTGTCATTTAATGACAAAAATAAAGTGTTGCTTAATAGTTGCCTCCATCTGGTAACCACTTGTAAAGAAAAAGCTAACTTTTATCTTGGTGAAGAAAATGCATCAAGCTATTTTGTTTGTGCAACCCTAACTGGCTGGGATGATCATGATGAGATTAACTGTCTGAATGTCAATGTTTTTGTCTCAAGAAGAAAAGAATGGCTATTAAATAATTTAAAGTTATCAACAAAAAACTCACCAGAGGAAAAAACAACCTCATCATACTTAAAATCATTATCTTATGAAGGCTTTGAAGTCCTCTGTGCAAATGAATTTAAGAGCAATAAGAGAGTTTTTGTCGTTAACAAAGAATTTGAGATATCGAAGTATTCTAATGGCTAACTTATTGGCTGAAGCATAGACGAATCAGTCATAAATCTGTCTCTTTATGGTTGTGTATTAGAGCTCAAACACCTTCAAAAAAACCAGCCAAAACCAGGCTGGTTACCGTATACCGCAATAACGCAGCGAATTAATATTCGCTGGCTTTTGCCAGTGCTTCAATATCCGCTGAGGTTAGCTGCAACTGCGTCGCTTTCACCAGGCTATTGATCTGTTCAATTGATGTCGCGCTCACAATCGGGGCGGTGATGCTGGGGCGTGCAATCTGCCAGGCCAGAGCCACTTCCGAAGGTGCGGCATTGTGCGCCTTGCTCACCTGATCCAGCGCTGCGAGAATCTTCAGGCCGCGCTCATTGACATACTTATCTACCACGCCCTGCCCGCGCTTGCTCTTGTGTGCATCTTCTTTCGAGCGGTATTTACCGCTGAGGAAGCCGCTTGCCAGCGAATAGTAGTTAATCACGCCCAGTCCGTGCTGCTGTGCCACTTTCTCCAGACTGGATTCATACTCTTTACGATCGTAGAGGTTATATTCCGGCTGCAAAGTCTGGTATTCAGCCAGCCCTTGTTCCTTGCTGACGTTAAGTGCTTCACTCAGACGATCTGCGCTGTAGTTGGAAGCACCGATAGCGCGAACTTTGCCCTCTTTCACCAGTTTATCGAACTCTGCTAATGAGGCTGCCAGCGGCGTATCGGCATCATCACGGTGCGCCTGGTAAAGATCGACATAATCGGTCTGCAGACGGCGCAGAGAATCTTCAATCGCCTGACGGATCCACTTCGGTGATAAGCCGGTTTTGCCGTTACCGAGATCCATACCGACTTTGGTGGCCAGAATAATGCTGTCGCGCTTACCGCCTTTCTTTAACCAGTTACCAATGATCGTTTCGGACTCGCCGCCTTCATTACCGTCAACCCAGCGTGAGTAGACATCCGCCGTATCAATAAAATTCAGTCCTTTTTCTACCAGCGCATCCAGTAGGCTAAAAGAGGTCTTTTCATCCGCTGTCCAGCCGAAGACGTTACCGCCAAAGGTCAGAACCGGTACTGTGATACCTGTTTTACCCAACTGCCGCGTTTTAATCTGACTCATCTGATGCTCCTTTATCGTTTAGGGTATGAAATTGAGCTATTTCTCAGCATAGCAAAGCAGACAGGGCTGGGTTATACCGAATTTGGCAGAAACTTGTCAGAATATGAATACTTACCGCAGCCAGACAGTTATCCTTCTTTTCCTCAATTTTCGTACACTTAAAGCACATATAATTACGCTGCGAACAGAAGAGACATTGGCTTCTGTTGAAACAGGATAATTGCCGCTGGAGAATTGCCCCCGTCATGAATACCCGTCTGTCCTGGAAAAAGAAAAGTCTGACTGCCGTTGCGGTGATTGCTGCTGTGGCGTGCATCGGTTACCTGTGGCTACATCCGGCTCAGCCGGAAAATGACACCGCTGCTACGGCACAACACCACCGTCAAGGCAGTGGCAAAAGCCATCGACCACTGGCCCCGGTGCAAGTTGCGACGGCTACACTGCAGGCCGTGCCGCAATTCCTGACTGGGCTCGGCACGGTCACCGCCGCGAATACCGTTACTGTCAGAGCGCGTGTCGATGGGCAATTGATGGCGCTGCACTTTAACGAAGGCCAGGAAGTCAAAGCCGGTGAGCTACTGGCAGAAATCGATCCTCGTCCATACCAGGTGGCATTGGCACAGGCTCAGGGGCAGTTGGCAAAAGATCAAGCGACCCTGGCGAACAACCGCCGCGATTTAGCCCGCTATGAGCAGCTCGCCAAAACCTCACTGGTATCGCGGCAGGAACTGGATACCCAACGCTCGCTGGTGAATGAAACGCTGGGCACCTTAAAAGCCGATGAAGCCAGCGTGGCCAGTGCACAACTGAACCTGACCTACAGCCGGGTTACCGCGCCTATCAGCGGGCGCGTGGGGCTGAAACAGGTCGATGTGGGCAACTATATCACCGCCAGCGATACCACGGGTCTGGTGGTGATCACCCAGACACACCCCATTGATGTGCTCTTTAGCCTGACTGAAAACAGCATTCCACAGATCCAGCAGGCGCAACAGCAAGGTGAACATCTGCTGGTGGAAGCCTGGGATCGCAGCAACAGCAAGCTGCTTAGCCAGGGAAGCTTGCTCAGTCTGGATAACCAAATTGATGCCACAACCGGCACGATAAAAATAAAGGCGCGGTTCGAAAATCAAGACAACCAGCTGTTCCCCAATCAGTTTGTTAATGCGCGCCTGAAGGTCACTACGCTGCAAGATGCGGTGGTGATCCCAACGGCTGCACTGCAAATGGGAAATGAAGGCCACTTTGTCTGGGCCGTAAATGCCGAAAATCGGGTGAGCAAAAAGCGCGTTGTCTCAGGTTTGCAGAACAGTGCCACGGTGGTGATCAGCGCAGGTCTGGCGGCTGGCGATCGGGTCGTGACCGATGGTCTGGATCGCCTCACGGAAGGAGCCAAAGTGGAGATTGTGACCGCGCAAAGCCCTGCGGATAACAGCCCGCATGCCCACCGAGCTAAGCACACCGCCACGGGAGAGGCACCGTAATGCAAGATGTCACGCCTTCTCACGGCGGTCCGTCACGCCAGTTTATTTTGCGCCCGGTAGCGACAACGTTACTGATGGTGGCGATCCTGCTCGCAGGGATCCTCGGTTACCGCGCCCTGCCCGTCTCCGCGCTGCCAGAGGTCGATTATCCAACGATTCAGATCGTCACCCTCTACCCCGGTGCCAGCCCGGATGTGGTCACCTCCTCCATTACCGCCCCACTGGAACGGCAATTTGGCCAGATGTCGGGGCTAAAGCAGATGGCATCACAAAGTTCCGGGGGCGCTTCGGTGATCACCCTACAGTTCCAGCTTGCGCTGGCGTTGGATGTGGCCGAACAGGAGGTGCAGGCAGCGATTAACTCCGCGACCAATCTGCTGCCGTCCGATCTGCCAAATCCCCCGGTCTACAGCAAGGTGAACCCTGCCGATCCCCCCATCATGACGCTGGCAGTGACCAGCAGCAGCATGCCGCTCACCCAGGTGCAGGATATGGTTGAGACGCGCATTGCTCAGAAAATCTCTCAGGTGTCTGGCGTTGGGCTGGTAACGCTGGCCGGTGGACAGCGTCCTGCGGTGCGGGTGCAACTCAATGCACAGGCGCTGGCGGCGCTGGGTTTGACCAGTGAAACGGTGCGCACTGCCATCAGCAATGCCAACGTGAACTCTGCCAAAGGGAGCCTGGATGGCCCAGAGCGGGCGATAACGCTGTCGGCAAACGATCAGATGAAATCAGCCGAAGATTATCGCCAGTTGATCATCAGCTACGTGAATAATGCCCCGGTGCGCCTGGGCGATGTTGCGACCATCGAACAAGCCGCAGAGAACCGCTGGTTAGGCGCGTGGGCTAATCAACAAGCCGCGATTATTATCAATGTTCAGCGCCAGCCGGGTGCGAATATCATCGCCACCGCCGATCATATTCGGGGATTACTGCCTGGTCTCACCGCCACGTTGCCTAAATCGGTTCACCTTGAACTGTTGGCCGATCGCACCACCAATATTCGCGCGTCCGTCACCGATACCCAACATGAGTTAATGCTGGCCATCGCGCTGGTGGTGATGATCATCTATCTGTTCTTACGTAACGTGCCTGCCACTCTTATTCCGGCCGTGGCGGTGCCGCTCTCCTTGGTGGGTACCTTTGCCGCCATGTATTTTCTCAACTTCTCGATCAATAACCTCACGCTGATGGCGTTGACCATCGCCACCGGCTTTGTGGTGGATGATGCCATCGTGGTGGTGGAGAATATCTCTCGCTACATCGAAAAAGGGGAGAAACCGCTGGCTGCGGCGCTGAAAGGCGCAGGGGAAATTGGCTTTACCATTATCTCCCTGACCGTTTCGCTGATAGCGGTACTGATCCCGCTGCTGTTTATGGGAGATGTGATTGGCCGCTTGTTCCGCGAGTTTGCCGTTACCCTGGCAATCGCGATAGTCATCTCGGCGGTGGTGTCATTAACCTTAACGCCGATGATGTGCGCTCGCATGTTGAGTGCAGAGTCGCTCCGGCAGCAGAACCGTTTTTCTCGCGCCAGCGAGGCGTTTTTTGCCCGAGTGATTGCCGTGTATGGTCAGTGGCTGACGCGCGTGCTGAGCCATCCATGGATAACGCTAGGCGTTGCCCTGAGTACATTAGCGCTGACGGTGTTGCTGTGGACCACGATCCCCAAAGGCTTCTTCCCGCTGCAGGATAACGGTCTGATTCAGGGCACGCTCCAGGCTCCACAGTCGGTCTCATACCAAAATATGGCACAGCGCACCCGCGAGGTTGTCACCCGGCTGCAGCAAGATCCGGCGGTCGCCAATGTTACCGCCTTTGTCGGGGTGGATGGCACCAATGCCGCACTGAACAACGCACGTATTCAGATCACGCTGAAAGCCTTCGATCAGCGCAGCGATCGCATTCAGCAGGTCCAGACCCGCCTGAAACAGTCCGTGGAACATATTCCCGGCATCACGCTGTGGCTACAGCCGGTGCAAGATCTCACCATTGAAACCCAGGCTAGCCGCACGCCTTATCAGTTCACGCTGCAATCGGGTTCGTTAGAGTCGCTGAGTACCTGGGTCCCCGCCTTGCTCAATCAACTGAAAAAATCACCCGCCCTGCGCGACGTCAGCAGTAACTGGCAAGATCAGGGGCTGGAAGCCTACGTGAAAGTGGATCGCGACAGCGCCAGCCGCCTTGGTATCAGTATGGCGGATGTCGATAACGCGCTGTATAACGCCTTTGGTCAACGTTTGATCTCCACTATTTATACCCAGGCCAACCAGTATCGCGTGGTGCTGGAACAGAATAACCGCCAGACACCTGGGTTAGCGGGGCTGGAGGGCATCCGGCTCAACAGCAGCGAAGGAGGAAGCGTGCCGCTTAATGCGATTGCCAGTATTGAGCAACGCCATGCGCCACTGGGAATCAATCATCTCGACCAGTTCCCCTCCGCCACCTTCTCGTTTGATGTGGCCCAAGGCTATTCACTGGGTGATGCGGTCAGCGCCGTTACTGCTGCAGAAGATCAGTTAGGTATGCCCGCCGAAGTGATGACGCAGTTCCAGGGCAGCACGCTGGCCTTTGAGGTGGCGTTAACCAGCACGGTGTGGTTGATTGTTGCGGCGGTAGTCGCCATGTACCTGGTGCTGGGGGTGCTTTATGAGAGCTTCATTCACCCGGTCACGATCCTCTCCACCTTGCCAACGGCGGGCGTAGGGGCGCTACTGGCGCTGATGCTGAGTGGTAATGAGCTGGATATCATCGCCATTATCGGCATTATCTTGCTCATTGGTATCGTCAAGAAAAACGCCATCATGATGATTGATTTTGCCCTCGCCGCCGAACGGGAACAGGGTAAAACGCCGTATGAAGCGATCTATCAGGCGTGTTTACTGCGTTTCCGTCCGATTTTAATGACCACACTCGCCGCGCTGCTTGGCGCACTCCCTCTGATGTTAAGTCAGGGCGTTGGCGCTGAACTACGTCGTCCTTTAGGGATTGCGATGGTCGGCGGTCTGGTGCTGAGCCAAGTATTGACGCTGTTTACCACCCCGGTCATCTACCTGTTATTTGATCGCCTGGCATCACGCCTGCGCCGCCGCGTGACTCAAGAGGAGCACAGGCCGTGAAGTTTTTTGCCCTGTTTATCCAGCGGCCCGTCGCCACTACGCTGATTACGCTCGCCATCGTCCTGGCGGGTGCCCTGAGTTTCCGCCTGTTGCCGGTGGCACCGTTGCCACAGCTCGATTACCCGGTGATTGTGATCAGCGCTTCATTGCCAGGTGCCGCTCCCGAAACCATGGCTTCTTCAGTCGCAACGCCGCTGGAACGCTCGCTGGGCCGGATTGCGGGGGTCAGCGAGATGACCTCCACCAGCTCTTTAGGCAATACACGCATTATTCTGGTGTTCGATTATGATCGCAATATCAACGGCGCTGCGCGTGATGTGCAGGCGGCGCTGAATGCTGCCCAGAGCCTGTTGCCAACCGGGATGCCCACACGGCCGACTTACCGAAAAGCCAACCCGTCCGATGCCCCCATCATGATCCTGACGCTGACTTCGGATATCTATAATCCGGGCCAGCTGTATGATTATGCGTCCACTCAGTTGGCGCAGAAAGTGGCACAGATCGAGGGCGTTGGCGATGTCACCGTTGGCGGCGGCTCACTGCCTGCTGTGCGCGTCAATCTCAATCCACAGGCGCTGTTTAATCAAGGCGTTTCGCTGGATGCCGTGCGCCAAAGCATTGCCAGTGCCAATCAGCGGCGTCCTCAGGGCGCACTGGAAGATAGCCAACAGCGCTGGCAATTACGTACCAACGATGAGCTAAAAACCGCCAGTGACTATCGTCCACTGGTGGTGCATTACAGCAATGGCGCGGCGGTCCGACTGGAGCAGGTCGCTGACGTTGAAGACTCGGTGCAGGATGTACGTAATGCCGGTATGGCCAACGGTAAACCGGCGGTGCTGTTAGTCGTGCGGAAAAGCCCCGATGCCAATGTGATTGATACCGTAGACCGCATCCGGGCGGAAATGCCAGCGCTGTATGAAACCATTCCTGCGGCTATCGATCTGCATATAGCGCAGGATCGCTCACCCACCATTCGCGCTTCACTGTATGAAGTTGAACAATCCCTGGTGTTGGCGGTGGCTTTGGTGATTTTGGTGGTGTTTTTGTTCCTGCGATCCGGGCGAGCCACGCTGATCCCGGCGATCGCAGTACCGGTTTCACTGATTGGCACCTTCTCGGCCATGTACCTGTGCGGCTTCAGCCTGAACAACCTGTCGCTGATGGCCTTGACCATCGCCACCGGTTTTGTGGTGGATGATGCCATCGTGGTGATGGAAAATATTGCACGTCATGTTGAAGCCGGGATGAAACCAATAAAGGCAGCGTTACAAGGGGTGCAAGAAGTGGGCTTTACCGTGCTGTCAATGAGCCTGTCACTGATTGCCGTGTTTCTGCCACTGATGATGACGGGAGATTTAATCGGTCGCTTCTTTGCGGAATTCTCTATCACACTCTCCGTGGCAATTCTGATCTCGCTGTTTATCTCCGTCACTCTCACGCCGATGATGTGCGCCTATTTGCTGAAATCGCATCCCCCGCGCAGCCAGCCTCGACGCCGCGGCAGTGGTCGCCTGATGCTGGCCGTGCAAGGTGCCTATGGCCGTTCACTGAGAGTCGTGCTGGACCACGCAGGTTGGATGCTGTTAGTGCTACCCGCCACCCTCGGCTTAACCGTCTGGTTGTTTATCATCCTGCCTAAAACCTTCCTGCCCGAACAGGATACCGGGCGTTTACAAGGCTATATTTCTGCCGACCAGAGCATCTCATTCCAGGCAATGCGGGGAAAATTGCAGGACTTTATGCATATTGTCGCGGCCGATCCGGCGGTTGAAAACGTCACGGGCTTTACCGGCGGTCAGCGCACCAATGGCGGCTCGATGTATATCTCCCTTAAACCGCTTAAACAGCGTAAAGAGAGTGCTCAGGCGGTGATTGCGCGTCTGCGCATCGCACTGGCAAAAGAGCCAGGCGCGAATCTCTATCTCAATGCCGTGCAGGATGTTCGCACCGGAGGGCGCGAATCGAATGCCAGCTATCAGTACACCCTGCTCTCTGACGACCTCGCCGCGCTGCGCGAGTGGGAACCGAAAATCCAGACCGCTTTCAGTGCCCTGCCTGAGTTAACCGACGTTAACTCTGACCAGCAGGACAAAGGGAGCGAGATGACATTGACCTACGATCGCGAGAGTATGGCCCGCCTCGGCATTGATGTTGCCGCGGCTAATGCGTTACTGAACGATGCCTTCGGCCAAAGACAGATCTCCACGATTTACCAACCGTTGAATCAGTACAAAGTGGTGATGCAGGTCGATCCCCGCTATACCCAGGACATCAGCGCACTGGATCAGATGTACTTACTCAACAGCGCAGGCAAAGCTATACCGCTGGCGTGGTTTGCTCACTGGCAACCGGCGAACGCGCCTTTGCAGGTCAACCATGAGGGGCTGTCTGCGGCATCCACCCTCTCCTTTAATCTGCCAGAAGGCGTTTCGCTGTCTCAGGCTGCCGATGCTATCGATCGCAGCATTGTCGCGTTAGGTGTACCAACCAGCGTGCGCGGCAGTTTTTCCGGGACTGCACAGGAGTTTCAGAAGTCGCAGTCCAGCCAACTCTGGCTGCTGCTGGCCGCGATCGCCGCGGTGTATATCGTGCTGGGGATGTTGTATGAGAGCTATGTGCATCCCCTGACCATTCTTTCTACGCTGCCTTCAGCCGGTGTGGGTGCGTTACTGGCGCTGATGTTGTTTAACACGCCGTTTAGCCTGTTTGCCATGATAGGTATTTTGCTGCTGGTCGGCCTTGTGAATAAGAATGCGATTATGCTGGTGGATTTCGCGCTGGTCGCGCAACGAAGAGGGGCAATCAGCGCTCGGGCCGCCATTGAGCAGGCCTGCCTGTTGCGCTTCAGGCCGATTTTAATGACCACACTCACCGCCCTGTTTGGTGCGATTCCCCTGGCGATCACCTACGGTGACGGTGCAGAGTTGCGCCAGCCGCTGGGCATTACCATTGTGGGTGGTCTGATCATGAGTCAGCTACTGACGCTGTATACTACTCCTGCAGTCTATCTGATGCTGGATAAGCTAAGCCGTCATCCACGCAGCACCTCGAACAACGAAACGCCTGAAAGGACACGCCAGTCATGACATCTCAACCCCCATCAGTACGTTGGCAACTGTGGATTGTGGCCTTTGGGTTCTTTATGCAGTCGCTGGATACCACCATCGTCAATACCGCGCTGCCTGCTATGGCCCGCGATCTGCTGGTGAGTCCGTTGCTGATGCACTCGGTGGTGGTTTCATATGTGCTGACGGTGGCGGTGACGTTGCCCCTGAGCGGCTGGCTGGCTGACCGCTTTGGCGTGCGCAATATCCTTTTCTGCGCCATTATCCTGTTTAGCCTTGGCTCATTGTTCTGCGCCCTCTCCGGGACACTCAATCAGCTCGTGATGGCACGCGTTCTCCAGGGGATCGGCGGGGCGATGATGGTGCCCGTCGGGCGACTGACGGTCATGAAGATTGTCCCGCGCGAGCAGTATATGTCGGCAATGACTTTTGTCACCTTACCCGGTCAGGTGGGGCCACTGCTGGGGCCCGCGCTGGGGGGAATTTTGGTGCAGTACGCCAGTTGGCACTGGATTTTCCTTATCAACATTCCGGTCGGTATTATTGGCGCGATTGCCACCTTGACGCTGATGCCCAATTACCTTCTGCCTCCGCGCCGTTTCGACTTTATTGGCTTCATTCTTCTGGCGCTGGCAATGGCGACCCTCACGCTGGCGCTGGATGGTGAACGCAGCAGTGGCGGTTCTCCACTGTTGCTCGGCATGATGATCCTCACCGGGATATTTGCCGTGCTGTTTTACCTGATGCATGCACGGAACAATGATCGGGCGCTGTTCAGCCTCAAGCTGTTTGCTAATCGCATTTACAGCATTGGCTTACTGGGCAGTTTTGTTGGACGTATCGGTAGCGGCATGCTGCCCTTCCTGACGCCGATTTTCCTGCAAGTGGGCCTCGGTTACACGCCATTCCACGCCGGCCTGATGATGATCCCAATGGTGCTCGGCAATATGGGCACAAAACGGATTGTGGTACGGATAGTCAATCTGTTTGGCTATCGGAATGTGTTGGTAGGAGCCACGCTGGCCTTAACGCTGGTGGTACTGCTGTTCCCACTGGTGGCTTTGATGGGCTGGGTATGGATGCTGCCGGTGGTGCTGTTCCTGCAGGGTACGATCAACGCTATTCGCTTCTCCTCCATGAATACCCTGACGCTGAAAGAGCTACCGGATGATCTGGCTTCCAGCGGTAACAGTTTACTCTCGATGGTTATGCAGCTCTCCATGAGTATGGGCGTGACGGTAGCAGGCCTGCTGCTGGGTGCCTTCAGTCAGGGAACCGCGCTGGGCAGTCATATTGATCAACAGGTGTTTATCAACACCTATCTCAGCATGGCTGTGGTCATCTTGCTCCCTGCGCTGGTGTTCTGGCGCGTTCCGGGAGATATCAGTAAAAATGTCGATTTACGCCGCAGGAGAAAAGCATGAAAGCCCGGCTTCGTTTCGGTATCGGTGCCAAGCTGTTTACCGCTATTTTTGCCACTTGCCTGCTGGTATTAATCACCATGCACTGGGGCGTACGCCTCAGCTTTGAACATGGTTTTGTGGATTATATTAAACGCGGCAATGAACAACGGCTGGCGCTGCTCAGCGACGCCCTCGCCGATCAATACGAGCAGCACGGCAACTGGGAGTTCCTGCGCAACAATGACCGCCTGGTGTTTGCGCTACTCCGCTCACTGGAGCAGAACCCGGATCGGAGTGCGCAGTTGCCGCCACACGGCTGGCGGACCCAGTTCTGGATCCTCGATCAGCAGTTCCATGTCGTGAGCGGGCCACGCAATGCAATGCCAAATAACGGTTTTCGTCACAACATCACCACCAGCACCGGTAAAATTGTCGGCTGGGTGGTCGGTGCACCGCCAGAGCGCCTGACGCGCAGCACCGATATCAACTTTGATCAACAGCAGCGACGCACCAGTTGGATCATTGTGGCACTCTCTGCATTGCTGGCCGCCTTTGTCACCTATTTAATGGCGCGCGGTTTGCTGGCCCCGGTTAAACGCCTGGTGGATGGCACTCACCAGTTGGCTGCGGGGAAATTTTCCACCCGTGTTGAGGTCGGCAGTGAAGATGAACTGGGCCAACTGGCACGCGACTTTAATTTGCTCGCCTCCTCGCTGGAAAAAAATGAGGCCATGCGTCGCGCGTTTATGGCCGATATCTCCCATGAACTGCGCACACCGCTCGCCATTTTGCGCGGTGAACTTGAGGCTATTCAGGATGGAGTGCGGAAAACCACACCCGACGCCATCGCCTCGCTGCAAAGTGAAGTCGTGATTCTGACAAAACTGGTGGATGACCTGCATCAGCTGTCGCTTTCAGATGCTGGCGCACTGGCCTATCGCAAACAGAATGTGGATCTGGTGCAGCTGTTAGAAGTGTGCGCCGGTAACTTTGCCGAGCGCTATCGCAGCCATGGCCTGCGTTTGTCGTTGCAGCTTCCCGAACACGCGCCCTTCTTCGGCGATCCGGACCGGCTCAGCCATTTGTTTATTAATCTGCTGGAAAACAGCCTGCGCTACACCCACAGCGGCGGAGAAGTCGAGATCCGCGCCTGGCGTGAGGGGGAGTTCTGGATGCTGACGTTCGCCGACAGCGCACCCGGGGTCGATGCGGCGGATCAGGCGCGTATTTTTGAACGTTTTTACCGTACTGAAGGTTCACGGAATCGCGCCAGCGGCGGCTCTGGCCTTGGCCTCGCTATCTGTCAAAACATCGCCGAGGCACACAACGGCACACTAACCGCTTCAGACGCCCGTTTAGGTGGCCTGAAAATCACGCTACAATTACCTCATGTTCCACACTGAAAACCGATCATGAGCCAGGAAAATACCGACCCGCTAGTGTTAATTGTGGAAGATGAGCCAAAACTGGCCCAACTGATGATGGATTACCTCCACTCTTCCAACTACCGCACCCACCACATTGCCCACGGAGGCGAAGTGCTGGCCTATGTGCAGCAGACGCCACCCGATTTAATCCTGCTGGATTTAATGCTACCCGGCATGGATGGGTTGTCGTTGTGTCGTGAAATCCGCCGTTTCTCTGAATTACCCATCATTATGGTGACCGCACGCACCGAAGAGATTGATCGTCTGTTGGGGCTGGAAATTGGTGCCGATGACTACATCTGCAAGCCATTTAGCCCGCGAGAAGTGGTCGCACGCGTGCGCACCATTATGCGTCGGGTAAAACGCAATCCAGAAGAACCGCACAAGTCTTCACTGCTGCGCGTAGATGAAGGTCGATTCTTTGCCAGCTGGCGCGATCAACCGCTGGATCTCACGCCTGCCGAGTTCCGGCTGCTGAAAACGTTGTCACTGGAACCGGGTAAGGTGTTCTCACGCGAGCAGTTACTCAACCATCTCTACGATGACTACCGGGTAGTGACCGATCGCACCATCGACAGCCACATTAAAAATCTGCGCCGCAAGCTGGAGCAGCTGGATACCGATCAGCCGTTTATTCGCGCGGTTTATGGCATGGGCTATCGCTGGGAAGCGGATATTTGTCAGCTTGTTTAGCGGAAATTGTGAATAGTTGCACATTTTCTGCTGTTTTATTGCTGAAGTCCGATCGCGATCACAGACCCCGCCGGGCGGGTTGATTAGACTCGCCCCTGCTGAAAACAAGCAATAACAAAACAGCTTCCGTACCAGGAACTACCTCATTCACCCGCTCGGCTCCCCCGGGCGGGTTTTTCTTTTGTCTCAATTCAATCCCCCTCCCGCTGTGCTATAACTGCCTCAGTCAATGCGCATTTAAGGGAAAGGACAATGGACAACACACCACAAGCTGTACTGATTCTGAATGGCAAGGGTGCCGGTAATGAAGCGCTGCGCAGTGCTGTAGGCCTGTTGCGTGATGAAGGTGCGCAACTGGCTGTGCGTGTCACCTGGGAACAGGGAGACGGAAAACGCTATGTCGAAGAAGCGGTATCACTCGGTGCTGCCACGGTCATTGCTGGCGGTGGAGACGGCACCATCAATGAAATTGCCACCGCGTTAGCCGCACTTCCCGCAGACAAGCGCCCGGCGTTGGGTATTCTTCCCCTTGGCACAGCGAACGATTTTGCCACCAGTGCCGGTATTCCCGCAGAAATGGAACCTGCCCTGCGTCTCGCTTTACAAGGTCGTGCAGTGGCGGTGGATCTGGCTCGGGTTAATCAGGATCGCTATTTTATTAATATGGCCACCGGTGGCTTCGGGACGCGTATCACCACCGAAACGCCAGAAAAACTCAAGGCAGCCCTGGGAGGCGTCTCCTACTTTATCCATGGCCTGATGCGCATGGATACGCTGAAACCCGACAGCTGTGAGATCGAGGGGGATGATTTTCACTGGCAAGGTGATGCCCTGGTGATTGGCATTGGCAATGGCCAACAGGCCGGAGGCGGTCAACGTCTTTGCCCGCAGGCGCGTATCAATGATGGTCTGCTTGAGCTGAGTATCGTCACGGCACAGGAAGTATTGCCTACCCTGCTGCATTCCCTGACCAGCAATGAAGAAAACCCCAATGTCGTTGCCGCCCGGCTACGTAAACTGACGATCCGCTCACCCCATGAAATGACGTTTAACCTCGATGGTGAGCCACTGAGCGGGCGCGAATTTACGCTTGAAGTGATGCCAGATGCAGTGAGTTGCCGCTTGCCACCTCACTGCCCTTTACTGGCGTAAGGTCGCAAGCCGCGCAAATCACCTCAGGGGGTTACCACCACTGATGGAAATGGTGAACGGGGCCAATGCCATGGCCGACTTCCAGTGAGTCGGCCTGCATTAACGCCTGCTGCAACCAGGCTTTAGCTTCAGCCACGGTCTGCGCCCAGTCGTTATGACGCGGACGCAACGCCGCCAGGGCCGCAGACAAGGTACAGCCCGTGCCGTGCGTGTTGCGAGTATTGACGCGCGGTGCAGTGAAACGCTGGGAGCCTGCCGCAGTAATCAACCAGTCAGGGCTTTCACCGTCGCTTAAATGGCCCCCTTTCATCAGCACTGCCTCACAACCCAGCGCGATTAATGCTTCTCCCTGTGCCAACATCTCCTGCTCATTACGCGCATGCTCAGTGCCCAGCAGCGTGGCGGCTTCAGGAAGATTAGGGGTAATCAGCGAGACCTGCGGTAATAACAGCTCGCGCACGGCGGCAACCGCATCGGGTGAGAGCAGTGGATCGCCACTTTTTGCCACCATGACGGTGTCCAGTACCACGAATGGCAGGCGGACTTTTTTCAGCCGTTCGGCAACCACCTCAACAATCGCGGTTTCTGACAACATGCCAATTTTAGCGCTATCAATACGCACATCATCCAGCACCGAATCCAGCTGTGCTGCCACAAAGTCAGGTTCAATGCGGTAGACCGACTGCACTCCACGGGTATTCTGCGCCACCAGCGCCGTGATGACGCTGGTGCCATAGGCACCCAGTGCAGAAAAAGCTTTTAGATCGGCCTGAATGCCAGCCCCACCGCTGGGATCGGTGCCGGCAATCGTCAAGGCATTAATACGCTTCATTGTGCTTCCTCTACATTCAGTGACCACAAGCCATCCAGCAACGCCACGGCAAAACTGCCCGGCCCCTGACTACGAGAGGCAGCCACTTCCGCCGCACGGGCGACCATGGCACAGGCGCTGGCAACATGCTGTAAGCGATCGCCAGGTAGTGCGCAGCATGCGGCCACCACGGCCGACAGGGCACAGCCAGTGCCCACCACGCGCGTCAGAATCGCATCACCCCCCGGTACCGCCAGCGTACGGGTGCCATCGGTGATGTAATCAACCTCCCCTGTGACGGCGACAACAGTGCTAAAGCGTGTTGCCAACTCCTGCGCGGCCTCAATAGCCAGGTCAGAAGTGTGCAGGCTGTCAACGCCACGTCCACCGCTTTGTTGCTGGGCCAACGCCAGAATCTCAGAAGCATTGCCGCGAATAGCCGCAGGCTTAGCTGCCAAAATCTGCTGGCAAAACGCAGTACGTAAGCTCAATGCCCCCACCGCTACCGGGTCAAGTACCCAGGGTGTACCCGCTTGATCGGCTGAGACTATCGCTCGCTGCATCGCATCACGGCGATCCACCGTCAGCGTCCCGACATTGATCAGAAGTGCACTGGCAACAGCACTGAATTGTGCGGCTTCCTCAGCGTCAATCACCATGGCAGGCGCAGCCCCGAGAGCAAGCAGCACGTTAGCAGTAAACGTCTGGACCACATCATTGGTCATACAGTGCACTAAAGGTGCCTGCTGGCGTAACAACACGAGCGTTTGCGCGAGTTGCGCAGAGGAAAGCGGGGTATGCGACACGGTAATCAGGCTCCTGACCAGAGGCAGGAAGAGAGATGCGGACAGGCATCTGACTTCCCTCCGCTGGCATTATCCAGTTCAGGTTCAACGGGTGTTTCTCAGCAGCTTCCCAAAAGAGGCTGCACCCCGAGTCAAATTCACAGCCAGCAGCATAAGGTAAGGACAAGGCGTCGCGCAAGTCATCAGCCTGATTCGCATCAACCCTTACCGCTATATGCGGTAAAAAATCAGTAAACACTGCTGCGCAAAAAATGAACCTCTGATCTTTTTTTATAACAAAATAACTGAAATAAAATTGATGAATGCAGATTAAGTCATATAACTCAGGAGAACAATTGTGAAAATTTCTGATGTGAGCAGCGCACCATTTTTTGAAAATGAAATAAAATTCACAAAAAAGCACCCTGAAAATTACCCGGACAATGAATTTAACCACCCCTCTGATTTTAACAACCTGCGGAAGAAAAGATCCCCCGCACCCGGCTTATCACATATCATTAAATTTACATTTAATGATGGAGATTCAGTCAACATAAACTCAACACATCCTCGGAGTAATTCAACTGAAGATGTAAATTTCATCTTCAGATTTTTTAGAACAATATCAGAAAATAAATGGAAAGAGCTGCATGCCCCAGTGGTTATGTTAAAAAACATACGTCGATCCGGTAATCTATTGCAGGATATAAAAAAATCCATTGGTGGTGAATTACATTTCAATACTTCCGTGACGTTTAAATTAAGCAGAAGGGAAATATTTCATGGCTGTGTTAAATTTCTTGACGAGCAAGAAAAAACATTCATAAAAAAGAGAAATATTACCGATGCATTTTATAAAAAGTATTCCTATATCAAAAGAGATGAAACTAATGTTATTAAAAACATATATTACGGCGATTACTTAAAAAAAACCTCCATGTTAAACGTGAGATCTTTCACTCAACTACCAGACCCAATTAAAAAGAGCTTTGACTCCATTAGCGATAATATATTGTTACATGGTAAATTTAGCACCGCTACCCCAGGAAACACGACAACGATTTTACACCATGAAAAAAAATCCATGCTGTCTGTAATGCTAAATCATATAGCATACCAAATAAAATTAAGCCGAGATAAAATCCATAGCACTAGATCCTTAATCGAAGTGCAACAGGAGCAAGTAAAAATTGACCATCTTATAGGATATCAACTCGAGGTTATGACTGAGTTATATGTATCACACATAGAGGAAAGGAAAAAAATTAATAAACCTGATGCTTTATACCTCATGGATAAACTTGCTGTAACGCACTATATTGGGCTGATTGGGCAAATTGAAAAATTTCGCAATGAAATTATAAAAGGAATTATTGACGTTATATTTTCCGATAAAACAAATTACCTTTCATCATTAAGTAAAATTCAAAAATTCAATCAACGTGAATCCTGGCAGAAAACATTTCTTGGCGACGGCTTTATTCATGCATTAAGTTATATATTAGAAGTAGATGCATTACATGGCTACTCCAATCAGGTCAATATTAAAATGATAAACAAATCAACCCTGAAGAAAATACGTAACATTAATGATGAAAACTACAATCGAACAAGCCACTATGATGGTGAAATTTATAAAAAAATAAAAAAATGGTCACAAGAAAACAAAATAACCAAAGAAATGAACAACATCCAACAGCATTTGACCTTCGTGGATATAAAGAATTCATCTCCGGAGATTTTTAACTGGAAAATTAAATTCTCTAATTACTTAAATGAAATGATCTCCTTGGCTGAAAAAGAAAAAAACAAATCTTACTTCGATGACACCAATAAAAAACTGAATAGCGAATCTCTTATTTACATTATTATTAACAAGAGAATGACGCGATCTGAAATGTTTATTAAACGTCTATTCCCCTTCAGCGATTATGCGGAGATAAAATGGGAGAATGCAAATAACTTTTCCGATGCAAAAAAATCCATACGAATAACATTTGCGGAAGCGGTTGCTTTTTATCGGAAATGGAACCCTACAGATAGCGACATGAATGCATTGATATTGGATAAAGACATTCGTGAGCTCATTGAAGAAATATCAATCAAAACCAGTAACTGGGAGCAGAATCTCATCGCTCAGGTTGACAACTTAAAATATGATGCCAGTTATCTTATTGGTTCATATGGCAGATTAAACAAGCGGATCGATGAACTAAAAAACATCAGTAATATCGACCATTACACTAAAACCTACAATATCCATATCAGTCAGTCAGAAAAACAGAAATTATCTGACTTTTTCAATGGAAGATCCCAGGGGTATCTGGTAGGGATCAATGATAATCCTGTAGGTGAACATGTTCCGCATAGTATAATCTGTATTCCTTTGAGAAAAGGAAACGGTAGTCACGATGGATTTGAAAGTTTGCTCGTCAGCCTGGAGCAGCAAGAAATAGTACGCCTGCCCGCGCTTCTGGGTCCAGAACGTAAATATATCTCAACAAAAAGCCATATCAGTATTGATGATAATGTCAGAAAAGATTATCTGGATAGCTTAGAAAGTCGTAAAGCTATGCATGAAAAAGGCTATAGAGATATCTCCAGAGAGGTTGAAAATCTGAGGAATTTCCTGCAAGAAGAATTATCCCCCCGCTATATACCAGACAAGAACAGTGACTATCTTACGCATGTAAAAATGACATTTATTGATGTTGACGGTCCAGCCGGCCCTGCTACCAAAATCTATCGGCTCTATGAGAGTGACGCATTAAAATTCACTAACTTCTCTTTATCTACACATCCAGACAAACACAAGCTAAAGATAATCAATAACATTATTGAAAATAAAAATACACGCCTAAAGGATGAAATTGATGACTTTATTTTTACGGCAGATGATAAATGGTTCTCCTGGGATGAGAGAGAGATTAGAAACACCAAAGAGTGGATGGATGTATTCATCATACTATTTTCTATTGGATCAGTATTATTTCCCACACCTAATTTATCGATGGGGAGTAAATTCTTCCTTAAATACCTTCCATTTACGCTAGTAGACCTGCTCGCTAACGTTAACAGCGCACTGCTGGGAAAAAGCCTGGCAAGTAATTATGATGAACTTAAAAATTCTAATGACGATTTATATAAAAGTATTTTCTACTGGGGAGCAGCTACATTTTCCAGTGCTGCAATAAGCATTGCAACGCCGCTCCCTAAGCACACTTATACGTCAAACAGAAAAGCATTTATTCGTTCTCTTCATCAGGATATTATTGCCGATGCAAGATTTGCCGTCAGTCAGGACATGGACTATCTGGTCGCTCGTTTATATGGCGACATATCCTATGCGCGATCTTTAAAATCACTATCAAAAAATGCACCAGCCGATATAAAATCGCTACTTAACGACATGGTAGAATATTCATTTTTACAAACTCACGAGTTAATAGATGATGATATACGCATTACTCAGACTTTAAAAAATAATATTTTTTCATCTGAAATCGCAATCAATCAAAAATTATCGCTCATTGAAAATAAAATCAACAACTTATTGACACCACTACAAAGCATTGCAACGGACATCAACCTTCTTAATGACGAGCTTGTCAGAATGTATGAATACGCAAATGAGGCTAAAAAGCGCTTTACGGCAACAGAAGATAGATT
This sequence comes from Candidatus Pantoea multigeneris, assembly GCF_011752615.1. Taxonomy (NCBI): domain Bacteria; kingdom Pseudomonadati; phylum Pseudomonadota; class Gammaproteobacteria; order Enterobacterales; family Erwiniaceae; genus Pantoea; species Candidatus Pantoea multigeneris. The sequence continues at coordinate 19,765 of NZ_VWXF01000006.1, forward strand.
TCTCCAACTCTCCGATCTCATTTCACTCATGCCGGGGGTAAGAAAAAGGGTAGTAGAAACAAGAGATGTGCTTTCAAGCACCATTCAACAGTTTCATGCCATCTCTGCAAACCCCAGCATTGATAATATAAAAAGAATGCTACATTGCAGTGACAGTGCGGCAAAATCCATTGCTGAATACATGCCAACCATTAATAATGGCCATCGAACCATTAACGTTGGTGATTTATATGCAGTAAGTAATATTATCGGTGGAGGTTCAGCTCAAGGAGACAGTTTATTGCATATTTTGAGGGAGATTACATCAATTTCAATAAAATCGATGATAGATAAGACGCCTGAAATGTTAATTATCGATGCGGTTACAGGTTATATAGACCTCTATCAAATGCTGTTTAAAAAAAGCAATCTCACCTCTACGCACGCTACACCGAGCCTTAACGCGACAATGATTGCAGGCAATACCTCCCAACAGGAAAGCCTGTTTAGTGCCCTGGGATTCTGGCATCCGTAACAGCATGAAGATAAAAATCATAACTGGCACCCTTCAGATGCCAGTTATCACATCAGTTACTCGGCAGGTTTGGTGCGAATCAGATAATCAAACGCACTCAGTGAAGCCTTAGCACCTTCGCCGCTGGCAATAATAATTTGCTTATAAGGCACGGTGGTGCAATCCCCGGCAGCAAATACGCCTTTCAGGCTGGTTTCTGTTTTCGCATCAATGATGATTTCACCGATGCGATTGCGTTCCACCGCGCCTTCCAGCCAGTTGGTGTTTGGCAACAGGCCGATCTGCACAAAAATACCGGACAGCGCGACGTCATGCGTTGTTTGATTAACGCGGTCAACGTATTGCAGGCTGGTGACTTTGGTGCCATCGCCTTTCACTTCGGTGGTTTGTGCGTTCAAAATCACATCGACATTTTTCAGGCTACGCAGCTTATTCTGCAACACCTGATCGGCACGCATTTCGGCAGCAAATTCGAGCAGGGTGACATGCTCAACGATACCGGCCAGATCAATAGCGGCTTCAACACCCGAGTTACCGCCGCCAATCACCGCGACACGTTTGCCTTTAAACAGCGGGCCATCGCAGTGCGGACAGTAGGTGACGCCTTTGGTACGGTATGTTTCTTCGCCCGGCACACCCATGTTACGCCAGCGCGCGCCAGTGGCAATGATGATGCTGTGGGATTTCAGTACAGCGCCAGAAGCCGTTTCAATGGCGTGCAAACCCCCCTCTTTCGCGGCAGGGATCAGTTTGATTGCGCTCTGCGTATCAATCACATCCACGTCATAATCATTCACGTGAGCTCGCAGGGCACCCGCCAGCTTAGCGCCTTCGGTTTTCTGCACTGAAATGTAGTTTTCGATATCTACCGTATCCAGTACCTGTCCACCAAAACGCTCGCCCATCAGGCCGGTACGGATCCCTTTACGTGCAGAGTAAACCGCTGCAGCAGCACCCGCCGGACCGCTACCCACGATCAAAACATCATAGGCCGCACGTTGATTCAACGCTTCAGCCGCACGCTTTTCGGCGTTGGTATCCACTTTAGCCACGATCTCTGCGAGGCTCATGCGCCCCTGACCAAACTCCTGGCCATTCAGGTAGACGGCCGGCACGCCCATCACATTGCGTTCCTGAATCTCGTTCTGGAAGATGCCACCATCAATAGCGGTATGCTTGATGCGTGGGTTCAGCACCGCCATCAGGTTCAGCGCCTGCACCACGTCCGGGCAGTTGTGGCACGTCAGCGAGTAGTAGGTTTCAAAGGTAAAATCCCCTTCCAGCAGTTTGATCTGCTCCAGCAGATCCTGTGACTCTTTCGAAGGGTGCCCACCGGTTTGCAGCAGAGCCAGCACCAGTGAGGTAAATTCGTGACCCATAGGCGAACCGGCAAAACTCGGGCCGTGTTCAGCACCTGGGTTGGTGATCAAAAATGAAGGCTTACGCGCCGGACGATCGTTCTCTTCACGGTAGGTGACTTTTTCCGACAGCGTTGCAATATCCTGCAGCAGATCGCGGATTTCCGCAGATTTTGCACCGTCATCCAGAGTAGCGATCAACTCAACTGGTTTCGTTAATTTCTCAAGGTAGGCTTTGAGTTGGTTTTTTAAGTTAGCGTCGAGCATAGTGTCGTTTCCTGGTCAGAAGAAATCGGGTGCCGTAGCACCCGATGAGAGAAAGGTCGGTACGGCAGAAAAATTAGATTTTGCCAACCAGGTCCAGAGATGGAGCCAGAGTTGCTTCGCCTTCTTTCCATTTAGCCGGGCAAACTTCGCCTGGGTGAGAAGCAACATACTGAGCCGCTTTGATTTTGCGGATCAGGTCAGATGCGTCACGGCCAATGCCTTCAGCGGTGATTTCAACAGCCTGGATGATGCCCTGTGGGTCAACGATGAAAGTACCACGGTCAGCCAGGCCTTCATCTTCACGCATCACTTCGAAGTTGCGGGTCAGTGCGCCAGTTGGGTCGCCGATCATCGCATATTTGATTTTTGCGATGGTTTCAGAAGAACCGTGCCAGGCTTTGTGGGTAAAGTGAGTGTCGGTAGAAACGGAGTAGATATCTACGCCCAGTTTCTGCAACTCGTCGTGGTGGTCAGCAACGTCACCCAGCTCAGTTGGGCAAACAAAGGTGAAGTCTGCTGGGTAGAAGAAGAACACACTCCATTTACCTTCAACGTCTTTCTCGGTGACTTTGATGAACTGACCGTTTTTGAACGCGTCGTTAGCGAATGGCTTGATTTTGGTGTTAATGATAGACATTAGGTGACCTCCGTTAAAATATGTGAGCTACGTTACAGAATTTTCAGACCAGGTGCTAATAAGCAGGTGTTATCAATTGAATAACTGAAAACTATCAAATCCCCATGATGTTACGCATGGCCCGATGAAAACCGGCGCATTGTACACAGAAACAAGGGGATTTAAGGGGGTTTTCTTTTCCAGAGAATGACAGCGATGACGAGTATGCGATCAGATAACCAGGAGATGCATGTGCAGATACGACCTTTTCACGAAGCCGATCGCCCTTTTCTCCGTACCCTTTTCCTCGCCGCACGGCGGGAGAACTGGCACTGGCTGGACGGCAGTGCCTGGCAACTGGAAGATCTGGATGGTGTAATTATCGGCGAAACGGTGTGGGTGGCAGAGCAGCAAGGAAAGCGGGTTGGCTTTGCAGCCGTGCTGGAGAATGACAACTTCCTGCACAGCCTGTACGTTGATCCGGATTGCCAACGCAGCGGTGTCGGCAGCGCACTGCTGCAATTTGTGCAGTCCCGCTTCACTTCAACCGGTGCACTGAAATGCCTGCTGCACAACCGGGCTGCACAGCAGTTTTATCGGCATCACGGCTGGCAAAGCGTTGCGCAGGGAGAAAGCGAGCAAGGCAGCTATCTGCTCATGCACTACCTGCTCCCAGGGCGCAGATAAGTCGGATTACACCGCGCGGAACGCGATATCGCCCGGAATGACCTGACCTTGCCAGTAGAGCTGTGCCGCAACTTCAGCCGCGAGCTGGCGATAAATCGTGGTTAACTCGCTGTCTGGACGGCGGATCACCGTGGGTTCACCATCATCAAGATCTTCGCGCAGATGAATGTGTAAAGGCAGCTGAGCCAGCAGGCGCGTGTGGTAATCCACAACCAGCCGCTGTGCACCACCCGTACCAAAGATGGGCTCATGGTGGCCGCATTCGCTACAGATATGAATGCTCATATTTTCCACCACACCCAGCACCGGCACCTGTACTTTTTCAAACATCACCAGACCTTTACGGGCATCCATTAGCGCGATGTCCTGCGGAGTCGTCACTACGATTGCGCCAGTCACCGGGACGTTTTGCGCCAGCGTCAGCTGAATATCCCCCGTGCCTGGTGGCATGTCGAGGATCAGGTAGTCCAGTTCGGGCCACAGCGTTTCGTTGAGCAACTGCATCAGCGCTTTACTCGCCATGGGGCCACGCCAGACCATGGCGTTGTCATCCGTCACCAGATAGCCAATGGAGTTGGTTGCCAGCCCGTGCGACATAATCGGTGCCATGTGGGTGCCATCCGGCGAGGTTGGTCTCTCATTTTCCACCCCCAGCATGGTGGGGATGGATGGGCCGTAGATATCGGCATCCAGCAGGCCCACTCGCGCCCCTTCGGCGGCCAGCGCCAGCGCCAGGTTAACCGCAGTGCTGGATTTCCCCACTCCCCCTTTGCCAGAGCTCACGGCGAGGATATTTTTTACCCCGTTGACGCCGGGCTGATTTTTTACCCGCTTGAGGGTGGCGATGTCATAGCTCAGACGCCAGTCAATGGCCTGGCTCGCGGTCAAACGCAACAGATCTGCGCTGGTCTGGGATTGCAACTGTTCAAACGCGCTCTGCCACGCGAACGGCATTTCAATATCGATATGCAGCTTGCCATCCAGTAAAGCAACGTGGCGCAGGGCTTTGAGCTGCCCCAGACGCTGCTGTAACGTTGGGTGTTCAAAGCCGTTCAGGACATTTGCCACAATTGCACGCAGTGCTTCCGGCGAATGTGATGCCTGGGATTGTGTACTCATCCCCACTCCTTTTGCTTGTCTCAAGGCCATATACATCAGTGATTAAACAATAATATCAGATAGCCCAGACGAATGAGTGACTGCGCCTCGTGTTTACGCCAGAGGGTGCATCGGTTAACATCTAAGCCCAATTTGTCAATCAACAGTAAGCTACGCAAACTATGACTCAAGTCGCTAAAAAGATAATGGTAACGTGCGCTCTGCCGTACGCGAACGGTTCAATCCATCTCGGTCACATGCTTGAACACATTCAGGCAGACATTTGGGTGCGTTACCAGCGAATGCGTGGCAATCAGGTTTACTTCATCTGTGCAGACGATGCTCACGGAACCCCAATTATGCTGAAAGCTCAGCAACTGGGTATCGCGCCGGAGCAGATGATCGAAGAGATGAAAACCGAACATCAGACTGACTTTGCCGGATTTGATATCAGCTATGACAACTATCACTCCACCCACGGTGAAGAGAACCGTGAGCTGTCAGCGCTGATTTACACCCGTCTGAAAGAGAACGGTTTTATTAAAAACCGCACCATCTCACAGCTGTACGATCCGGAAAAAGGCATGTTCCTGCCCGATCGTTTTGTGAAAGGCACCTGCCCGAAATGTAAGTCACCGGATCAGTACGGTGACAACTGTGAAGTGTGCAGCGCCACCTACAGCCCAACGGAGCTGATTGATCCAAAATCAGTGGTTTCAGGCGCGACCCCGGTATTGCGTGATTCTGAACACTTCTTCTTTGACCTGCCGTCATTCAGCGCCATGTTGCAGACCTGGACGCGTTCAGGCGCGCTGCAAGAGCAAGTGGCGAACAAAATGCAGGAGTGGTTCGAATCAGGCTTGCAGCAGTGGGATATCTCCCGCGATGCACCTTATTTCGGCTTCGAAATTCCCGATGCGCCGGGCAAATATTTCTACGTCTGGCTGGATGCACCGATTGGCTACATGGGTTCATTCAAAAACCTGTGTGACAAACGCGGCGACATTGATTTCGACGAGTTCTGGAAGAAAGATTCCACCACCGAGCTGTATCACTTTATCGGTAAAGACATCGTCTATTTCCACAGCCTGTTCTGGCCAGCCATGCTGGAAGGCAGTAACTTCCGTAAGCCGAACAACCTGTTTGTGCACGGTTATGTGACGGTAAATGGCGCGAAAATGTCTAAATCGCGCGGAACCTTCATCAAAGCCAGCACCTGGTTGCAGCATCTGGATGCCGACAGCCTGCGTTACTACTATGCAGCGAAACTCTCTTCACGCATTGATGATATCGACCTGAATTTGGAAGATTTCGTGCAGCGCGTTAACGCCGATATCGTTAACAAAGTGGTCAATCTGGCTTCGCGTAATGCGGGCTTTATCAGCAAACGCTTTGACGGCAAACTGGCCGCAGAACTGGCGGACCCAGCGCTGTATCAGACCTTCATCGATGCTTCAGAGCGCATTGGTGAAGCCTGGGCCAGCCGTGAATATAACCGCGCCATCCGCGAAATCATGGCGCTGGCGGATATCGCCAACCGCTATGTGGATGAGCAGGCACCGTGGGTGGTGGCGAAGCAGGAAGGCCGTGATGCTGATTTGCAAGCTATCTGCTCAATGGGCATCAACCTGTTCCGCGTTCTGATGACCTGGCTGAAGCCCGTGATGCCATCACTGACAGCACGTGCCGAAGCCTTCCTCAACACGGAACTGAGCTGGGATGCGATTGCACAGCCACTGCTTGATCATCAGGTTGCACCGTTTAAAGCCCTGTATGGCCGTATCGAAATGACCAAAGTGACCGCGCTGATTGATGCTTCTAAAGAAGAAGCTGCCGCAGCGAACGCCCCGGCAGCAACCGGCCCACTGGCAGATGCACCGATTGGCGAAGCGATCACCATTGATGATTTTGCCAAGGTTGATATGCGCGTTGCGCTGATCGAAAAGGCTGAGCTGGTTGAAGGTTCTGACAAACTGCTACGCCTTGAGCTGGATCTGGGCGGAGAGAAGCGTCAAATCTTCTCTGGTATCCGTGCGGCATATCCAGATCCCTCAGTGCTGGTGGGCAAAATGACCATTATTGTTGCCAACCTGGCACCGCGTAAGATGCGCTTTGGCATCTCGGAAGGCATGGTGCTTTCAGCCGGCCCTGGCGGTAAGGATCTGTTCGTCCTCTCGGTAGACAGCGGCGCACAGCCGGGTATGCCAGTGAAGTAATTTATCAGGCTCCCTCCGCACGAGGGAGCCTCATTCTCCCCCTCGCTTTCCCGTCTTAATACTGACACCTCCGCCTGCTTCAGATAACCTGTTCAAATAGCGACGTTTCATACGATCCTCTGGAGCCAACATGCTGAACCTACTCGCCACCTCTGGGCGTTTGCTGCGTGCTTTTATCATTCTTTATCTGTGTCTGTGGGCGGGTAATGGCATTGCTACCCTCCTGCCGTTTGCGCTGCCTGGCAGTATTATCGGCATGCTGATCCTGTTCGCTTTGCTGACCAGCCAACTGGTGAACATTGAGTGGGTCAAACCTGGCGGGCACCTGCTGATGCGCAATATGCTGCTGCTGTTTATTCCGATTAGCGTCGGCATCATGGTGTGGTGGCAGGTGCTGCTGGCGCAGTTTGGCCCGCTGATGGTGTCCTGTTTTGTCAGTACGTTTCTGGTGCTGCTTACCGTGGGCTACTGTAGCGAAAAAATAAACCGGGTGAAGACACCAACGGAGCAGGATGATGCATGATTTTTGGTGGTCACTGCCGCTCAGCGTGGCGGTCTATTGGCTGGCACGCACGCTGGCGTCGCGCTTTAAAAGCCCGCTGGTCAACCCGTTACTGATTGCCATGGCGATCATCATTCCACTGCTACTGCTCTTACGGCTCCCCTACAACCGCTATTTTGCCGGGAGTGAAATCCTTAATCAGCTGCTGCAACCAGCGGTGGTGGCGCTGGCCATTCCGCTGTATGAGCAGATCCATCAAATTCGCGCTCGCTGGAAATTGATAATCACAGTCTGTGCCATCGGCAGTGTGACTGCGATGGTCTCCGGCACCGCCATCGCACTGTGGCTGGGCGCTTCGCAGGAAATTGCCGCCACGGTGATGCCTAAATCGGTGACCACGCCGATTGCTATGGCCGTGTCGGCAACCCTGGGCGGCATCCCCGCTATCAGTGCGATTTGCGTCTTAATCGCCGGTACGCTAGGCGCGGTGTTTGCGCATATGTTGTTTAATTTGCTGGGCATTCGGAGCAAAGCCGCACGCGGGCTAGCCATGGGCAATGCGTCCCACGCGCTGGGTACGGCACGCGCTGTGGAAATGGATTATCAGGAAGGTGCTTTTAGCTCCCTGGCACTGGTGATTTGCGGCATTATCACTTCGCTACTGGCCCCCTTGCTCTTCCCGTTGCTGATGCGCTGGATCGGCTGAAAGTTTGCGAGACATCTCGCAAAGATGAAACAAGCGCAACTTGTTGCATTGTCAGTCTGATATAGATCACATATAACAGCGAGGCGGCCACTTGCCGCAGTGATTGATAACGAGGTTGATATGCACCCACGATTTTCCGAAGCCTTGGCTTCTCTGCCCGCCACACTCCAGGCCGCCGTGCAACCGGTGATTGCCGCCCCTGATTTCGCGGGGTTCTTAACCCCAGAACAGGTGGCACAGTTACAGCAGCAAAGTGGGCTGGATGAGCATCATTTGGCACTGGCGCTGTTACCGCTTGCGGCTGCATGCGCACTGGAAGCAGTTTCGCACTTTTCCGTTGGGGCGATTGCACACGGCAAAAGCGGGCACTGGTATTTCGGTGCCAATATGGAATTTCGCGGCGTGGCCTTGCAACAAACCGTGCATGCTGAGCAAAGCGCCATTACCCATGCCTGGGTGCGAGGTGAGCAGGGATTGCAGAGTATCACCGTCAATTACACGCCGTGCGGCCACTGTCGCCAGTTTATGAATGAGTTGAACAGTGGCCTTGAGTTATCCATTCGCCTGCCAGAGCGGGCGCAGAGTAAGCTGGCGGACTATCTGCCGAATGCCTTTGGCCCACGCGATCTGGCCGTCACCACTTTCTTGCTGGATGCGTGCAACCATGGTTATCTCCTGAACGGAGAAGCGCTGGATCAGGCAGCGATTGCCGCGGCTAACCGTAGCCATGCGCCTTACAGCCACGCTCACAGCGGGGTTGCGCTACTGACAAAAGGTGGCCGACAGTTTAGCGGCTCCTACGCAGAAAATGCCGCTTTCAACCCCTCACTGCCGCCATTACAGGCCGCGCTGATCGCCCTGAACCTTAGTGGTGAGAGCATCGATGACCTGCAACAGGCGGTATTAGCGGAATCATCAGACGCGATAATCAGCCAGTGGGCCGATTTTTCTGCCACGCTGCACGCGCTGGGCTGTGACAACATTGCCCGCGTCGCGCTGCAAAAGCCCTGACGCTGAAGCCGGTTGCGCCGGGATTTATGACCTTTTATTAACAAGTGCTGTACTTCTGGCGCAAATTTACTAGGATCTGACGCCAGCATTCTGAAACAGCACAACAATAAAAATTCAACACCGCAACCGGAGCATCACTTAATGGAACTCGAGTACGAAAGTAAGCGACCTTTATACATTCCCTACGCCGGACCGATTTTGCTGGAATTTCCCCTGCTGAACAAAGGCAGTGCGTTCTCAGTGGAAGAACGTAACGAGTTTAATCTGAATGGCCTGCTACCCGAAGCAGTAGAAACCATTGAAGAACAGGCACAGCGCGCATGGCGTCAGTTCCAGGACTTCAAGACCAATATCGATAAGCACATCTATCTGCGCAATATCCAGGATACCAACGAAACCCTGTTCTATCGCCTGCTCGATAACCATCTCGCTGAAATGATGCCCATCATCTATACCCCGACCGTGGGTGCAGCTTGTGAACAGTTCTCCGAAATTTATCGTCGTGCGCGCGGCGTTTTCATCTCTTATCCTAACCGTGCGCACATCGAAGATATGCTGCAAAACGCCACCAAGCAGAACGTAAAAGTCATTGTCGTGACTGACGGTGAGCGCATTCTTGGTCTGGGCGACCTCGGCATTGGCGGCATGGGCATTCCAATTGGTAAGCTCTCCCTGTATACCGCCTGTGGCGGCATCAGCCCGGCCTATACCTTACCTGTGGTACTGGATGTGGGTACTAACAACCAGCAACTGCTGAACGACCCGCTGTATATGGGCTGGCGTAGCCCGCGTATTACAGGCGAAGAGTATGATGCCTTCGTCAACGATTTCATTCAGGCAGTAAAACGTCGCTGGCCAAAAGCGCTGTTGCAGTTTGAAGACTTTGCGCAGAAAAACGCGATGCCGCTCCTGGAACGCTATCGTGACGAAGTTTGCTGCTTCAACGATGATATTCAAGGCACCGCAGCGGTGGCTGTAGGGACGCTGATTGCGGCAAGCCGTGCGGCAGGCAGCCGTCTGCGTGACCAGAAAGTGGCCTTCCTTGGCGCAGGCTCTGCGGGCTGTGGTATTGCCGAGCAGATTATCGCCGAGATGAAATCCGAAGGTCTGAGCGATGCCGAAGCGCGCGCACGCGTGTTTATGGTTGACCGCTTCGGCCTGCTGACGGACAAGCTGCCAAACCTGCTCGACTTCCAGAGCCGTCTGGTGCAAAAAAGCGAAGACCTGGCAAGCTGGGATCTCACTAACGAAGCCATTTCTCTGTTGGATGTCGTGCGCAATGCGCGCCCGGATATTCTGATTGGTGTATCGGGTCAGCCGGGCCTGTTCACCGAAGAAATTATTCGCGAGATGCACAAACACTGCCCACGCCCTATCGTGATGCCGCTTTCTAATCCAACGTCACGCGTGGAAGCACAGCCTTCGGATATCATCGCATGGACTGACGGTGCAGCACTGGTTGCCACCGGCAGCCCATTTGCTCCGGTCAGTTGGAAAGGCAAAACCTATCCGATTGCCCAGTGTAATAACTCCTATATCTTCCCGGGTATTGGCTTGGGTGTTATCGCTTCAGGTGCTTCACGCGTTACCGACTCGATGCTGATGACCGCCAGCCGCGCGCTGGCAGACTGCTCGCCGCTGGTGAACGAAGGTGAAGGTCCGGTATTGCCAGAAATTCAGGATATTCAGGGCGTGTCAAAAATCATCGCGATGGAAGTCGGTAAAGCGGCTCAGTTGGCCGGTGTGGCTGTTGTCACCTCCGAAGATGTGCTGTCGAAAGCAGTTGCGGATAACTTCTGGTTACCGCAGTACCGTCACTACCGTCGTACCTCGATTTAATCTCCCAAGTCGGGCCGAAAGGCTCGACTTCGGGTAAAAAAACGTCAGCCGTGCAGCGTTAACTTGCTCTACGGCTGTCGCTCAAGTAGCCTTGCAACATGACTGTCACTGGATTGCTGTACCCATGTTGAAACGCCTGTCTGTCGGATTGCTGATTATCATTCTTCTGATGGTAGCAACCGCGCTCGGCCTCGACCGCTGGATCAGTTGGAAAACCGCCCCCTTCATCTACGAAAACGTCACCGAACTCCCCCACCGTCAGGTTGGTGTGGTCTTAGGCACTGCGAAATATTATCGCACTGGCGTGATCAATCAGTATTACCTTTACCGTATTCAGGGCGCACTCAACGCCTATAACAGTGGCAAGGTCAATTACCTGTTGCTGAGCGGGGATAATGCGCAACAGAGCTACAATGAGCCGGTCACAATGCGGCGCGATCTGATTAAAGCTGGCGTTGATCCGGCTGATATCGTGCTGGACTATGCCGGTTTCCGTACGCTGGATTCCATTGTCCGCACGCGGAAAGTCTTTGATACCAATGATTTCATTATCATCACACAGCGCTTCCACTGTGAGCGTGCGCTGTTCATTGCGCAGCATCTGGGCATTCAGGCACAGTGCTATGCCGTTCCCTCTCCCAAAGATATGCTGAATATTCGCATGCGCGAAGTGGCTGCTCGCCTGGGCGCACTGGCAGATCTCTACATTATGAAACGCGAGCCGCGTTTTCTTGGCCCCTTAATTCCGATTCCGGCGGTCCATGAGATCCCGGAAGATGCCCCCAGCTACCCGGCGGTAACGCCTGAGCAGTTGCTGCGGTTAGAAGAGAAACTGCAAAAAAGTCCCGACGAAAAAAAACCGCAATGATGAAATTGCGGTTTTTTATGCACTACTGAGGGATTAGCCGATGAACTCAGCACCCTTCATGTAAGGACGCAGTACTTCCGGCACCGCAATGCGGCCATCTTCCTGCTGATAGTTTTCCAGAATCGCAACCAGCGTACGGCCAACAGCCAGACCTGAACCGTTCAGCGTATGCACCAGACGCGGTTTTTTCTCGGTCTTGCTACGGCAACGGGCTTGCATACGACGTGCCTGGAAATCACCCATGTTGGAACAAGAAGAGATTTCACGGTAGGTATTTTGCGCTGGCAGCCAGACTTCCAGGTCATAGGTTTTGGTTGAACCAAAGCCCATATCGCCGGTGCAGAGCAGCATTTTGCGGTATGGCAGGTTCAGCAGTTGCAGAACCTTTTCAGCATGACCGGTCAGCTCTTCCAGTGCCTGCATAGAGGCTTCTGGCGCAACCACCTGCACCATCTCAACCTTGTCGAACTGGTGCATACGAATCAGGCCACGGGTATCACGACCATAAGAGCCCGCTTCAGAACGGAAGCATGGCGTATGTGCGGTGAGCTTCAGTGGCAGATTCTCTTCTTCCAGAATCTCATCACGCACCAGGTTGGTCAACGGGACTTCTGCCGTTGGGATCAGCGCATAGTTGCTGCTGTCAGCTTCTTCTTCCAGCGGACGGGTGTGGAACAGATCGCCACCGAACTTCGGCAACTGACCGGTGCCGTATAAGGTTTCATGGTTAACCAGGTAAGGGACGTAGGTTTCCAGATAACCGTGCTCTTCACTGTGCAGATCAATCATGAACTGGCTCAGTGCACGGTGCAGGCGCGCAACCTGCCCCTGCATCACCACGAAACGTGAACCGGTCAGTTTAACTGCCGCGGCAAAATCCAGCCCTTTGGCTTGTTCGCCCAGTTCTACGTGATCTTTTACTGCGAAATCGAACTGGCGCGGCTCGCCCCAGCGGCTGACTTCCAGGTTTTCACTGTCATCACGGCCCAGTGGCACTTCATCCGCTGGCAGGTTTGGCATGGCTAGCGCGAAATCACGGATCTCGTTTTGCAGCACATCCAGCTCAACTTTTGCCGCATCCAGACGTTCGCCCAGGGTGTTGACTTCCTGACGCAGTGGCTCGATATCTTCCCCGCGCGCTTTGGCCTGACCGATGGATTTGGATCGTGCGTTACGCTCAGCCTGCAGATTTTCCGTTTCAACCTGCAATACTTTACGGCGCTCTTCAAGGGAGCGCAGCGTCTCAACATCCAGTTTGAATCCTCGGCGTGCCAGTTTTTCAGCGACTGCGTCTGGCTCATTACGCAGCAGATTGGGATCGAGCATGCTTATCCTGCTTTATGAAGTTAATTGATAGAACGGAGGGACGCATTCACACGGAATGCGTTGAAATTATTGCTCACCTTACCGCAACACCTGTTTTAGCGGTAGCGTTTTATCGGGCTATTTTGATCCTGTTCAGCCAGCCAGGCTAGCTTTTCACCAATTTTACCTTCCAGCCCACGTGTGGGTGGATGATAGTAGCGCGTTTGTGCCATTTCAGGCGGGAAATAGACCTCTCCTGCGGCATAGGCATTCACCTCATCGTGCGCATAGCGGTACTCTTTCCCTAGCCCCATCTCCTGCATCAGTTTGGTCGGTGCGTTGCGCAGATGCTCTGGCACATCGTAATCTGGATTTTCCCGCGCATCACGCATCGCGGCTTTGAAAGCGGTGTACACAGCGTTGCTTTTCGGTGCGCAAGCCAGATAAACGATCGCCTGAGCAATTGCTCGTTCACCTTCCGCTGGTCCGACACGCGTGAAGCAGTCCCACGCGGCTATCGCGACCTGCATGCCGCGGGGATCGGCATTACCCACATCTTCAGACGCTATCGCCAGCAAACGCCGGGCTACATACAGTGGATCGCCACCTGCGGTGATAATGCGGGCATACCAATAGAGTGCGGCATCCGGGGCGGAACCCCGTACTGACTTGTGCAGCGCGGAGATCAGGTCATAAAACCGGTCACCCTTGTTATCAAAGCGGGCGGCACGCTCGCCAGACACTTCATTCAACAGCTGAGGCGTTAATTCCCGCTGGCCCTGTGCATTAAGCTCGGCCATGTCCGCCATCATTTCCAGCGTATTGAGTGCACGACGCGCATCCCCGGTGACCAGTTCAGCAATCATGCGCCGGGTATTGTCAGGCAGCACGATATCACTGTCGCCAAGACCACGGGTTTTATCCTGCATCGCCTGATCGAGCACCTGCTCAATATCCGCTGTGGTAAGGGATTTTAGCAGGTAGACGCGAGCGCGTGATAACAGTGCCGAGTTGAGTTCAAAGGACGGGTTTTCTGTGGTGGCACCGATAAACGTGATGGTGCCATCTTCAATGTGCGGTAAGAATGCATCCTGCTGGCTTTTATTAAAGCGATGCACTTCATCAACGAACAGGATGGTACGCCGTCCGACCTGGCGGTTTTGCCGCGCGCGTTCTATCGCTTCACGGATCTCTTTAATGCCCGACGTCACAGCGGAAATTCGCTCCACGTCCGCATTGCCGTAACGTGCAATCAGTTCCGCCAGCGTTGTTTTACCGGTGCCAGGCGGCCCCCACAGGATCATGGAGTGGAGATGGCCCGCTTCAATCGCCCTTGGCAGCGGTTTACCCGCCGCCAACAGGTGTTGCTGGCCTATGTACTGTTGCAGCGTCTCTGGCCGCATACGGGCAGCCAGAGGCCTGAAGGCTTCAGGCGAAAAATCCAGCGACAGATTACTCACGCAAACCTCACTGACGTTGATCGTCTACCGTCACCCCTTGAGGTGGCGTGAAGGTGAATTTATCCGGGCTGATAGCGCCGTTAACCTGACTTTTCAGCTGGTAATTACTGCGTTGCCCATCTTGTTCAATGGCGCTGAACTGATTGATCGTCCCGGCTGCGGTCACTGTGATGGTGAACTGCTTAAGGTTGCCATCTGCACTCTTCGGCGTCAGATCGAAGTTATCGCCCTGCTGTTTGACATTATATTTTTGCCAGTCAGAAGGCTGGTTGCGGGCAATCAGCATGAACGGCGTGTTGCTGGTGGCATTTTGCAGCAGGCTTACGCTGGCCTGCTCAACAAACGGATTGTAGAACCACAGATTTTTGCCATCAGAGATGATGACGCTCTCATCCGGTGCGGTCATATGCCAGTTAAACAGGCTTGGACGTTTTACCCACAGCTCACCCTGACCATCCTGCACGTTTGCCCCAGTGCTGTCGGTCACTTTTTGGCTGAAGCTGGCATGGAAGCTATTCACTTTATTCAAACGCTGTTGCAGCGTGCTGGATGCATCAGCCAGCACCGTGGCAGACATAAAGGTGGCCAGTAGGCCACAGGCGATTACGCGTAATTTCATCTGCTTCAATTCCTTATTGGTCTGTTTTCCGCTGTTACAGCACTTACTTTGGTCGCTGCGAGCGCAAGTTGCCAGGAGAATAACCCTAAACTTGCGAATTATATGGGGTGGTTTGTCAGATACACAACGGGCCAGCATACGCTGGCCCGGTAAAACCCTGTAAAGACAACCGTAACAATTGTTACTGACTAAGCCGCCCAACAAGAAGGCGGCTTAGTCCGCACGTCGCATTACATTTCATGTGACGGCGGTGAGAGCACCTCACGGTTACCGTTATGTCCAGGTTCAGAGACTATGCCTTGCGCTTCCATCTGCTCAATGATGCGGGCAGCGCGGTTGTAACCGATACGGAACTGACGCTGAACACCGGAAATGGAAGCACGACGTTTATCCACCACAAATGCCACGGCCTGATCGAACAGTGGGTCCAGATCGTCGCCACCTTCAACCGATGCACCGCCGCTTTCGCCTTCTTCACCTGCGGTAATGCTATCGATGTACTGCGGTCGACCACGCGCTTTCCAGTCCTGTACCACTGCATGCACTTCCTCGTCGCGTACGAACGCGCCGTGAACACGCACCGGCATTGAAGAGTTAGGTGGCATATAGAGCATATCACCCATGCCCAACAGCGATTCCGCGCCCCCCTGGTCGAGAATGGTACGGGAGTCGATTTTGCTGGAGACCGTAAAGGCAATACGGGTCGGAATATTTGCTTTGATCAAACCGGTAATGACATCCACCGACGGGCGCTGGGTTGCCAGCACCAGGTGGATACCCGCCGCACGCGCTTTCTGTGCCAGACGCGCGATCAGCTCTTCCACCTTCTTACCGACGGCCATCATCAGATCAGCAAACTCATCCACCATCACCACGATGTACGGCAATTTCTCCAGCACTGGTGGTGAGGTGTCCATGCTATCACCCGGTTTCCAGAATGGATCAGGGATCGGTCGGCCCATAGCTTCAGCCTGCTGCACTTTTTCGTTGTAACCTGCAAGGTTACGAACGCCCAGTGCAGACATCAGCTTATAGCGCCGTTCCATTTCACCCACACTCCAGCGCAGCGCATTTGCCGCATCTTTCATGTCAGTGACCACTTCTGTTAACAGATGCGGAATCCCTTCATAGACCGACAGCTCCAGCATTTTTGGATCGATCATGATAAAGCGCACCTCTTCCGGGGTGGCTTTATACAGCATGCTGAGGATCATGGCGTTGACCCCCACCGACTTACCGGAACCGGTCGTACCTGCCACTAACAGATGCGGCATTTTCGCCAGATCGGCGACGACAGGCTGCCCAGCAATATCTTTCCCCAGGACGATGGCCAGCGGTGAGGTGTTTTCACGGAACTGCGGGCAGTCCAGCACTTCACGCAGGTAAACGGTCTGGCGATGGCGGTTAGGCAGTTCAAGACCAACATAGGGTTTGCCGGGAATCACTTCCACGACACGTACCGCAACGGCAGAGAGCGAACGCGCCAAATCCCGTGAGAGGTTAGAGATGCGCGACGCTTTTACGCCCGGTGCAAGATCCAACTCAAAACGGGTAATTACCGGGCCTGGTGAGATCCCCACCACTTCCGCTTTCACTCGATAGTCGCCAAGCCTTGCTTCAACCAAACGGGCCGTCTGCTCAAGGGCGAACATATCAACCGGTTCCTCTTCCAGCGGTGGCGAAGTGAGGAGATCCAGGGTTGGCAACGGTGTTGAAGGCTTCTCTAACGGCTGCTCATGCCGCACCAGGAAGGGATGGAACAAACTCTCCTGGAACGCGGTTTGTGCGGTTTCTTCTTGTGCCGGAGCAACAGGTTCAGGTGCGAAATAGGATGATGTCTGTGGCTGATACTCAGGTTCGACAGACGGCTCAGGTTGCACTTCAGCTGCCGCAGCTTGTGCAGCCGCAGCCTGACGCTGACGCGCCATTTCAAATGGCGAGTGTTGATGGTGATAAGAAGAAGGCGGCGCAACGGTGACTGCTGGTGCAGCAGGGGCCGTAGGCTCTGGCGTGGCCGAAAGCGTAAACAGTGGCTCACCCGGACCGTCATCCACTAAATCTTTCATCGGTGAGAGATCAAAGATGCTCTCTTTCCCAAGATCCAACACGGGCTTCTGCACCGGCGGCTCTGGGGCATAGCGAGTCTGTTGCTGCACAGCAAACTGACGCGCCAGCTCGGCCTGTTGCTGAGCGTCATCATCCTCTTCCTGCGCGGACGACGTTTGCCAGTCTGCACCATAGCGGTCCTGCTGCTGAGCAGCAAACGCATGGCGCAGTTCGGCCTGCTGCAGGGTATCTTGCTCTTCGCTGCTCCAGTTCTGCTCTGCGGCATGTGGTGCAGCCAGATCAACCTGTGGGGTAACCTGTTCCGAATTCGCAAGCTTTTGCTCAGCTTCCGCTTTTGCTTTCTCTTCTGCCATGCGTTGTGAAGGCAGTTTTATGCCCCATGAGGCTCGCTCACGTCGCGTTGGCAGTTTGACCGGGTTGGGTCGCGGTAATGAAGGACCAATGCCCTGCTTCACCTGAGGGTTGCTCTCTGATTCTGGCGCAATATCAAACAACGGTGCGGCAGCGGCAGCAGAACTCGCGGCAACGGCTGCTGCCCCGGTTTCAGTCGCTGAACGCCAGTTGCCCATCTGCGGGCCATCGTCTTCTTCATACACGCTAAATGCGCTACCTTGTGACTCGGGCACCTCAAAGCGGTAGAGCGGCGGTGCCTGCTCTGTTGGGGCTGGCTGCGAAGTCTCCCCGGTGAACGCAGGCTGCGCCTGGTTTCCCGCTGAAACGGCAGTATGGACGCTTTCTGGTTGTGCCACACCCGACGACACCGGCTGACTAAAGGCAGCGGGTGCCACGGAAGATAACGGCTGTGGTGTTGCTGCAACCGCGGGCTGTTCGTTCAACGGCTGCGCGGCTGTTGTAGGCTGAACAGCAGAATTCTGCGCCGCAGCCACTGGAATTGCAGCAGTTGGCACCGCTACAGCAGCCTGATGTACCGCAGCCACGGTAGCCGCAGCCGCTGTGGCTAACAGAGGGTCAGATGGCAGGGCTACCGTCGCGGCGTTTTCCGCAGGTGCCTGAGGGGCTTCATCAGGACGACGCGGTGCGGCCAGCAGGACGTCATCCTCTTCATCGGATTCCTGGCGTGCAGCCGCAGTCAGAGGCGCCGCAGTATGCTGCTCATCGGTATACTCTTCCTCTTCCTGCCAGGGTTCATCATGACGTGAGCGGTTGCTGGCGAAGGTTAATACACCCATCACGACGCCACCAATGCGCTCGGCAATCGTTAGCCATGACCAGCCGGTATAGAGGGTGATTCCCGCAGCCCAAACCACCAGCAGCGCCAGCGTGCTGACGACGGGATTGAGGTAAGGTGCGATGGCACTGCTGATCAGACTGCCAATCACGCCACCCGATGCAAAGTACCAGATATCATCGGCGTTTAGCGCAGCCAGGCCACAGGTGGTCACCACCAATGCCAGCACGCCAATCAGGCGCAGGCCAATCGCAAAGTAGTCGATGTAATCCTGGTTATCGCGCTGGCGAAATGCTTTCCAGCACAGGCCCACGATCACGGGCGGAATGGCATAGCCCATCACGCCAAAGACAAATAACAGGGTATCCGCCATCCATGCGCCTGGTGCACCACCAAGGTTATGAATAGGTTCATGCCAGGCGGTCTGTGACCAACTGGGATCGGAAGGGTTAAAGGTGACAAGGGAAACCATCAAATAGATGGCGAAAAGTGCAACGAGAATGAGTAAAGCTTCCAGCAAACGACGCCCGCTGCTGAGCGGTTGTAATACGACGTCTTTATCTTCTGTATATTCCTGGCTCAAGAGAACTCTCCAGGTGCCTGTAAATTAAGAAGACAACAGCGTCGGAGAAGCCCGACGCTGGTCCTGTATGTATTCACAGGAGTGTACCTAAATCCCACGGGATTTGCACCTGCCCTGCATTAACGGGTTTTGATCACCAGACGGTTGCTCTGTTTGACCTCTTCCATCACTACATAGGTACGCGTATCGTTAACGCCCGGCAGGCGTAGCAAGGTTTCGCCCAACAGTTTGCGATAAGCAGACATGTCCGGAACGCGCGTTTTCAGCAGATAGTCGAAATCACCAGAAACAAGGTGACACTCTTGAGTTTCCTCAAGTTTTTGTACAGCGGCGTTAAATTGTTCAAACACATCTGGCGCACCACGATTCAGAGTAATCTCAACAAATACCAGCAGTGATGCATCCAGATAGTGTGGGTTCAGAAGTGCAGTATAGCCGAGGATGAACCCCTGGCGTTCCAGACGACGAACACGTTCAAGACACGGCGTTGGTGATAAACCGACGCGTTTGGAAAGCTCGACGTTAGAAATTCGGCCATCTTTCTGCAGCTCATTCAGAATGTTACGGTCGATACGATCGAGGTCTTTCCCGGGGCGCTTCTTGTTGTCTACCATTATTATTGTCTCTCTTAATTCCTTCCCTTAACCTGCCACGCTCAAAAAAAACCACTTTTGTCTCGGGCATTAATGAAGTGAAGCCAAAGCCGGTGCGAATTTCGCGCCCATCTGTATGACGCATGTTGTCTGTCCACATCATGCGTCATTACCAATGCCAGGCTGTTTTTTTTAACGAACGTTCATTTCTGGGCGCTTTGCCTATCATGATTCGCTAAAAGTTCTTCCCTTCTCCCAATGTTTTCGCAAAAGCGCAGGCGATTGTCAAAGTAAAATCTCCAAATTCAGGACAAGATGCCAGACAGCCCTCTGGGTAACTGATTTTAAATGAGTATTTTTTAGCTGCTGATGATTAATTTTCCGAGTTATGCCCCATTTTAGCGCATCCGTGATGCAAAAATGTCCATCATCGTCTACGCCACTCGCAGCTATCGTTAACAAAATTGTTTAAGGCTTTTTTTGCGTCTGTAATTTCCCTACAATCCTTGACCATGCTTTCAGCCAAATGAAACAGAGGAACACATGAGTACGGTTAAACACAGTAAACTACTCATTCTGGGCTCAGGCCCGGCCGGTTATACCGCTGCTGTCTATGCAGCACGCGCCAACTTAAATCCCGTCCTGATTACCGGACTGGAAAAAGGCGGCCAACTGACCACCACCACAGAAGTGGAAAACTGGCCAGGCGACCCGCATGATCTGACCGGTCCAGCATTGATGGAGCGTATGCAGGAGCATGCTGAGAAATTCAATACTGAAATCATTTTCGACCATATTCATACGGTTGACCTGCAGACGCGTCCGTTCCGTCTGATTGGCGACAGCGGTGAATACACCTCTGATGCGCTGATTATCGCGACCGGTGCTTCTGCACGTTATCTCGGTCTGCCTTCAGAAGAGGCGTTTAAAGGCCGTGGTGTTTCCGCCTGCGCCACCTGTGACGGTTTCTTCTATCGCAACCAGAAAGTTGCGGTGATCGGCGGTGGTAACACCGCAGTAGAAGAAGCCCTCTACCTGGCTAACATTGCGGCAGAAGTACACCTGATTCACCGCCGTGACAGCTTCCGTGCAGAGAAAATCTTGATCGACCGGTTGATGGACAAAGTGCGTAACGGCAACATCGTGCTGCATACCGATCGCACTCTGGAAGAAGTCACCGGTGATGACATGGGCGTGGCAGGATTGACGTTGCGTTCCACCCTAACCGACGAAGTGGAAAACCTTGAGGTCGCGGGTCTGTTTGTCGCCATTGGTCACAGCCCAAACACCGCCATCTTCAATGGTCAGCTTGAGCTGGAGAACGGCTACATTAAAGTGCAGTCCGGTTTGCAGGGCAATGCCACTCAGACCAGCATCCCAGGCGTATTCGCTGCGGGTGATGTGATGGACCATATCTATCGTCAGGCCATCACCTCAGCAGGCACTGGCTGTATGGCAGCCCTGGATGCAGAACGCTTCCTGGATGGATTGGTTAAAACCGATAAGTAAGTTGTTAACCATCTGATCTGACTTCATAAAGGCGACGGTTTTTCCGTCGCCTTTTTTATTGCTCCCGTGCTAGATTAACCCGCTAATTTCCAGGGGAAATTATCTCCTGGCTCTTTTTTCTGGCTCGGGCAACGTTTAATGAACAAAACTCGACAGCAGGAACTTCTGCGCTGGCTGCGGCTACAGCGCCGCCACGGTGGGCACTGGCTGCACCTGACCACCTGTTTGGGGATGGTAAGCGCTCTCTTGATCGTCTGGCAGGCCTGGTTGATAGCCAGCTTGCTGCAATACCTGATTATCGACAAGGTGCCGCGTACGGCTCTGGCTCCGGCGTTTCTCTGGCTGCTGGCCTGCTTTGTACTGCGCGCATTGATTCAATACCTGCGCGATTTAGCCGGCTTCCGTGCCGGACTGGCCATTCGGCGCAAACTGCGTCAACAGGTACTCGATCGCCTTGCCTCTCTGGGCCCGGCATGGGTCAAAGGAAAACCGGCGGGCAGTTGGGCAACGTTGCTACTGGAACAGATTGAAGAGATGCAGGATTACTACGCACGTTACCTGCCACAACTCTCACTCGCCGCCCTTATCCCCTGTATCATTCTGATTACCCTGTTTCCCCTCAACTGGGCCGCTGGATTAATTTTGCTGGTTAGCGCTCCCCTGATTCCCTTCTTTATGGCCCTGGTGGGCATGGGAGCCGCAGAAGCAAACCGGCGTAACTTTCAGGCGCTGGCCCGTCTCAGTGGGGATTTTCTCGACCGTCTGCGAGGACGCGATACCCTCCAGTTGTTTCATCGCGCCACCGCTGAACAACAGGCGATTGCCAACGCCAGTGAAGACTTCCGTACACGCACCATGGAGGTGTTACGCCTCGCCTTTCTCTCCTCTGCGGTACTGGAGTTCTTTGCCTCACTGGCGATTGCCGTTGTTGCCGTCTATTTTGGTTTTTCCTATCTGGGCGAACTGAATTTTGGCCATTACGGCACCGGGGTGACGTTATTTTCCGGTTTTCTGGCTTTGATCCTGGCACCTGAGTTTTTCCAGCCCCTGCGCGATCTCGGCACCTTTTATCATGCCAAGGCACAAGCCGTTGGCGGCGCGGATGCCCTCCAGACGTTTATGGCGGAAGCGCCTGAGCCTGCAACCCTCACCCACGCTCCAGCCGTTCTGCCCGAGGCCCCTTTTCAGCTCGAAGCGAAAGACCTGGTTGTCACCACCATTCACGGTAAAGCCCTGACTTCCGCGCTCAGTTTTAGCCTTTCTCCTGGCGAAAGGGTGCTGCTGATTGGCACTAGCGGCGCGGGAAAAAGTGCACTGATGAACGTCCTGTTGGGCTTTTTGCCCTATAGCGGCTCACTTAAAGTCAATGGCATAGAGTTGCGCGATATTGCACGCGAACAGTGGCAGCAGCACCTCGCATGGGTCGGGCAAAATCCGCAGTTGCCCGCGCCAACGCTACGGCAAAATATCGTGCTGTCAGGCCCCGAGCAGCCGGAACGCCTGCAACAGATGCTGGATCAAGCCGGGGTGAGTGAATTCCTCGCGCGCCTGCCCGACGGTCTCGACACGGCAACGGGCGATGCGGGCATAGGGCTTTCCGTGGGGCAAGCACAACGCGTTGCGGTGGCCCGAGCCTTGTATAAGCCAGCGGCCCTGCTGCTGCTGGATGAGCCTACCGCCAGCCTCGATCAACACAGCGAACGGCTGGTGATGCACGCTCTCACACACGCCGCTCAGCAGCAAACCACCTTGATGATAAGCCACGACCAGCGTGAGCTGCATCGCTGGGATCGCGTCTGGGTTATGCAGCAAGGAACATTTATTTTTCAAGGGTCTGCGGAATCGATGCCAGAGGCGCTGATGAATCATAAGGAGCTCGCGTAATGTGGTCACTGTTGTGCCTGTGGCGTCGTCATCCTGTGCGTCTGTCTCTCGGGATTGTTCTCGCGATACTCGCCCTGCTCGCCAGTATCGGCTTATTAACGCTGTCCGGCTGGTTTCTTGCCGCCAGTGCCGTTGCTGGCACGGCTGGGCTTTACAGTTTTAATTACATGCTGCCCGCTGCGGGTGTTCGCGGTGCAGCCATCATTCGCACCGCTGCTCGCTACGCTGAGCGGCTGGTCAGCCATGATGCTACGTTTCGCGTGTTGCAGCACCTGCGCGTGTTCACGTTCTCCCGCTTAATGGCACTGGCCCCTTTTCAGCTTGCCCGTTTTCGTCATGGCGATCTGTTGAGCCGTTTTGTGGCTGATGTGGATACCCTGGATCACCTCTATCTGCGCGTGATTGCACCACTGGCAGGTGCTCTGGTGGTGATTGTCAGCGTGAGTATCGGCCTGAGCCTGATTGATGTGCCGCTGGCTTTGACGCTGGGCGGCATTATGCTTCTCACCCTGTTGTTATTGCCCGCACTGTTCTGGCGGCAAGCCAGACCGTTGGGATACACCATTGGCAGCGCACGCAATCTCTGGCATCAACAACTGCTCCAGTGGCTGGAGGGCCAGGCTGAGCTCATGATTTACGGTGCCAGTGCTGCATGGCGTAAAGAGATCGATCAACAAGAACAGCACTGGCAGCAGGCACAGCTCCAGCAGCAGCGATTGCAGGCAAAATCCCAGGCATTGCTGCTGGTGGTAAGCGGCTGTACCGCCACTTTGCTGCTGTGGCTGGCCGCGGCTCAGGCGGACAAGGGGCCGATAATGGCCCTGATGCTGTTTTGTGCCCTCGCCGCGTTCGAAGCGTTGGGCCCAGTGACGGCAGCATTTCTCCCGCTGGCGCAGGTCATTAGCGCAGCGGAGCGCGTTAGCCAAATTACCCAACAATCTGCGGCGATGGTTTATCCCTCCACGCCACTGCCACAGCATGCAGGGATGGCCGTTGAACTCAATCATCTGCATTTCACCTGGCCCCAGCGTCTTGAACCGGTGCTTAACAACTTGTGTTTGACGATCAACGCAGGAGAGCATGTGGCACTGCTCGGCCCAACCGGCTGTGGCAAGTCAACCATCTTAGCGTTACTCACCCGCCAGGCCGAGGCGGTATGCGGTGATGTCCTGCTGAACCAGCAACCGATAACCCGCTGGGACGAAACTTCATTACGTCAACGCATCAGCGTAATGCCTCAGCGCATCTATCTTTTCTCGCGTACACTGCGTGAAAACTTGTTGATCGCGCGGCCAGATGCGAGTGACGAAAGGCTGTTGCAAGTGCTGGAACAGGTCGGTCTGCGCTATCTGGCAGAGGAAGATGAGCAGTTAGATATGTGGATGGGTGATGGCGGCAGGCCATTGTCTGGCGGAGAGTTGCGACGTATAGGCATTGCACGTGCCCTGTTACATGATGGCGATCTCTGGCTGCTGGATGAACCCACTGAAGGCCTGGATAGCCATACCGAACGCCAGATCCTTGACCTGATCTTCAGCGTCACCCAGGATAAAACGTTGTTAATGGTCACGCATCGCCTCACTCAGCTCCATCAGTTGGATCGTATTTGTGTCATGGAGGCCGGCCAGTTAAGTGAACAGGGAACACACGACCAATTAATCGCCGGTCAGGGGGATTACTGGCGTCTCCACAGGCGCTTTGCGCTATAGTCTATACGGAGATTAGACGGGTATGACAACACAATGAGACTGATACAGCTTTCACGAGAATCGCTCCATTTTCCGCCGCCGGAAATGGCATTACGCGAGCCAAATGGCCTGCTTGCTATGGGAGGCGACCTCTCCCCTGCCCGCCTGTTGAGCGCGTACAATAGCGGTATCTTCCCGTGGTTTTCCCCAGGCGATCCGATTTTATGGTGGTCACCCGACCCACGCGCCGTGCTTTTACCTGAAAACTTTCATCTCAGCCGCAGCATGAAGCGTTTTCACCAGCGCTCACCCTATCGCGTGACCATGAATCATGCCTTTGCGGGCGTTATTGAGGGCTGTGCCAGCCAACGTGATGAAGGCACCTGGATCACTTTTGAGGTCAAACGTGCCTGGTTACGTCTGTTTGAACTGGGCCATGCACACTCGATTGAAGTCTGGCATCAGGATGACCTGGTTGGCGGGATGTATGGCCTGTCTTTGGGAAAAATGTTTTGTGGTGAGTCGATGTTTAGCCGCAAAGAAAATGCCTCAAAAACCGCTTTGCTGGTGTTTTGTCAGCACTTTTTACGCCATCAGGGCGTGTTAGTGGATTGTCAGGTGATTAACCCACACACGGCTTCACTCGGTGCGCAAGAAATTGGCCGCGTAGACTATTTACGCTATGTTCAGGAGCTGGCTTCTCAGTCTGTAGGCGTTGAATGTTGGCAAAAACAGACACTTTTTTAATCTGAGCAGATGTTTTGCACACATAAGCTCATATCGGTGATATAATATCGTCGTTTGGTATGTCGTTCGCACTTCGCCATAGCGAGCCGGAATTGCCAGGCTGGGAGATGAATACTCCCGGGGCCGTGTCACGTTATCCTGAAGAGGTGCTGCACAGCTTCTCAGCCCGCTAACTCCCCGCAGACGTCAACAACACCCGAATTTAACCCGAGATGCTCGCGCATAGGCGCGTCGCACGGCGAAGCGTTGGCTAACCGCCAACGTTTCTTTACATAACTGATGGAATTCGGCATTATCTTGCCGGTTCAACTGACAGGTAGTCCACCCAGAGGATTCGATGGCCAAAGAAGACAATATTGAAATGCAGGGTACCGTACTTGATACGTTACCAAACACCATGTTTCGCGTAGAGCTTGAGAACGGACACGTGGTTACCGCTCATATCTCCGGTAAGATGCGCAAAAACTATATCCGCATCCTGACAGGCGACAAAGTGACTGTCGAACTGACCCCGTACGACCTGAGCAAAGGCCGCATTGTCTTCCGTAGTCGCTAAGATTTGCCCTGCTCACTGTGCTTCATCTGCCCTTTTCTCATCTGCTGAAAGGGTGCAGCGTCAGAGGCAAATAACTTCCCACTGATTGCCGCAGATAAAGCACAGAAAAAAGGCCGGAGAGTCATCTCCGGCCTTTTTGTTTGCCTGTATCACCGATTAATGCACGGTGCCTTCCGTTTTACGCTTCTCAGCGCTGAGGAAGTGGTAGGTCAGTTGGTTGTTCTCTTTATCGAGCGCAACGGACACCGAGCCGCCATCCACCAGTGAACCAAACAGCAGTTCATTCGCCAGCGGTTTCTTCAGGCTTTCCTGCACGGTACGCGCCATTGGACGTGCGCCCATTGCGCGATCGTAGCCTTTCTCTGCCAGCCAGTCGCGAGCTTCATCACTGACTTCCAGCGACACGCCTTTGGCATCCAGCTGCACCTGCAGTTCGACAATAAACTTATCGACCACCAGATGAATCACCTCGGTAGAGAGGTGTTTGAACCAGATAATGTTGTCGAGACGGTTACGGAACTCTGGCGTAAAGATCTTTTTAATCTCTTCCATCGCATCCGTACTGTTGTCCTGATGAATCAGGCCAATGGATTTACGTTCGGTTTCACGCACGCCGGCGTTGGTGGTCATCACCAATACCACGTTGCGGAAGTCCGCTTTGCGACCGTTGTTATCGGTCAACATTCCGTTATCCATCACTTGCAGCAGCAGGTTGAACACGTCTGGGTGCGCTTTTTCGATCTCGTCCAGCAGCACTACCGCGTGAGGATGCTTAATCACCGCATCCGTCAGCAGGCCACCCTGGTCAAAACCAACATAGCCCGGAGGAGCACCAATCAAACGGCTAACCGTATGGCGCTCCATGTACTCGGACATGTCAAAACGCAGCAGCTCAATACCCAGCGCTTTTGCCAGCTGCACCGTGACTTCGGTTTTACCTACGCCGGTTGGGCCAGCAAACAGGAAGGAACCGACCGGCTTGCGATCCTGGCTCAGACCCGCGCGGCTCATTTTGATGGCTTCGGTCAATGCTTCAATCGCATTGTCCTGACCAAAGACCAGCATTTTCAGGCGGTCGCCGAGGTTCTTCAGCGTATCGCGATCGCTGGCTGACACGCTCTGCTCTGGAATACGAGCAATACGCGCCACCACTGATTCAATATCCGCCACGTTAACGGTTTTTTTGCGTTTGCTGACCGGCAGCAGACGCGCACGCGCACCCGCTTCATCAATCACGTCAATCGCCTTGTCTGGCAGATGACGATCGTTGATGTATTTCACTGCCAGCTCAACCGCAGCACGAATCGCTTTCGCCGTGTAACGCACATCGTGGTGCGCTTCATATTTCGGTTTCAGACCGTTCAGGATCTGCACCGTTTCTTCAGCAGAAGGTTCGGTGATGTCGATTTTCTGGAAACGACGGGCCAGCGCACGATCTTTTTCGAAGATGTTGCTGAACTCCTGATAGGTGGTTGAACCCATCACGCGGATTTTACCGCTGGAGAGCAGCGGCTTGATCAGATTCGCCGCATCAACCTGGCCACCAGAAGCCGCACCCGCACCGATGATGGTGTGGATCTCATCGATGAACAGAATACTGTTGGTATCCTGCTCAAGCTGTTTCAGCAGCGCTTTAAAGCGTTTTTCGAAATCACCCCGGTATTTGGTTCCCGCCAGCAGTGAACCGATATCCAGCGAGTAAATGGTGCAATCCTGCATCACTTCGGGCACGTCACCCTGCACGATACGCCAGGCGAGACCTTCGGCAATTGCAGTTTTACCCACGCCAGATTCACCCACTAACAGCGGGTTATTTTTACGGCGGCGGCACAGCACCTGAATGGTACGTTCCAGTTCCTTGTCACGACCAATCAGCGGGTCGATCCCGCCAACGCGTGCAAGCTGATTGAGATTGGTGGTGAAGTTTTCCATACGTTCCTCCCCGCCTGCTTGCTCTTCGTTAACTGGATTTTCCGCATTCGGGGCCTGAGAAGGCTCATCTTTGCGTGTGCCGTGAGAGATGAAGTTCACTACGTCGAGACGACTGACTTCATGTTTGCGCAGCAGATAGGCAGCTTGTGACTCCTGCTCGCTGAAAATGGCGACCAGCACATTCGCGCCGGAGACTTCGCTACGGCCGGATGACTGAACGTGGAAGACCGCACGCTGGAGCACGCGCTGGAAGCTGAGCGTAGGCTGTGTATCACGCTCTTCTTCGCTGGCAGGCAGCACAGGTGTGGTTTGTTCGATGAAGGTTTCAAGTTCCTGCCGCAGCGCCACAATATCCACTGAGCAAGCTTCTAAAGCTTCCCGGGCAGATGGGTTACTGAGCAAAGCCAGTAACAGGTGCTCGACGGTCATAAACTCATGACGGTGCTCACGCGCTCTGGCGAAAGCCATATTTAAACTGAGTTCCAGTTCTTGATTGAGCATAAGGCACCTCCCCCAATTATCGCTCTGACGACCTCACCCTAACACTATGGGGACGGTCTCAGGCTTTTTCCAGCGTACACAGCAACGGATGTTGGTTTTCCCGTGCGTATCTGTTCACCATCGCCACTTTGGTTTCAGCTACCTCTGCAGTAAATACACCACAAATTGCTTTCCCCTGGTAGTGAACATTCAGCATCAGTTGCGTTGCACGTTCAACATCATAAGAAAAGAACTTTTGCAGAACGTCAACAACAAATTCCATTGGCGTATAGTCATCATTGTTCAATATGACTTTATACATGGAAGGCGGCTTTAATCCTTCACGTGTTTTTTCTTCGGCCAGGTGTTCGAAGTTAAGCCAGTCGTTCGTGTTTGCCATAATGTTCCGTTCAAATTCTGTACGTTGCGTCCGGGTGGTATCCACCCCTGATTACAGTTTAACACGTCCGTCAGGCCCATTTTCAATCTGACAAAAAACAGCACCAAATGGCTCGACGCGACCTGTATCACAAAATTCGCAATAGCGTTAACTGCTTCAAATTTTGAGCAATTTCTCTGATTCCAGCGCCGTGGATTGCTTGACGCCCTCTGCGGTTTATCTACATTCTACTGACATATGCTGATTGAGATTTAAACAGTCTCGACTCACAGCGGCAATGACTTCACCTGTTTAACAACTGTACTGCGAGGGAAGTAAAAGCATGGAGACGGGAACAGTTAAATGGTTCAATAACGCCAAAGGTTTTGGCTTTATCTGCCCGCTTGGTGGCGGTGATGATATCTTCGCGCACTATTCCACCATTCAGATGGAGGGATACCGCACCTTGAAAGCCGGACAGCGCGTGCAGTTTGCTGTCCATCAGGGACCAAAAGGCAATCATGCCAGCCTGATTGTGCCAGAAGAAACGCAGGCAGTTGCCTGAAAAACGCCCCCTGTATTCTGACCATCCCGAAGCTAAAATGCCAGCCAAAGCCGCTGGCATTTTTCTGTTTTTTGCGGTTTTTTTAATCAGCCTTGCCGCGTGCCAACCACATCACCCGGGCAAACAAGGTGTTGAGCAGCGGCGGAATGGCAGCAGGTCCACGTTCAGCGGCTGACATCGCAACCGCTATCGCCAGCTCCGGTTTAGAAGCATGTTGAATGGCTTTGGTAATAATACGCCGGGCGTTCATTGGCACGTTTGACGGCAGGTGCGCCACCTCCCGGTAAACCTCGCTGAACCCCTGACGATACAGAAAATTCTCCATATCCAACGCGGGCAGCTGCGTCAGATGATCGTCCTCGGTTTCGCCATGTTGCAGTTGGCCACGTGCGCTGGCCGCATATTTTTTCCCGGCGTCATCGCCATCGGTCAGCACATGCCAGGCAATCCCCATACGTCGGGCAAATTTGAGCAGTGGACGCAGGCCGGACTGCGCAAATTCAATCACCTTCACGCCTTCGGCGGCAAAGTGATAGCCGCACTGCCGCGCCAGTTCATTGATAATCCATACTTCCGTTTCTCCCTCCACCAGTAACCAGCAGCGGGCAAACAACGCCGAAGGCCGATTGACGCGAATGTGGAAACCGATGCGGCGGCTCTCTTCCGCACTCAATCCTTCCGGGCCAATACGCCATGCCGTAACGCGTTCAGCTTCACGCACCAGACGACAGACATGTTCCACCGGCACCTGCGAAAGCAGTTCTGAAGAGTTGGTGGTCGCAATCTTTTGCAGCGGCAGCATCTCCAGCAGATTCCAGGTCACCGAGAGCATAATGGGATGCAGGCGCGTTTCTGGATCTTCAATCAGCAAAAGCGGCTGAGACCCCGGTGCAAGTGCATCACTGCCCCGCGCCTGCAGCAGCAACGAAAACATGCGCAGTAAAATCAGCTGATGGCTGCGTGAATCCGTTTCACCGATCAATTGATTCAGCTGGTCAAGGGAGCGCCAACCCGCTTCCCCTTTGCGTCGCTGCGGAGCAACGCGTGCCACCGGGGTACTGGCATCCGCAGGTTGCACCAGAAAATAGTGTTCCAGTAACTGTTGCAGCGTCTGCAATCCCTGACGCAGCATGTCATCCGTCAGGTGCTGCGGACGCGTCATTAACTCGCGCATCAACGCCTCTGCTTCTGTGGCCAGGCTATTCACTTCTGGTTCTAGTGCAACATCGCTGGCGCGGGAGCGGCGGCTAAAGCGGGCATCACGCAGGCGCAGCACGGGAGAGCGGCGAATCAGTTGCTGAATCGCTGGTGTTGTACCGGCCTCGGGTAGCACATCGCCACGCGCGTCCAGAAAGCGGCGTGAGGTGAAGACACCTTCATCCCGCCGCCGACCCTGAACGCTGTAGTAGAGCAGACGCCCCCCGTCCTCAGCCTGTTGCCAGAACGACGCTAACGCCGTTTCGTGATCGTCTGGCCCGGCGCGGAAACAAAATACAATGCGCAAGCGGCGCATCTGAGCCTCCAGCTCGCCCGGCGGAAAGTGAAAATCATGGGCGGTAAACTGATAGGGCGCAGATTGCGGTGAGAGTAACAGGGTTAACGCATCCAGCAGGCTGGATTTACCCCAGGCATTCTCACCGATAAGCAGATTGGTTGAGGTCAGGGGCAGCGAAAGATGGCTGATACCGCGAAAGCCGGTAATTTCGATATGTTCCAGAATCATGGCGACGTCCTGTGTTTTTTTTCAGCATGAACGGTGCCTGCAAGGTGGTCAAGTTACTGGTGTGAAAGCCTTTACTCCATCACTGTTTTTCGCTAGCGTGTGCGCCTCTCAACAAGGATGATGCTATGTATACCGGGCTGTTAATTATTTTGCTGCCGCTGATTATCGGCTGGCTGCTGCCGTTCCGTCACCCTCGCCTGCTGCACGTTGTGAATCGCGCGCTGAGTTATATGGTGTATGTGATTCTGTTCTTTATGGGCATCAGCCTCGCATTTCTCGATAACCTCAGCAGCAACCTGGTGCGCGTGTTCCACACTGCGCTGATCTGCGCGGTCTGCATTCTCTTGTGCAACCTGCTCGCGCTGTGGCTATGGGAGAAGCGCCAGCCGTGGCAGCATAACCATCGTCAGGAGCAGTTGCCGTCACGCCTGAAAATGGCGCTGGACTCGCTGCAACTTTGTGCCGTGGTGGTGCTTGGCTTCCTGCTCGGGCTGACGCAGTGGCCCTTCCTGCACCATGCCACCGCAGCAGGGGAATATGCCTTAATGTGTCTGCTGTTGCTGGTGGGGATACAACTGCGCGGCAGCGGCATGACCTTGCGCCAGATTGTCATCAACCGCCGGGGCATGACGATCGCGGCGGTAGTGACACTCAGCGCACTGGTCGGTGGCATGATCGCGGCACTGGTTCTGGGCTTACCACTGAAAACCGGGCTGGCGCTGGGCAGCGGCATGGGCTGGTACTCCATTTCCGGTATTCTGATGACCGAAGGCTTTGGTCCGGTGCTCGGCAGCGCCGCCTTTTTCAACGATCTGATCCGCGAATTAGTCGCCATTATCCTGATCCCACCATTAATTCAGCGCCATCGCACGCTGGCGTTAGGGATCAGCGGCGCTACCTCAATGGACTTTACCCTGCCGGTGCTGCAACGGGCTGGAGGCAGTGAAATTGTGCCCGCCGCCATTGTCCACGGCTTTATTACCAGCCTGCTGGCCCCCATTCTGATCGCGCTGTTTTCTGGCTAGTCCCCCCAGCTGAACTAAGCTTCTTGTCTGCGGCCCTGCAACGGGCCGCTAAAATAAGGAGCCTAGAGATGAAACAACAGACCGTTGCTGCACTGCTTGCCAAAACCCTTGAGAGCGCTGGCGTTGAGCGTATCTGGGGGGTCACCGGGGACTCACTCAACGGGCTGAGTGATAGCCTGAATCGCATGGGCACCATTCAGTGGATGCCCACCCGCCATGAAGAAGTGGCGGCCTTCGCCGCAGGCGCTGAAGCACAAATCAGCGGCAAACTGGCGGTCTGCGCCGGTTCTTGCGGGCCGGGTAATCTCCATTTGATTAACGGCCTGTTCGACTGCCACCGCAACCGCGTGCCGGTGCTCGCCATTGCCGCACATATTCCCTCCAGCGAAATTGGCAGCGGCTATTTCCAGGAGACCCATCCGCAGGAACTGTTCCGCGAATGCAGCCATTACTGTGAGCTCGTCTCAAACCCGGAACAGCTCCCGCAGGTACTGGGGATTGCCATGCGCAAGGCAATCCTTGAACGCGGTGTCTCTGTGATTGTGTTACCGGGGGATATCGCCCTGAAACCCGCGCCAGAACATGCCAGCGCCAACTGGTATCCGCCCGCGCTGCCGCAGGTGGTTCCCGCCGCTCACCAACTTGAACAACTGGTTGAGGCGCTGAATCAGGCACACAACATTACGCTGATGTGCGGCAGCGGCTGTGCCGAGGCCCATCAGCAGGTGGTGCAACTTGCCGCCCGCCTCCATGCCCCGGTGGTGCACGCGCTGCGCGGTAAAGAACACATTGAATACGACAATCCGTATGATGTGGGCATGACCGGACTGATTGGCTTCTCATCCGGTTTCCACGCCATGATGAATGCCGACACCGTCGTGCTGCTCGGCACCCAGTTCCCTTACCGGGCTTTCTATCCCACCGATGCCAAAATCATTCAGATTGATATCAACCCAGGCAGCCTGGGTGCGCATAGCCATGTTGATTTAGCTCTGGTGGGGGATATCAAAGCCACCCTGCAACAGATTCTGCCCCAACTGCGTGAACAGCAGGATCGTTCCCACCTCGACAGCGCACTGGCGCACTACCGCGATGCGCGCAAAGGACTGGATGACCTCGCCACGGCCAATGATAAACAGGCCATTCATCCTCAGTATCTGGCACAGCAGATCAGCCGTTATGCCGCTGAAGATGCGATTTTCACCTGTGATGTCGGCACCCCAACCGTATGGGCAGCACGCTATTTGAAGATGAACGGCAAGCGCCGTCTGATAGGTTCGTTTAACCACGGTTCGATGGCAAACGCCATGCCGCAGGCGCTGGGCGCGCAGTCGCTGGATAAGCAACGCCAGGTGGTCGCACTGTGCGGCGATGGCGGGTTCAGTATGCTGATGGGGGATTTCCTCTCGCTGGCACAGTTACAGCTCCCGGTAAAGCTGGTGATTTTTAATAACAGCGTGCTGGGTTTTGTCGCTATGGAGATGAAAGCGGGCGGCTATCTGACCGATGGCACTGAGTTGCATAACCCCAACTTTGCCGCCATGGCAGAAGCCTGCGGCGTGAAAGGCATTCGGGTGGAAAAAGCCTCACAGGTGGATGAAGCCTTGCAGCAGGCTTTTGCCCATCCGGGTCCGGTGTTAGTGGATGTTGTTACTGCCAGTGAAGAGCTGGCGATCCCACCGCAGATCAAACTGGAGCAGGCCAAAGGCTTCAGTCTGTATATGCTGCGCGCGATCATGAACGGACGCGGTGACGAGGTGGTTGAGCTGGCAAAAACGAACTGGTTAAGGTAAGAAAGAAGGACGTATCTGATAAGCAATAGCGGGCCAACAGAGCCCGCTTTTTACAGGGAGAGCCATGTGATCGATCTACGCAGTGATACCGTAACCCGCCCCAGTGCCGCGATGCTGGAAGCCATGCACCATGCCGCCACCGGTGATGATGTCTATCGAGATGATCCTACCGTCAATGCACTGGAAGTGGAGGCTGCCCGGTTAAGCGGCAAAGCCGCTGCACTGTTTTTCCCCACTGGCACCCAGGCCAACCTGGTTGCGCTGTTAAGTCACTGTCAGCGCGGGGATGAGTATATCGTTGGTCAGCAGGCCCATAACTATAAGTATGAAGCAGGGGGTGCGGCAGTCCTTGGCAGCATTCAACCGCAACCGGTACTGGCGGCTGCCGATGGTACTCTTCCCCTTGATGTGGTGGCGGCCGCGATCAAACCCGATGATATCCATTTTGCCCGTACCCGCCTGTTAAGCCTGGAGAATACCCATCACGGCAAAGTGCTGCCGCTGGAGTATCTGCAACAGGCATGGCAATTGACGCGTGAAAAACAGCTGGCGCTGCACATTGATGGGGCGCGTATTTTTAACGCCGTGGTGGCGCAGGGTGTGACGTTAGAAGAGATTGCCCGTTACTGCGATACCCTGACCATCTGCCTGTCGAAGGGGCTGGGCACGCCTGTGGGGTCGCTGTTGTGTGGCGACCGAGAGTATATTGAACGCGCACGCCGCTGGCGCAAAATGGTTGGTGGTGGCATGCGCCAGGCCGGTATTCTGGCCGCTGCCGGGCTGTATGCGCTGGAACACAACGTTGCCCGCCTGCAGGAAGATCACGACAACGCGGCGTGGCTGGCTGAGCAGTTGCAGGATCTCGGGCTGGAAGTCACCGAACAGCACACCAACATGGTGTTTGTCCGCGTGCCAGTGCAGCAGATCACTGCGCTCAGCGACTGGATGTCACAGCGCGATGTACTGTTCAGCGTCAGCGCCGTGACTCGCCTGGTCACTCATCTGGATGTTGACCGTGCAGCACTGCAAACCTTAGTGAATCACTGGCGCGACTTTCTGCATCAATAAGGCCCGTACTTCTCCAGTAGCGCCTGCGCGATTGCCAGCGTCTCGGCATCGGCATTGCCGCGATAATCTGCCGGGCGGAAGTGCATCTGAAACGCCGCAATCAGCTGCTGTTGCTGATGCGGCGTGACGGCCGCAGCGGTGTTATAGCCGTAGTGTCCCAGCACCTTTAACAGTTCAGCCGCGTCCACTGGCGTGTTTGCCCTCTGGCCGTGTAGTAACACCGCGACCCGACTGGCATCAGGCCAGGCACCAATCCCCTGCTGCGCCAACTGCTGCCACGGAAATAGCGGGCCTGGGTCCTGTTTTCTTCCCGGTGCAATGTCGCTGTGCCCCACGATATTTTCCGGAGAAATCGCGTAACGTCGGGTAATATCCTGCACCAGCGCGGCCAGTGCACGGATCTGATCCGGCGTGAAGGCCTGCCAGCGCAGCCCGGTGAGCGTGCGTTGATAGCCACTGTTGACCAGTTCAATCCCAATTGAGGTGTCGTTGATGCGGCTGGCTCCACGCCAGAAGCTGCTGCCCGCGTGCCATGCCAGCTGTTCCTCCGGCACCAGTTGCCATATCACCCCTTGCCCGTCTCGCTGCGGCGGCTGACGTGGGATCAGGTAATGCACGCTGACTTCACGATCGGTAAGTGTGGCGAGCGAGCTGGCAAAATCTTCGGCGGTGTAGTGAATCACCACCACTTTAATGCGCGGGCGTGCGCCCTGTGCCGGGTGAGTGACATCCACCCAATAGCCGTTACGGCTCTCAATCCCCGCGTGGCAACCGACCAGTAATAAACTCAGTAATAACAACAGCCGCTTCAATCCTGCTCCTTGGGGAAAAATGGGCGATGACCCATCGCATGTAAAAACCGGTGACTATACTTTAGGCAAAAAGTTGTGCACTGCACCCCGAGCCTGATAAGGATTTTTCATGAAAAACCGTTTGTATGGACTTTTACTCCCTGCCACTCTGCTGCTCTCCGCCTGTACTACCGTTGAGCCTGTCATCAAAGACAATGGGCCGCGCACCGCCGCCTGCGTAGATGGCGGCCCGGACAGCGTGGCCCAGCAGTTTTACGATTTACGCCTGCAAACCTTAAATCAGGGCATCCCCAATAGCCAGACGTTGGCCCGCTACCGGCCTTACCTGAGTGACAAACTTTACCAGCAGCT
Organism: Candidatus Pantoea multigeneris; assembly: GCF_011752615.1. NCBI lineage: Bacteria > Pseudomonadati > Pseudomonadota > Gammaproteobacteria > Enterobacterales > Erwiniaceae > Pantoea > Candidatus Pantoea multigeneris. The sequence goes on from NZ_VWXF01000006.1 coordinate 55,775, forward strand.
AAGCCAGGTGGCAGCACAAAATCCGGCCTTGCGCGGCGATCTGTTCTCCAGTTCAGCACAGGGCCCCACGGAAGCCAGCGTAGCAGATGCTTCAACCATCCCTAACCGCGATGCCCGTAACATCCCGCTGCGCGTCGATCTCTCCCGGCAAAACCAGCACTGGCAGGATGAGGTCGCGATGATCCATGAAGGCAACTGCTGGGTGGTTAATGATGTGCGCTATTTAGGTGCCGGACCGCATGTGGGTGGCAGTTTGTCACAACTGCTGGAAAATCAGACAAAAAAACAGTAAGCGCATGAATATCTACATTTAATTGATTATGCACTTTTGGTCGCTTTGCAAAATAAGCGATATATTGTGCTACAAATATGCTGTTTAAATTACATTTCATAAATTTTAACCCACCACAATTGCATAACTATTCTGGTGACGTTAAAATTTGCGACATCAATTGCTATTCAATTTCGGCGCATGAGTATTCAACTAAACGCGATTAACTGCTATTACGGTGCCCACCAGGCACTGTTCGACATCAACCTGGAATGTCCGCAAGGGGAAACCCTGGTCCTGCTCGGCCCAAGCGGCGCGGGGAAAAGTTCGCTGTTACGCGTTCTGAATCTGCTGGAACAGCCACGCTCCGGTACCTTACAGATCGCAGGGAATACCTTCGATTTCAGTAAGAAACCGGGCGATGCGGCGATCCGTGAGCTGCGCCAAAACGTCGGGATGGTCTTCCAGCAATACAATCTGTGGCCACACCTGAGCGTGTTGCAGAACCTGATTGAAGCGCCTTGCCGGGTACTTGGCTTGAGCAAACAGGCTGCTGAGGCGCGTGCGGCGAAGCTGCTCGATCGCCTGCGCCTCACGCCATTTGCCGACCGTTTCCCGTTACACCTCTCCGGGGGTCAGCAACAGCGTGTTGCCATTGCGCGCGCACTGATGATGGAACCCCAGGTGCTGCTGTTTGATGAACCTACCGCCGCGCTGGACCCTGAAATCACCGCGCAAATTGTTAATATCATTCGCGAGCTGTCTGAAACCAACATCACGCAAGTCATCGTGACCCACGAAGTGGAAGTGGCGAGAAAAACCGCCAGCCGCGTGGTGTACATGGAAAATGGTCACATCGTTGAACAAGGCGATGCCAGCCGGTTTACACAGCCGCAGACTGAAGCCTTTGCCCACTATCTTTCGCATTAATTAAGGATGCTGTTGATGAAAAAAATCTTCCTGGCCGCACTGCTGACAGCAGTAAGCCTGAGTGCCTCTGCGGCGCAGACCATCCGTTTTGCTACGGAAGCGTCTTACCCTCCGTTTGAGTATGTGGATGCAGACAACAAGATCCAGGGCTTTGATGTCGATCTGGCGATGGCGCTGTGTAAACAGATTGATGCCACCTGTACGTTTACCAATCAGGCCTTTGACAGCCTGATCCCGAGCCTGAAGTTCCGCCGTTTTGATGCGGTCATGGCAGGGATGGATATCACCCCGGATCGTGAAAAGCAGGTGCTGTTCACCAAGCCTTACTACGACAACTCCGCGCTGTTTATTGCGCAGAAGGGCAAAGTGGCCGATGTTGCCGCACTCAAAGGTAAACGTGTGGGTGTGCAAAACGGCACAACGCATCAGAAGTACCTGAGCGATAAACACAGCGACATCACCATCGTGCCTTACGACAGCTACCAGAATGCGGTGCTGGATCTGAAAAATGGCCGTATTGATGCCGTATTCGGTGATACAGCCGTGGTCAATGAGTGGCTGAAACAGAACGCCACGACGCTGGCCAGTGTGGGCGATAAAGTCACCGATAAAGCCTACTTTGGCACCGGCCTCGGCATTGCGGTACGTCAGGGCAACAGCGATCTCCAGGGCAAGTTCAATACCGCACTGGATAAGATCAAAGCAGATGGCACCTACAAAACCATCTACAGCAAATGGTTCCCGCAGTAATCCGCTATGAATGAATTGATTTCTCTCGCAAGCGCCGCCGGGATGACCGTCGGCCTTGCTGTTTGCGCACTTATCGCCGGCCTTGTGCTGGCGATGATTTTTGCTGGCTGGGAGTCCGCACGCTGGCAGCCTCTGGCGTGGGTAGGGACCGGGCTGGTAACGCTGATTCGCGGGTTACCGGAAATTCTGGTGGTGCTGTTTATCTACTTCGGTGCCTCGCAGCTGCTGCTAACCCTGTCGGATGGTTTCACCATTAACCTTGCCGTGGTGAAAATCCCGGTGCAGGTGCAGATTGAAAACTTCGATGTCAGTCCCTTCTTGTGCGGTGTGATCGCGTTGGCCATGCTCTACTCAGCCTATGCTTCACAAACCCTGCGTGGTGCCCTCAAAGCGGTACCACAAGGTCAGTGGGAGTCGGGTCAGGCATTGGGCATGAAAAAGTCCGCTATCTTCCTGCGCCTGATCATGCCGCAAATGTGGCGTCATGCTCTGCCAGGCCTGGGTAATCAGTGGCTGGTACTGTTGAAAGATACCGCCTTAGTGTCCCTGATCAGCGTCAACGATCTGATGCTGCAAACCAAAAGTATCGCCACCCGTACTCAGCAGCCGTTTACCTGGTATCTGATTGCCGCCGCGATTTACCTGGTGATCACCTTGCTGAGTCAACAGGTGTTGAAACGTATTGAACAGCGCGCCACGCGCTTTGAACAAGGCCACGGCTGATGCTGGACTATATTCCCGAACTTCTGAAAGGGTTGCAGACCAGCCTGACGCTGACCGTGGTTTCCCTGCTGGCGGCATTGGTGCTGTCACTGCTGATCACCATCGTGCTGTCTCTCAAAGTGCCGGTGTTGCAACAGATTGCGCGCGGCTACATCACGCTGTTCACTGGCACACCCCTGCTGGTGCAAATCTTCCTGATCTACTACGGCCCGGGCCAGTTCACCTCACTGCAACAGGTGCCGTGGCTCTGGCATCTGCTGTCTCAGCCGTGGTTGTGTGCCATGCTGGCACTGTCACTCAACAGTGCTGCCTACACCACTCAGCTGTTTTATGGCGCCGTTAAAGCCATTCCGGCTGGGCAGTGGCAATCCTGCGCAGCGCTGGGCATGAGCCGTAAAGATACCCTGCATATTCTGCTGCCTTACGCCTTTAAGCGTGCCCTCTCCTCTTACTCCAACGAAGTGGTGTTGGTGTTTAAAGGGACGTCTCTGGCGTACACCATCACGCTGATGGAAGTGATGGGCCACGGGCAGTTGCTGTATGGCCGCACCTATGATGTCACGGTGTATGTCGCCGCAGGCCTGGTGTATCTGTGCGTGAATGGCTTGCTGACCTTGATGATGCGTTTGATTGAGCGTCGCGCGTTGGCATTTGAGCGACGGAACTAAAGCTATGGCGGGGCGACCCGCCATATAAATACTCATAAATATTGCATAAAGATTCATTTACTGGCATGGTGTAAGCCGTTTTGCGCAGCAATAATAACGTCTTACAGGAGTCCGACCATGAATAAATGGATCATTGCCGCCGTGTTGGCGACAGTGGCGATTAGCGCCCAGGCTGCGGAAACCATCCGCTTTGCCTCCTCTGCAACCTATCCTCCGTTTGAATCCCTTAACAGTGAAAACCAGATCGCCGGTTACGATATCGATCTGGCAAAAGCGCTGTGTAAGCAGATGCAGACCGAATGTACTTTTACCAATAACGCCTTTGACAGCCTGATCCCGTCACTGAAATTCCGCCGCTATGACGCCGTGATTTCCGGGATGGATATCACCGCCGAGCGCAGCAAACAGGTCGACTTCACCACCCCGTACTATGCCAACTCCGCCATTGTGATTGCGCACAAGGGCCAGTTCAGCTCGCTGGATCAGCTGAAAGGCAAACGTATTGGTGTGGAAAATGGCACAACGCATCAGAAGTATCTGCAAGAAAAGTTCCCGGGCGTGGTCAGCGTACCGTACGACAGCTATCAGAATGCGATTCTTGATCTGAAAAATGGTCGTCTGGATGGCGTGCTCGGCGATACTGCCGTGGTGAACCTGTGGCTGAAAGCGAACCCGGATCTGTCGGGCGTGGGCCAGCACATTACCGACACCAGCTACTTTGGTACCGGTTTGGGTATTGCAGTGCGTAAAGGCAATGAAGCCCTGCGTGATAAGCTGAATGCCGCGCTGGTGGCGATTAAAGCAGACGGTACCCTGGCGAAAATTAACCAGCAGTGGTTCCCAGAATAAAGAATCGTTCTCCGCTACCCTGCACGGACGCAGGGTAGTGTCCCTCTGGCCTTAAGCCCGCACCAGCAGCGTGAGCACTTCAAAATGCGCGGTATGCGGGAACATATCAAACAGTTGCACCTTACTGACCTGGTAGTCCGGTAAACGGGCGATATCCTGCGCCATGGTATCCGGATTGCAGCTGGAGTAGAGGATATAGTCCGGTGCCATCTGGCTAAGGTAGTTACACAGTTCCACGCCGATGCCACGACGTGGCGGATTCACCAGTACCAGCTCCGGCACCGCATCACGCGCAGTGGCGAAAGCGGTAGAATCCAGCGCAGCGAAATCGACCTTTTTCAAGCCGAGCATATCAGCGGAGCGCCGTGCACAGGCAATGGCTTCAGCGCTGATTTCAATCCCGGTCAACTGCATCTCCGGCGTTGCACAGTGCAAGCCAAATCCACCTACGCCGCAAAACAGATCCCACATGCTGGTCACTGCCAGCTCACGGACCCAGTTTCTGGCGGTGGCATACAAGGTTGCCGCGACATGCGGGTTGGTCTGGAAAAAGCTTTGTGGCCGGATCCACAGCGGTACGCCGTTAAAGTTCTCTGCCAGGGATTGCGATTCCGTCAACGGCACCTCTTCCTCACCTTCCAGAATCGCCATCGGCACCGGCTGAATATTGGCGGAGATCACCGTCAACTGCGGTAACTGTTGCTGCAACCACGGCAGCGCGGCGCGCAGCTGCGCCAGCTTGTCATGAGAACGCAGAACAAAACGCAGCATCATGCCGCCCTGGCTGCTTTCGGTCAGTAGCAGGTACTTCAGTTCACCCCGGCGGCGCTGTATGTTGTAAGGCGTCAACCCTGCGCGAGCAATAAAAGGCTTGAGTACGGAAAAAACCTCCGCGAAATGGGCCGGATAAAGCGGACATGCGGTGAGATCGACCGGCTCACCGTCACGTGGCACCGCACCAAATACAGGACGCTCCACGCTGCCGCTGACCACCATTTTCGCCTTATTGCGGAACGCCTCAGGGGCCGAGGTGACAGCGGGCAACCAGGCCGCGACAGGATGCGCGGCCAGCAGTTGCTCCAGCAAAGATTGCTTCTCACTGAGTTGCTGTGAATAGGGTTTTTCCAGCCACTGGCAGGAGCGGCAACGGTGATCGTCAAAAAGGGCGCAGTGCATGGTAAAGCCTGTTATCTGGGGCAAGAGAGCGATAAGCGGGACGCGATTGTATCACCGCTTTCGGAAAAATGCGCGGCTGCTGGCAGGCACAAACAACAGCATGATCACCAGCGCATCCGGCAGTTTCTGCACCAGCGTATGGTGAATCGCCTCGGCATCACTCTGGCCGGCAAAGCTAAATAACTCCGGATAGACGAAGCCCAGTGATGCCAGCAGCATATAGACCAACACCACGCCCTGCGCCGCAATAAAGCCCCAGCGCGCGCTGTTGCGGCCGCGTAGCAGTAGAAAGGCACAACGCAGTTCATAGAGGAAAATCAGCTGGCTGGCGATGAAGATCAAGGTGGAGTCCCACGCCTGCGCACTGCGGTGGACGAAATTCATCAGCTCGGTAACCCCAAGGGCATCGATCAACATCAGCACGCTGAGACAGCGAGTGGTAATAATCGCCACCGCCGCCGTGGTGACGGCCACCGGTGCTAGTGCAACAAAGGGGGTTTTAAAGGTTTCTGACATCTGCGCCACTCCAGAATCAAGGGCTGGCGATGCCAGCCCTTAACATAGTGGCAAAAGTTACGCGTTTCAGCCACGTTTTGCTTTCTGAATATCGCGAATACGCTGCTTTTCTTCGTGTGCCATATAGCGCCAGGCGATAAAACCGACCAGACCGACAATAAACAGAATCAGAGAGGCCAGAGCGTTGATCTCCGGGTTCACGCCACGACGTACCGTGGCAAAAATCGCCATAGGTAAGGTCGTCGCCCCCGGTCCGGTCACAAAGCTAGAGATGACCAGGTCATCCAGTGACAGCGTAAAGGCCAGCAGCCAGCCCGTGACCAACGCAGGGGCAATCATCGGCACCGTAATCACGAAAAACACCTTCAACGGCGTGGCACCCAGATCCATCGCAGCCTCTTCAATGGAGCGATCCAGCTCGCGCAGACGCGAGTTAATCACCACCGAGACATAGGCGGTACAGAAGGTCACGTGGGCTAACCAGATGGTCAACATGCCGCGATCCCCCGGCCAGCCAAAAGCATTACCCATGGCGACAAACAGCAGCAGCAGCGAAAGCCCGGTGATCACATCGGGCATCACCAACGGGGCGGTCAGCATAAACGCAAAACCGGTATGCCCACGGAAACGGCCAAAACGCACGATAATCACGGCGGCAATCGTCCCCAGCACCACCGCCATTGAGGCAGAAAGCGCAGCGATGGTCAGGCTGAGCCCCACCGCATCCAGCATCGCGCTGTCCTGGAACAACACGTGGTACCAGTGAAACGAGACGTTTTCCCACACCGTCACCAACGGTGAACTGTTGAAGGAGTAAACCACCAGCAGCAGCATAGGGGCATACAGAAACACAAAACCGAGCAGCAAAATCACAATGCGCCACGGTGAACGCACCGCAGGTAAGGTGGTCATGATTTTTCTCCCGCTTCACGATTTTGATGCTTATGGAACCAGATAATCGGCAGGATCAGGATCAGTAAGATGATCACCGCCAGCGCGGAGGCCACTGGCCAGTCACGGTTATTAAAGAACTCCTGCCACAGAATACGGCCAATCATGATGCTGTCCGGACCACCCAGCAGTTCCGGGATGACGTACTCCCCCACGGCCGGAATGAACACCAGCATCGAACCGGCAATAATGCCGCCTTTGGTCAACGGCACAATCACGCTAAAAAAGGTTCTTAGCGGACGCGCACCGAGATCCAGCGAAGCTTCCACCAGCGAATAGTCAATGCGGGTCAGCGCGGTGTAGATCGGCAGCACCATAAACGGCAGATAGCAGTACACAATGCCGATATACACGGCGGTGTTGGTATAGAGGATCACTAAAGGATGATCGATAACCCCGGTCCACAGCAGGAAGCGGTTAAGGATCCCGTTATCATTCAGCAGTCCCATCCAGGCATAGACGCGCACCAGGAATGACGTCCATGAAGGCAGAATCACCAACAGCAGCAGAATATTGCGCACTTCCGGTCGGCTATGGGCCACGGCCCAGGCCAGTGGATAGCCAATCAGCAGACAGATAATGGTGGAAATCCCTGCGACCAGTAGCGAATGCAGATACGCGTCGACATACAGCGGATCGTCAGTCAGTTGCAGATAGTTACCGAAATTCAACACCACATTGAGTTGATCGTCCGCCCAGGTCAGCAAACTGGTGTAAGGCGGGATCGCCCGGGCGATATCGGCAAAGCTTATTTTCAGCACAATCAAAAAAGGCAGCAGGAAAAACAGCGCCAGCCAGACATAGGGCAGCGCAATCACCAGTTTGCGGCCATGCTGCATTTTGATACGCGTGGCCCAGCGGCCTAACGGTGTACCAACCAGCACCGGAGGTTCGGCGCGGCGTGGGGTAAACAGGCTCATCGCAGCTCCTTAAACCGTCAAAACCACACAGCTGTCGGTATCCCAGCACAGCCGGACTTCATCACCCCAGGTCGGCGCACCTTTGCGGTAGCGATGGGCGTTCTGTAGCTGCGCACTGATCATCTGCCCACTGCGCAGACGCACGTGATAGATAGAAAGGTCGCCAAGGTAGGCAATATGCACCACTTCACCCACGGCAAAGTTGCAGCCATCTGCCGGAACCTCTTCGCACAGCATCACTTTTTCCGGGCGTAGTGCCACGAACACCGGCACGTTATCCACCACGGAAACGTCAGAATCGACCTTCAGCGGGTGGACCAGACCCGGACTTTCAATCACCAGGCCATCTGCCTGACGCTCACGCAGTAAACCTTCAAACACGTTGACCGAACCGATAAATTCGGCGCTATAGCGGCTGGTGGGGTTTTCATAAATCTCTTCCGGCTCGCCAATTTGCACAAACTTACCGCGATTCATGATCGCGATACGTCCGGCCATGGTCATCGCCTCTTCCTGGTCGTGGGTGACCATGACACAGGTCGCCCCCACGCGCTCAAGGATATCCACCACTTCCAACTGCATGCGGTCACGCAGTTTTTTATCCAGTGCGCCCATTGGCTCATCCAGCAACAACAGCTTGGGCCGTTTTGCCAGGCTGCGTGCCAGCGCCACGCGCTGACGCTGTCCGCCGGAGAGCTGATGCGGTTTACGCTTTGCAAACTCCTGCATGTGGACCAGGCTCAGCATCTCTTCTACCCGGCTGGCAATTTCAGCCTTTGGCAACTTGTCTTGTTTCAGGCCAAACGCGATGTTTTGCTCCACCGTCATGTGTGGGAACAGCGCATAGGACTGGAACATCATATTGATCGGGCGCTGATAAGGCGGTACGTGCGACAGATCCTGACCGTCGAGAACAATCTGTCCACTGGTGGGCGCTTCGAAGCCTGCCAGCATGCGGAGCAAGGTCGATTTACCACAACCGGAAGCCCCTAGCAGGGCAAAAATTTCGCCTTTATAGATGGTCAGGCTGACATCATCCACGGCGTGCTGACCATCAAACGATTTGGTCAGATTGCGAATTTCCAGCAGCGGCGTTAACGCCTTAGCGGTTTTTTGTTGCGGGCGTTGAGTTACATCGTTCACTAACATCTCTCTCCGGCGCTGAGCGGGACAGCACGAAAAAGCCAGCCGCTAAAATGGCAAACAGAGGCCATAAACGCGCCTCTGTTTTCGTCACATTGTAAATCTATCCGTCGACGACGAATTACTTACCACTTTTTACTTTAGTCCATGCACGGGTACGCGCACGATCCAGCTTCGGATCCTGGACTTTCAGCACAAACAGCTTCTTCATAGCATCCGGTGTTGGGTAGATGCCCGGATTGTTACGAATGTCTGCGTTGATCAGTGGCAATGACGCGGCGTTACCGTTGGCGTAGTTCATCTTATTGGACACATCAGCAATCACTTTCGGGTCCATGATGTAGTTCAGCCACTGGTAGGCCTCATCGAGATTTTTAGCGTCTTTCGGGATCGCCATCATGTCGAAGAACGCCAGCGCACCCTCTTTTGGCACGCTGTAGCCCACATGCACGCCGTTTTTCGCGGCATCTGCACGGTTCTTCGCCTGGAGGATATCGCCAGACCAGCCGATCGCCACACAGATGTTGCCGTTAGCCAGATCGTTGATGTATTGCGAAGAGTGGAAATAACGGATGCTCGGACGCAGTTTCAGCAACAGATCGGTGGCAGCACCGCTGTAGTCTTTGGCATCGCTGCTGTTCGGATCTTTGCCGAGATAGTTCAGCACGGTGGCGAAAATCTCTTCTGGCGCATCGAGGAATGCCACGCCACAGCCTTTCAGTTTGGCCAGATTTTCCGGTTTCAGTACCAGATCCCAGCTGTCTAATGGGGCATCTTTACCTAACGCGGCACGTACTTTATCGACGTTATAGCCAATACCCGTGGTGCCCCACAGATACGGAATGGCGTATTTATTGCCCGGATCGTGTTGGGTCAATTTCGCCATGATATCGGGATCAAGGTTTTTGTAATTCGGTAATTTGCTCTTATCCAGTTCCTGGAAAACACCAGACTGAAGCTGACGCGCCAGGAAGCTGGAAGAAGGCACTACCACATCGTAGCCCGTGCTACCTGCCATCAGTTTGCCTTCCAACACCTCGTTGGAATCAAACACGTCATAGGTGACTTTGATGCCTGTCTGTTTTTCAAAGTTCGGCACCACGTCTGGAGCGATATAATCTGACCAGTTATAAACGTGCAGTTCTTTATCTGCCGCCATGCTGCCTGCGGAAACCGCCATCAGCACCCCTGCCACCACAGCCGACAACCATTTTTTACGTTGGTTGATCATGTTTTTTCCATCCTCCTGAGCGGGTCATCATAACGCTGCAAACCTGTGACGAGGCACGCGGGCCCGGCATCACAGCCGACACAATGAATCATTATTCAACTGAAGTTTAATAGCAAAATCCTATATCTGCGTTGAGGTTGCTCGCGTTTCCGCAGCCCCGCCAGCATAGCCCCGCCGATCCTGCGACGCCAGACCTCAGGGTAAAAAACGGTATTCATGCGATGTAATGCATTTTTCTGCTATGAGAATGGGTATTCACGCCATCAGGCGCGATTAAAATCTGGCAAAGCGCGGCTAAAGGCAGAATAAAAAGTGGCGGGGTTAAAATGAAAACTGCCGCATAAAGCGGCAGTTGCATCAGAAAGCGAGGAGACGAAATATTAATGCAACAATGAGCGCTCTGAGGAGACTTGCGGGCGATCTTCTTCATCTTCGCCCATCATCAGTAAATTATTGGCAAAGGCCTCCATAATCACCATGGAAACCTGCTCCTCACTCTGCTTCATAAAGTGCGAGAACTGGCCGAAGGTCACACCGGCGCTGATACTGATGGACTGGCAAACAATCAGCTTCGGCAGGTTATCATCCTGGATATCCACAAACGCTTTTACCGTCAGGGAACTGGCGTTGATCTGCGACAGGTCACCGACCAGTGGGATCAACGCTGTGGGCTTAACTTCTGCCAACGCAGAGAACAGGATTATGTTGTCCACCAGATCGATTTTTGCGTCAAAAATCCCGTCGAAGTTCTGCATATGCGGCAGGTGCAGTGCCTGACAGGCATCACATTCAAACCAGGTGATGTTTTGTTGATCGAGCCAGTGACGCAGCAGGTCGAGATCCGGTACGACAAGAGAATCCATTGTAAGGTCCCACAGGGTAATATTCTGGCGCAATAGCCTACGGCAAATCTTGCCTTAGCGCCATGAAAACAACCCCGGAGTATCAGGGCTGCTCGCTTTTCAGAACATCTTGAGGAGTGGCATGTTGCTCAATCCACTCGATCATCATGTCCGCAATCCGAATGCCGGTGGCCGTTTCCACTCCTTCCAGACCGGGTGAGGCATTCACCTCCATGATCAGTGGGCCGCGCAGTGAACGAAGAATATCCACCCCCGCCACGTCCAACCCGTGAACCCTGGCGGCTTTCACTGCCAGCGCACGCTCCTCAGCGGTGATCTCGACGGCTGTTGCCGTGCCACCGCGATGAAGATTGGAGCGGAACTCTCCCGCTTTGGCTTTTCGTTCAATCGCGGCAACCACTTCATCACCGATCACCAGGCAGCGAATATCCCGTCCCTCAGCCTCTTTAATAAACTCCTGGACCAAAATATGCGCATGCAGGCCGCGAAAAGCATCAATGACGCTCTCGGCCGCCTGGCGCGTCTCCGCCAGCACCACGCCCACGCCCTGAGTTCCTTCCACCAGCTTCACCACCAACGGTGCCCCGCCCACCATTGCGATCAGATCATCGGTGTCATCTGGCGACGAGGCAAATCCCGTTACCGGCATATTGATCCCGGCGCGCGCCATAATCTGTAATGAACGCAGCTTGTCGCGCGCCTGCATTACTGCAACAGACGTATTGAGAAGGTAAGTGCCACTCATCTCGAACTGGCGCAGTACTGCCGTGCCGTAAAAGGTAATTCTGGTGCCAATCCGGGGGATCACCGCATCAAAATGGCCCAACGGCTCGCCGCGATAGTGCACGCACGGCGAAGCGACATTGATATTCATATAGCAGGCAAGAGGATTGATCACTTGCACCGAATGGCCACGTTGTTCTGCCGCTTCGCGCAGACGTTTACAGGAGTAGAGACTGCCGTCGTGGGACAGTATGGCCAGTTTCATGGTGCTTCCTTTATCTCTCGGGAGTTAGCGGGTTGCCCACCCCTGCTGATGCAGATAGTCGAGCATAAACGGACGCGTCTCTTTAATAATCAGGCGCTGAATCAACTCGCTCCAGGTTTCGCTGCGCTGGTTGCTGTCACGCTGCTGATAGTAGATCGCAGTGCGGCTATCGTAGTCGGCCAGTACTGTTTGATCCAGAGGTTGGTAACGATTTTCATGCACCAACATGGCCTGTGGAATACGCGGTTTACTGTCCGGCGTGGCAGCCGGATGGCCGATGCAGAAGCCAAACAGTGGCAGGACAAACTTTGGCAGCCCAAGCAGCTCAGTCACCTCGGCAATGCTATTACGAATACCGCCAATAAATACGCCACCCAGACCGAGAGACTCTGCCGCAACCATCGCATTTTGTGCCATCAGCGCGGTATCAACACAGCCTAAAAGCAGTTGCTCCGCCCTGCCCAACTGCGCATCAGGACAAATTTGCAAATGGCGATTAAAATCAGCGCAGAAGACCCAAAATTCAGCCGCCTGTGCCACCCAGGGTTGCCCGCCACTCAAGGTCACTAACTGTTCACGCACCGCCGGATCGGTAATACGGATAATGGACGAGCACTGCAGGAAGCTGGAGGTTGAGGCCGCTTGCGCCGCAGCAATGATCGCCGTGCGTTGTGCTTCAGTAATGGCTTCTGGTGTAAAACTGCGAACAGAACGGTGACTACAAAGTAAATCAATGGTTGGGGTCATACTCTCTCCAAAAAACTATTTTTTATCGCGCGGCTGATCAAACAGCTGCGGTGCCATTGCTTGTGCCGTTCGCCATGCAATCAGCCAACAAGAAGGCAACATCAGGGCAATGCCCACCACGCTGAGGATAATTGCCAGGGTTTTGCGTTCAAACATGGCGGGTGTGGGCAGCCACTGGTTCACCACCAGCAGGGCAATAATCAGCAACAGGCCACCGACCGCTTCCAGCAGCAGCACCTTTTTCGGTAACCGCATAATATTTCGCATCTGTCTCTCTCCTGCTTGCGCATGAGGCCACGAGCCCCATCCCATGCTTCAACTATCGCACAACTGGCGGAGAGAGGTTAGCAGGCTATGCCTCTGCCCGTTGAACAGCTTGAGGGGTGAACCGTGATTAATTTAGGATGTGGATTCGCAAATCGTCGTTATGCGGTTTATGCTGCTTTCGGACCTGAACATCATTTAAGCGACAAATATGACTTTTCTGCACGATACACTGCACTTTATTCAACAAAATCCGCTGCTGGCGATCAGTTTCAATATCGTTTTATTGGTGGCAGCGGGCTTGATTGCACATCTATTGTGCAAATTTTTTATTGTCAAAGTGGTACGCAAACTGTTTTTTAGCAGCCATAAGAACAGTGTACCGCTGGATAAAGATGTCCGTATTTCAGAAAAGCTGTCGAATTTTCTTCCGGTGATCATTGTTTACTATTTGTTGCAGTTTATGACCGACCTGCCGCAGCATATCGTGATCGCCATCACCACCGTGTGTGGCATCCTGTTTTTTATCTATCTCTCATTATTTCTCAACGAGTTGCTGGAGATCATCAACAACTCCTACGCTAAAAAGACGCGGCGTAAAAACCACTCAATTAAAGGCTACATTCAGATTGGCAAAATCGGGGTCCATATTGTCTCCGCCATTATGATTGTGGCTATTATGTCCAACAAGTCACCCGTTATTATTATCTCGAGTCTTGGCGCGGTGGCCGCAGTATTAATGTTGGTGTTTCAACATACATTATTATCCCTGGTGGCTAACATTCAGGTCTCGTCTAACGATGTATTACAGTTAGGGGACTGGATCGAGATGCCTGATAATGGGATTAGCGGCGAAGTGATTGATATCGCCTTGCACACCATTACGGTGCGCAACTGGGATAATACGCTGTCACGTATTCCCACCAAAAATTTCCTCACTGAAACCTATACCAACTGGCAGTCCATGTTTTCCTCGGGCGCACGCCGGATTATGCGCAGTTTTTACCTCGACCAACAGTCAATCTGCTTTGCCACGCAGGAGATGCTGCAATCCCTGTCAGAGTTGAAACTCGCCAGTGAGCCCCTCTCCGCGCTGCTGGATGGCCGTGATATCAGTGTGGTTAGCGACCGCTGGCTGGCCGATGAAGGCATCACCAACCTGACGATCATGCGTAAATATCTCACTCACTACCTGCGCCAGCGTGCTGATATTCATCAGGATATGTATGTCGTGGTGCGCGCGTTAAAGCCCGCGCCTGATGGCCTGCCGATTGAAGTTTACTGCTTCTCCACCTCGACCGCCTGGATTGACTATGAAAATACCCAGGGGGAAATTTTCGAATACATCTACGCAATACTGGGCCACTTCTCCCTGCGCATTTACCAACACCCTGCGGGTTGGGATATGGCGCAAATCGGCACTGCCCGCCGTTAACCCCCCTTTGAACTGGCTCATTGTTTGAGCCAGTTATCGCTGTTATCGATATGAAAAATTGATACTTACCTTACCAGGACTTTACCTAAATCATCAAAAAACATTAAATATATTACTGATATAAAAAGCTAATAGTATCCAGTAAAAATCAAAACAAAAAATATAATTCATAAAAAACAATGAATTAAAAATAATGCAATAATCATCCGCATGATTAGTCAAAACAAAATCGTCAAACAGTTAAATTTTACTGATCTGACTATTGTGTAAACGTATTGCCACTGCTATGTTCTCTCATAACAAAATCTAAACATAAACGTTGCGCGATATTTGCAACGCCTTGAACACTCTTTTTGCCACTCCAGGCCGACGTTGTGCGTCAGGTTCTCTGTCGCTGTGCGGAAATCATCAGATATTGACCAAGGCTAGAGCTTGTCTCTAAAGCCAATGCTGCTGCGTGGAAAAAACGCGCCCATTCTCTGCGCCTGTTTTCCAACCCGTATTTTACTGTTGCGTGATAACGCGGGATAACATCATGCCTGATGCAAATATGAGTCCCCTGGAAAACCAGGTGATTAAATCCGTGATTAATCAGTATGCTAATCAGGGTATTTTTAATCTCGATTTAGATGATCCGCTACTGGCTGAATTTTATGCCTTACAACTCCGGCTAGCCGAGGTAAATAGCCAACGCTATCCGGCATTTATGCAGCAATATCAGCATTCCCAACGCGCTACTCTGCGCGGCAGTCTGTCTCAGGCAGAAAGTGATAATGCCAAACCCGTGTACAGCCTGTTTGCCCTGGGCAGAGATACCGGCGGCACAGCTACCGCCAGCGCACTGGCCTCGTTACCGGTTTCTGCCACTAACGTCACGCAAACGCTGGGTTTCTTTGATTATCAAGGACAAAGCAAAGGCAAGGTGGCGCTAAACAAATCCTATATCAATACCAGCAACTGCGTGATTCAGGCGGAAGGTGCGGCGGATGCGCAACTGGATAATAACTGCGTTATTTATACGTTTTCTCAAACCATCGATGGTGCAACCTGCTACGGCGCAGAGATCGTTTATAACCAGAGCTATCCGCAGCTGATTACTAACGATTCACCTAAGGCATTGACCAATCAGCAACTGATTAAAGTTTGCCTGTCACGTAATGAGATTGATTGCACCTATTTTGATCATGGTGGGCCCTGGGGTGGCGTGGTCAGAGTGCCGATTAAAGGCAGTATCACCTATTTTGACAATATCGATATGCAAGGGGGCAAGCCCGTCAATGCCTATAACGATATTTATCTGGTACGTGAGCGAGCCGGTGGATCACCCATCACTTCTGTCATCAGCAACCCGATATTTAATACCGCAGGCACCACATGTGCGGGCAATAAAATTAGCTGGGATCTCGACTGGCTGCCGTTCAAACAGGTCGACTTCAGTTCCGGGGAACGTGTTTATTACATTTTCAAAGTGAGCCTCTCTGTAGCGGGGAGAGATATTGTTACCTTTATCACTAACGCCCCCGCCAGCGTGGTACCAGAGCAGCCATTTCTCAATACCCAAAAAATTCCACCGATGCAGATTGTCTACGGCTGCCTGGGTGGCGACAGCCTGATTCAACTGGAAGACGGAAGCGAAAAACCGCTCCGTGAGATGCGCATTGGCGAATGGGTGCGATCACACGACCAACGTAGTCTGCGCGTGGAAGATGTTCCGGTGGGCAAGGAACCCCAGGCGCTACAGATCACCCTGCAAAAACAACAGATTATCGCCACATCTGGCCATCCATTCTGTACTCCGCAGGGGATTTTACTGGCGCGCGAACTGGAACCAGGACAGAAACTGCTCACAGCCCAGGGTGAGGGCGAAGTGGTGGCTATCACCCCACTCGACCATGAAATCGACGTCTTCAACCTGCATCTTTCATGCGATGACCCCATCGGTGCAGGGCTGGAGGGAAATAGCACCTTCTATGCCAACGGCATTCTGGTGGGAGACAGCCAGATGCAGCGTGATTTTGAAGATGCCTGGCATCAGCGCCCGGTTAACGTGCTGGCTGAACTTCCCCCTGAATGGCATCAGGATTACCACAACTACCTTGCCGCGAGTCGGGGATAACCATGTATCAGGGCTATCCCGACTTTCAGCATATTATCATCACGGATAACCAGCGTCTGATCGCCAGCTATCAGCAGGCGGGTAACTGGTACATCTATCCGCAAACTCTCGCCATACTTGACGAGCAGCCTCTGGCATTTGCGCTGGATATTGTTCGCAGCTATAGCCAGGCGATCATTTATGGCCGCCTGAGCTTTACCCCGGTGTTGCAGTATGCCAGTCGTGAAACGCTGACTGATTTTTCCCGAGACTATCCCGCAGATAGCGTGCAGATCCTGAGTATTCAGCCGGGCTATCTGCTCTTCAGCCCGCCTCAACAAATCTCCGCGCCTTTCACCGCCGGACACTATGAAGCTGCATGGTATTCTGCGCAGGATATCCAGTTCATGTTGCTGCTGGACAACGACGATACCCAGTTACTGGAACGGACTCTGCTGGATGGCATTGTCGGCTTTGCCGCCCGAATGGATGGATTTGTCACGGGGGTCGCACCACGTCTTGACTACAATGTCAGCTGTGATCCCGCCGCGCTGATCGCTTCTCTCGCCGCAGGTATTAAAGAGAGCCACGCGCTGCCAGATGGCAGGATCGCCTTTGACTACGCGCAGCTCAGCGAATATCTGTTTGAGCATTTAACGCTGCTGCCGTTACAGTTTGAACCCCGAATCAAAGACCCGGATATCGCCTTATTCCGCCTGCTCAGCGCCGCACTCCTGGATCGATTATTCAATCGCTTTGGTGCACCGCTGGCCGGTAGTGCCGAGAATAATCAGTGCTGGATAAGCCTGGAGCAGCCCGCCGCCGGACGTGAAATTTTCGAGCTACAGCGGGAAGTCCTGACGCAACGGCCACTCTGCTTCCAGTTCGATCCTTTTGGTGCCGCCCAACAGATCGCTCAGGTTGAACCCGACGACATTATCCATCGCGTTACTACCCCCGCCCTGCCGCAGGATCAGCTGGCAATCACGGTGATCTACGCCTGGCCAGAAGGGCTGGTGGCCGAAACAGCGCTGGATGTGCAGATAAGTATTCCGGCGGGCAATCTGTATCCACAGCCACAGAGCGACACCCAGTCACTGCGCCCCGGCAAATCTGAGTTGCAGTTTGTCTTTCGCAATAACAGTTACCCGGCCAGTGGCAGTTATCACTATCAGCTACTGCTTAACGTACCTGCGACAGAGGGTTACCTGAAGTTTGTCGGTGAAAAACGATCTTTTAGCCAGCCGGTAGACGTGCTGGATTATCGCTCCCTGCCGGTGAGCTTTTTCCGCCTGACGGCAGAAAGCAATTTGCTGCACAGCAGCGAGTTAACCGGCAAGTATCGTTCCGGCGACCTCTGTCAGACATTCATCCTGAGCGTAGACACCCCCAATTTTAGCGCCCCGTGCCTGAGCGAAAACAGCGAGGCCCGACTGGCCGCACATCAAACTGGCGGTAGCGGAGTGGTTGATTTACCGGAGCCTGTGACTCAGTCAGGCCGGATTGGGTTGTCCAGTTTCCCCCAGTATGGCCCGCATCAGGCAACGATCCGCGTCCAGTTAGCAGAATCCCTCACCTCGGTAATGCTCTGTTTTATCAGTGAAGAAGGGTATGACGAAGACCTGCATGTTTTTACCCATCAGCAGGATGAATTTATCTATCACTGGCGAGTGACCTCGCTATTCCATCCACGCTTTCGCTATCGCATTGGCGAGGAAGGCCCATGGTCTGATTGGGTTACCGATGACCAAAACCTCTTTATTGGAGCTGAAGAATGAGCAGTGAATTTCTTGATCCGGCAACCAGCCTGGAAAATTTCTTTATCCTTTCGCCGGCACTGGCTTTCCACGATCAGCGGGAAGATAGCGTGCATTATAGCTACGCCAGGGCCAGCGTTGATCTGGTCACGACCACTGGCAGCAGTAAAACCAGTTCACTCAAGCTGACCACCAGCACCGCCGGAGGGCTGGCCACCTTTGTAGTACCCAACCTGTCGCTGGATCAAGCGCCGCTGAAAAATTATATCCGCCAGCATTTTCTGTCGGGTTCTGAACAACCCGTGCTGGCCCTGCAGGGCGTTACGCATGCCGTTGGCCTGAGGTTCCTTCGGGCTGAAGGAAGCCACTGCGTCCCGTTTGAAGAGAATCGGATGCCACTGACCCATGCAGAGAGTGAGCAACTGGCCGGGGCGATTCAGGGTCAGGAGAATAAAGTTCTACTCCAGACCACCAGTGAATTTATCGTGCAGTGTAAGTCCTCAGCAGAGCTCACCGCCGACTGGATTGCGGTACTGCATCAGGCATTTAATGAAGATAAAAAACAGCGTGAGCAACTTGAACTGTTGCTAGAGCAGTTAATCACGACAGATGACGTGAAGGTTATTGAGGAGTACGCCAATAGCCCGGCGGCGGAAACGCGCGATAAAGCAAAGAAAGGCGTCATCACTCTGGCTGCCTTGTCTCTCGCCAGCACGCTACGCAACATCAGCGATGCCAGCCAGATTCCTGACGAAGTTGATTACGAGTTTACCCAAAGCAACAGTTACCCTCAGCGTTACTTGCTCAGGGACGAAATTGATATCGCTCCGATCCTGGGCTATCTGCCATATAACTCCATTGTCAGCGTCAGCAAGACCCCGTTGCCCGAACCTGACCGCACAGAACAGCCAGGGGAAGAGAAACAGTGTCAGTTCATCCTGAATGTGGACCCGGTCGCGCTGGGGATTGCTGCTGTCACGTTACGTTGGGGTGAAGATAGCCTGTCATTGTCATGGCCCTTGTTCCCACCCGCTACGATTACGGCCAGCGCCGCAACGCAAAAAATAACGCTGGAAATTACCTACGGGGATTACAACAAATTCACGACCGAACTCGACTGGGATGAGCATATTTTCCTGGAGGAAGCCGATATTGGCTGGCATAGCATCATCTTCGATGCCAGACAACTGAGTGGAGCGTTTAAATCGATTACTGGCGAAGCCACTTATATTCCCGCCTCTGCGGGGGTAAAGAAAAACAAATACTCCATCTCCTTTAGCAACCAGATATGGAGCTCAGAATGGCTGTTAAACACCTACTCGCGTGAAGGCGATGGCTATATAGAATATAGCTGGAAAGGAAAGCCCAATGGATTATTCCCAATAGACTATGACTCAGGCCTGTTAAAAGCCACATCATCCCCTATCACCCTGCAATATAAATAATTTAATCAAGAGGAATTAAGTATGTTAAACAGCTTACAACGTATTTCCGTTAAGATTAAAACTGACGAATACCTCGGTGTCACAGAGTACGCCTATACTTGCTTTGGTGACAGCGAGGATAAAAACACCTGGTATGTGGTGCCAGAAATACCGGTGTTTGAATCACAGGATGGCAAACCCAAGTTTATGTTCTATAAATATCGTGGTGAAGATCAGGAAGGCGGTTACGCGATGTTTAGCGTTATTTTGCCTCAGCCGAACAGCGAGCTACAAGGACAAATTAAAACAGAATTGATAGGCAGCGATCTTCGTTTACAGCTGACCGCAAAATCCAAATTGATCGTCAAATATGCGCAAGCTACTGAGGCATACGTCGCTAATCCCAACGATCCAGAAAAAAAGAAGGACAAAGATCTGGCGTTGAAGAACACTGGGCTCTCTGAATCTCAGGCCAGCGAATTTCTGAACAAATATGATAAAACCAAAGGTGACGACCAGTTTTTATCTGACCTGATGCCCGCCAGTGCTCAGGCTATAAAACTGGTACTGCCTAGCTATACCTCCGCGAAAGCCACACTGATTCTTGATGATAACGAGGCTTTCTACCGTGAAATCCCAACGGAGCAGCTACCTTCCGGCCTCGGTGATAACAATACCGTCTTCAGTGTTTCATTGACTAAAGCCGGCGCAGAGCTGTTTGAAAAAGTGCTGAAAGGCAGTGAGGAAGGCCCCAGTGTCGGCGTCCGTTTTGACTTCAATCTCAATGCTCTGCTGCCTGCAGCGAAAGTCACCGTCAAGTTCGACAGTGAAATTACTAAAAGTCTGGTGCTGGAAACCAGTCACCACACCTGGTCCGCGAATGAAAAAGAGATTACGCAGAAATTCAGTGAGAAAGAAGCTTTCAAGGTGCTAACGGATATTACGCTTACCCAAACTGACCTTGGAATGACGAGTGAACAGTATAATAAATGGGTAGAGAATCTGAATAATTGGGGGCAAAGCCAGATCGAACAAATTCTCAGTAGCCAGACCGGATTAGATATCGGCCTGAACCTCCTGAATGATGCCGGTGAGTACCGCCAGTTTACCGAGACCCTCAACCAGCTAAAAAGTTTCGAGCGGGTTTATGAACAAAACTCCGCCGTGTCGTTTTCCATTTACCCTCAAACACCACTACCTTCAATCCTTTCGATTGTCGGTGAAGAAAAAGTGGATGAATACTTTAAAGCTTATACGCTGGACGATCCCTTCTTTACTGATTTCCAGCCAACTTTCATTGTACCGAAAGATCTGGAAAAATATCGCATCTCAAATGTCATCGTCAATGTTAAATATAACGGTGATGTTGATACGTTGATTTTTAATAAAGACAAACC
Source organism: Candidatus Pantoea multigeneris (assembly GCF_011752615.1). Classification (NCBI taxonomy): domain Bacteria; kingdom Pseudomonadati; phylum Pseudomonadota; class Gammaproteobacteria; order Enterobacterales; family Erwiniaceae; genus Pantoea; species Candidatus Pantoea multigeneris. The sequence goes on from NZ_VWXF01000006.1 coordinate 76,873, forward strand.
AAGTGAACAACAAACTAAAAAATGGTATTTAGAGGAAAAAATCGGGCGTACTTTCTCCTACAATTACGAAGTGACCTTTACCGGCGGCGGTGCTGAGTATTACCAGTCAGACGAGATAGAGGTAGCTGATAAGTTAGTTATTGCTCTTGATATCGAAGATCATAGTGGCCTGGTGTATGCAGAGATCGTTCCGGTTATTCAGGCACAAGAGTGGAACCTGTTCCGCCAGATCAAAGTACTGGCTCAGTTCTCCGATAGCGCCAACAACATCCCGGTGTTTAAAGAAGAGCGTATCATTAATAAAGACAACAGTCCGAACCCTATTATGTTTGCCGTGGGCAAGGACTACAGTACGCCGCTTTATTACAAACTTGAATACAGCCTGACCAATGGCGATGTATTGAACGGCACCCCGGATACCGGGGAAACGAATCCTCAGCTACCAGGGTATAATGGCATTCGCTCTCAAAGCATTCAGGTTGAAAATGCTTTACCTTATGTGCAGGACTATACCTATATTATTACGCCGACCTCAGGCAAGGAGGTTTCTCAGTTGGTGCTAAAAGTGACCGTTGAGGATACGACTAATAACCTGACTCAGGCTAAACAGTTCATCCTGAAAGATTTCGACGGTGATGCCAAATCCGATACTATTACGTTCCATTTGGCAGGATCGCCATCAAAAATAAACATTAAAGCCAGCTATCATGCGACAATTGTTTATAGGGGTGCCTCACCTGAAACGATTAAAAACGATATCGAAAATGAATTAATTATTTTTGAAGTTTAATCTCTGAAACACCAATGGCTACTCTACTCTGAATAGCCATTGGTGGTTTCAACATTAACGGTAATATTATTATGTCGCAGACATATCGCATCGATTACAGCCAGGCCAGCGAGGATGTGCTGTTCATTGCCGCTAATGAACAGCGCACGCTGTTTTATTACTGTGCAGAAAAACCAAAAATAAAAACTAATGCAGCAAATCAACCTGAGATCGCCCTTAACATTTATCGTAACAGCCAGCAGCAGGAAACCGTATTTTATGCCATGCTCAGCCTGCAATGCCAGCTGGAGTGTACGCTTCAGCAAGCGCAGGCCGCCGCCGCTCTTTTGGATATCCCTGCCGATGCCATTCTGTTGCCACTACAGGCAACAGATTGTCATGCCACGCTTGATATTTCAGGCTTTCTCGAACCCAAGATTTTTCAGGCTGTACAAAACAGTGCGCAGTATTGCTATATGGCAGTGAAATTTCCCCAGGCCAGTGACATAGAAATTTTCAGCGCGTTGTTAGCCGACCCAGCAACCACGCCGCTGGCAGTAAGCTATAAAATTGATTATCTACAACAATTACCGCCCTCCATATTTGAATTACAGGCCGAGTGGCAACAGGTTTATGAATATCTGGAGCAACATGTCGGATTTAATTTATTATTTTTTAAAACCGATATCGAAAACATCTCCAGTCGATTAATTACCGAACAGAAGGTGGTAATTAAAACCCGCATTGTCGATCCCGACACGGTTATCGAACAGGCGGGAAAAGAGTTAACGCAAATTCTACTGGCCGAGTTTTTTAGCCCGGTATTTAGTGAACCCACAGCACAATCTCCGGATCGCATCGGTTTTTACCTGCAAAAAACCGTTCAGCACGATTACAGCCACCGCCAACTGAGTGCCCGGCTGGAAGAGTACAGCGCCGTAAAAAGATCGATTTACCCTCAGGCACTGCTGGCGGAGATGGTGGCCGGTAGCGATTACCAGCCAAATAAGGTGATTCGCAAACAGGAGATTCACGACGATTTTTTTACGCAGCGCAAGGTGACTTTTCATCTGCTGGATAGCGAACTCGACAGTAATATCCTGCTGTTGCTGGTAAACATCACCTACGGCGAGATCCACCAAAACGTATACTTCACCGCCGAGGACAGCCTGAGTAAAACCTTTAGCGCCCCCGCGATTATTGATGAAGAGACTGGCCGCACCTACTGGCCAGTGCAGTATAGTTTTACGCTCTATTTCCAGTCCGCGATTGCCGGGATCAGCCAGATTCACTCAGATGTGTATACAACCACACTGGAAGAAGCCTGGATCGATGCCGCATCGCTGTACAGTCGCTATAACTTTACCTTGCTGGCGGAACCCGATTTTAACTGGCAGTGGTATGAAAAAATCACGCTGGAACTGACCTGCGTTGCGTCTAACGAGGAGCAAAAGTCGACAGGCAACAGCCTGATTTTAACCTCCCAGCAACCCGAAGCTGGCTGGTCAGTCCTGCTACCGGGCATCGACAACTTTCAGTTCAACCTCGCTGCCCGCTACCAGCGCGCAGCGGGATTACCACACCTCCCTGCGACTGTCAGCTACCCGATTGGGCAGCAGGCGATATTGTCATCGCGCCTTTATCCACAGCGCTGTCTGCTGGTTTCAGCCAGTGCCGACTGGCAAAAAATAAGCCAGATCCTGGCGGTGGTGCAATTCCCTTACGCGGGTGACTCATCTCCTGTACTTAAGCAGACGATGCAATTTACCCGGCTGCAACCTGATGCCCAACTATTCAGCGCCGACCAACCCGATCCACAACATGTAAAGATCACGCTGATGGTGATTATCAGCTATCTGGACGCCGAGCAACCCACTGAAACTTACCCTCTCTGCACCGTTGCAGACACCATTGATATCACTCAACGTGATTAAGGAACCCTTATGCTGCTACTGCGTGAAAAAACCGCCACCGTTGATGGCATTACCTTTTTTGCCGATGACAGTGACGATAGCCAGTTCTGGTATCAACCTGAAACCCTCCAACTGGCAAAACGCGACGGTAAGCCGGTATTTGCCCTGATTAAATACACCGGTAATGACAGTAGCCAACGCGGCGGTTACCTCAATTTTGAGGTGAACACCGCGCTGGATGAAAGTGATTTACAGCGCGCTTTTGAAAAGTATCTGAAAACGTTGAACGTTGAAGTTAAAACGCCGCGTAAATCGCCGGTGGCATACGATAAAGGCAGCGTCAGTTTCTTTGTTCTGGATGTCGGGAATGCTAATGGCGAGTTGATCAGCGCTCAAAGTCCCAGCCTGATCGGCAGTAACAGCGCTATTTTCAGTGCGAAGCTCACGCCTGAGCAGGCGGTGATACTGGAGGCAGCATTCAGCCAGAGCGAAGCGCCAGCCGCGGTGGCCTACAACCTCACTTATACCGGCATCACTCCTGCACTTAAGGTGGAAGTTACCGCGAAGTTCGAGAACATCTATACCGAGTTCGATACTCAATTCGGCGCCAATATCCCGATTCCGGTAGAGACCCCCGCCAGCTTCTGGCTTGGCTTTGACAGCGTGATACAAAAGCTCCAGCAGAACCAAAGCCTGGTGATCAAAGTCACCGAAGGGTTGCCGGGTGATGAGGCAGAAAAACAGCGCGAATGGGCTTTGCAGTTCGTTAAAGAGGAGATTTTAAAGAGTTTCTTTACCGCTACCTTACAGCCTAATGGCGAAAGCAATGCCCAGTCGCAGTCCGCCAGTGATGCGATTTTGGAATCCCTGATCGCCAGTGCAAAAGCCAAAGAGAGCAAAACAGAAGACAAAGATAAGAAAGAGGAACAAGCAGGCGGATTACTGCCCTGTGCTTCGCTGGAGATCAAGCTGGTGAGAAAAGAGGAGACCAAAACGCTGAACTTCAACTACCGCTACTCCAAAGCGCTGAGCCAGTCCGCCGTACCGCAGAACTTCATTGGCAGTGATCTGTTACAGGTCAGTAAAGAAGCCCCTTATTACCTCGAAGTCAACGTTAACGATCCCTTCTTCCAGCAGATTGACTACACCGTGCTAGGGCCGGATGGCTTCAGCGAGTATGGCCTGAAAGCCGCCAGCGTCCAGCTCACCTATGACGGTACGCCTTACACGGCTCCGGCTTTTACTACCGATGACGATAAATGGATCAAGAACCTGGCACGCAGCCAGCAGGAGAATGCGCTGTTCAGTCTGCAAACCGAATTCGTGTTTAAGTCGGCCATTGCCAGCGGCTGGGAAGGCAGTACCAGCTACAGTAATCCGGTCGAGACCGCCTCCACGCTGTTTAACCTCGATCCCGCCGATTTCTTAACCCTCGCCAGTATAGATATTCTGCCGGACCGCAGTTTTGACTGGGAGAAATATAACCAGGTGCAGGTCAAACTTGAGTGGCGAGATGATACTGAGCGTGAAAAGTCCAAAACCTTCACCTTCAGCCCGTCGAAAAGTGAGAGTCAGGAATTTAAATACCGCTATCTCACGACAAAACCCTGGACGTTAAACTATTCCATTACCTGGTATCCGGTTGGCGGCCAACCCGTGACTAAACCCGGCGCGCCAAATCCGGCAGGGATCGTGATTCCAGCGGTTCCGCAGGATCTTGCATGATGGCGGTATGGACGGTGGTCCCTGCGACATGGCAGGCGCTGGTGAACAGTATTGGTCAGCGTATGCCGTGGATTCAGGAAGCACTACAGGCGGATCTTCAGCGCTTCATGGCATCACGCATCGACTCCGGGCTGCTGATCTCGGCATGGCAACACAGCCTGCTCGGCTACAACGGTTCTCCGCTGGAGTTCTCTCTCTCCAGCGCAAAGCCTGAGGCACTGGCCGCCACTTTTGATCCGCTGTTGCCGGAGCCACAGGCCGCGAGATCCATTAGCGCCTTTGCCCGGCACTATACAGACTGGGCGGGTACATCTCCCGAGAGCCAGCACTGCTTTCATCAGGTGGCACAGTGGCAGCACAGTGCGCTGCCTCTCCGTTTTGGCTCATGGCTGGGACGCAAGTACAGCGCGCAGGCCCAACAGACCAAAGTTTACTCCGAGCTACCCGACGGATGGGGTTTTCCCGCGGAGACGTCATTATGTGGCTACAGCGGATTAAGCGCGCTGATGGCGGGTTACTATCCTGACCAACCTGACAGCCCACAGGAGTATTATCTGCTGTGGCATCAGGCGGAGATCGATCTGCCCACCATCATGGACGTGATGCAGCACTTTGGCGCGAACTTGCCCATGCGCGAGGGCATGGCGACGCTGCTACAGCAGGCGCTGGAGATGAATCAGCCGGACTTCCCGGCCACTACCTATGGCTTTAGCCTGGCGGTTCACCGGCGGCAGCTGGTCAGTATCACGCTGTTTACCACGGCACCTGGTTTTTGCGGATCTAATGCCAATGTGTCCGCATGGCTTCAGGCGTTCCAGCAGCGCTGCGAGCTGCGCCTGCCGTTACTGGATACGCTGATACAGGCAGAGATACCGTTGCAGTTTAATGTGCTGGGCTTTTCTGTTGATCAACAGGGTAACCCTGCCCTTAACTGTACTTTTAGCCCACAAAGTGGGCGCTTTATTACCCGACAAGTCAGTAGCAAAAAGACCGCCGTAGAACGCGGAGAAGTCACGGCCTTACTCAGACAAAGCCAGGCCTCCAGCGGCGCATTTCTTTCCGAAGTCCTGACGCCAGACGGCCAGTGGCATCAGGACGAGAACGGTTTTGTTACGGCTCAGGTGCTGCGCACGCTGGAATATACCCCTGAGACGGCTTCCTCGATTGAACGCGCTCTCGACTTCCTGGAACGGTGTGAAACCACCCCCTATCGGTTTAGCTTCTGGCCACGGGATGCACATCCGCCATGGATGCGCACCGAGCGGATTACGCCAGACGTGGACGATACCGCCTTGATCACCGAGGTGTTATATCGCTTTGGTCGCCGCACCCCGCTGCACCTGCAACAGACCATTTTGGCAATCAATAACTATCAGGTGACCAAAGTCGACCCGCGTTTAAAACCCTTGCAGCATAAATGGGCGCAGGTCCGCACCCTGCTCACCTGGATGCGCGACGATCAGCCCATCGACCAGCTCGACTGCTGTGTGAACACCAACGCGCTGATTTTAATGCACTGTTTTATGCAGACCGGTGGCAATCAGTTTCCTGCTTACGCGCAGATACTCAAAATGCTGGCGCGCGCCATCGCCTGGGCGGGAGAGGATTACGACCGTCTCAATCAGCTGACGCCCTACTATGCACATCCACATGAATGGCTTGTCACGCTGCAATATGCACAGCAGTACGGCATCACAGAAGTGAGGCCTCTGGTTGATGCGCTTGCCCACTGGCAACCTTCCGCGACTCGTCTGGCACTGCCGCTGTATCGCCGCCATGACGGGCAATATCTCTGGACTTCCCGGCATCTGGCAGGCTTCCGCCAGCTTTCTGAACATCATCACTGCAAGGAACACTATGAACGTCTTTCTTACTGATTTAGTCAGCCTGAATAAGGTGATTTTGAGCAATGCGCGTGAGCAGTTTAACCTGCACCCGCAGGAGGCCAGTCGGGCGGTATGTGCTTTACCTACTGACCTGGTCGCTGCAGTAGGGACCGAAATGGTGTCAGGCGAAAAGCGCTACCAAATCAGCACCCACAATAACAGCACCAGTTGGACGATGGAGGTTGAATTTGGCCTGAACAAACCGGTTGAAAGTACGCCTTATGTGGTGCTGAGTTATGACACTTTCGGCAAACCGCAAGAAATGGTGTTCAACAGCGTGCAGCAAGCGGGGCAGCCGAATCACTACCGTGGTCAACTGGATATCACCGAATTAGCGGAACGCGATGCCCTGCTGCGGGCGCTCTCGGTATATGAATCGCAAACTACGCTGGTAGTGGTGGTGAAGTCTGATGAGGGGCTGTTGAATACCATCACCGATCCGGAAGTGTTTTACTTCGCACCAGACTACTACCCGTACATCTATCAGGGGATCGCCCCGCCGGAGAGCGGGCTGGAGTTAAAACTTTATCCGATCCCGTTTGGCGGCAAAACGGTGAACTACTACCAGGATAACTACCGTAAAAACTATCTTTACTATCTGGCCGATGAATTTGTACTGGCGACGGATGCAGAAAATAGTAACAAACCGCTGCTGTCGATTACGTTTAATGCGCCACAAGGCGCGACCTCACTGGACGAAGTCAGCGTACAGCTAGACTATTTTGTGCTACCTAAAGTCCAGCAGGCACGCATCAATGAGGCCACCACCGAGTTCAGAAGCGATCACCCTGATGGACGTCTGTTACCGTTTGCCACCGCAGATAAGCTGGAACTGTGGTTAACCCTTCCAGCCGGCCGCGAGCATCAAACCGGGGCGCTGGTCGATCTACAGAGTGGCATTGCCGATAGCTTTTCGCTGCCGTCGCATCAGTTTGCCCAGATCTGGGATGCGTTCTTTGATACGGCCCCGCAAAGTACCTTGCTCAAAGGGTATCTTGAAACCACGTTTACCGGCTTCCCTGCGGAACATATTCCGGTCAGACTGGCGCTGGACAGCAGCTATAAAAATAAGGTGGAGGATTTTATCCGCCAGCCAACGCCTGCGGTGATCAACACGCCGCTGCTGTTTAAAACCAGTGCGGCATTATGGGACCCACACGGGCCGAAACCGGTAGCCAGCGTGCTGGTCAGCGTTCAGGGGCGTACAAAAGAACTCACGGCGACAGAGCAGGAGGCGACCTTAAACCACCAGACCCCGGTGTTGGATCTGATCCTGCATCCGGAAAAAGCCACGGTGTATCGCTACGATGTGCAGATACGTTACGTTGACGGTAGCGTGAAAAACGCGCCAAATAGTGAAAGTACGTTCGAAGTGATTTATGTGCCCTGATGCCATGCTGATGCCCGGCCAACGGGCATCACTGTTTTCAGTGCGTCAGGTAGAAGGCAATACGCACCAGACGCAGCAGCAACGCACCACAGCCAGCCCAGAACACCGCACTCAGCGCCCATGCGCTGATCAGCCCCAGCGAAGCGTGGTTAAACAACGTGGTGTTGAGCAGCACCATTGCCAGTAACGTCCCGCTCAGTGCTGAGACAGAGGTCATCTGTAATGCGCGCTCCGGCTGTAACAGCGCGATGAGCATGCCAGGCAGCAAGAACAGCAGCAATTCAGGTTGGCCGCCCAAAGCATTAGCGCCACTCAGCCAAAAGTGATGAGCACAAATAAACACCAGAGTGTAGAAAATCGCACCGAGAGTAAAAACCCGTGTGTTTTGATTACGCTGCTGTGCCATGTCACACCTTTTTATCAAAATTTAAACAAAACACTCGATTTTCACCCACGCGGACCGCAGGTGGAAATAAAATATAACAGTCCTTTGCCCTGACGAATGAATTCAGCGAATAGCTGAGAAAGATAATAGGGATTAGAATAGCCGCCGCGTCAGATAACGCTCTCCGCTTCGGAGATAAACGGTCTGGTTAAGATAGCGAAAAACCGGACGTTCCTCAACAGGTTACAGGTAAACAAGAAGTTAAACAGTGAACATTAACGTCGCGGATTTGTTAAACGGGAATGACATCCTGTTATTATTTGTCGTTCTCGCGCTTGGGTTGTGTCTGGGAAAAGTCCGTTTAGGCTCAGTGCAACTGGGCAATTCCATTGGTGTATTAGTTGTTTCATTAATTCTTGGCCAGCAACATTTTGCGATTAATACTTCAGCACTGAGTTTAGGATTCATGCTGTTTATTTTTTGTGTGGGTGTCGAAGCGGGGCCAAACTTTTTTTCCATTTTCTTCCGTGACGGTAAAAACTACTTCATGCTGGCGCTGGTCATGATCGTCAGTGCATTAGGGGTTGCTATCGGTTTAGGTAAGCTGTTTGGCTGGGACATCGGCTTAACCGCCGGTCTGCTGGCAGGTTCAATGACCTCAACGCCGGTACTGGTTGGCGCCGGTGATACGCTACGGCAAAGCATCAGTGAGAGCCATCAACTCGGCCTGATGCAAGACCAGCTCAGCCTCGGCTACGCCGTGACCTATTTGATTGGCCTGGTGTCGCTTATCTTTGGCGCACGCTATCTGCCCCGCCTACAACATCAGGATCTCCCGACCTGCGCCCAGCAAATTGCCCGCGAGCGCGGCCTGGATGCCGACAGCCAGCGTAAAGTCTTTCTGCCGGTGATCCGCGCCTACCGCGTCGGCCCGGAGCTGGTGGCGTGGAGCGGCGGTAAAAACCTGCGCGAGCTGGGGATCCACCGCCAGACCGGTTGCTACATCGAACGTATTCGCCGTAACGGGATTCTTGCCAGCCCCGATGGTGATGCCGTACTCCAGCTGGGGGATGACATCTCTCTGGTCGGTTATCCCGATGCCCATGCGCGTCTGGACCCGAGCTTCCGCAACGGCAAAGAGGTGTTCGATCGCGATCTGCTGGATATGCGCATTGTGACCGAAGAGATTGTGGTCAAGAACCATAACGCGGTGAATAAACGCCTGAGCCACCTGCAACTGACCGATCACGGCTGCTTCCTCAACCGGGTGATTCGCAGCCAGATTGAGATGCCCATCGATGACAGCATTATGCTGAATAAAGGCGATGTGCTTCAGGTGAGTGGAGAAGCTCGTCGTGTGAAAAGCGTCGCTGACCGCATTGGCTTTATCGCGATCCACAGCCAGATGACGGATCTGCTGGCCTTCTGTGCCTTCTTTATCATCGGTCTGATGATTGGCCTGATCACCTTCCAGTTCAGCAACTTCAGTTTCGGAATGGGAAATGCGGCGGGTCTGCTGTTTGCCGGTATCCTGCTGGGCTTTCTGCGCGCCAACCACCCCACCTTTGGCTACATTCCCCAGGGCGCACTGACCATGGTGAAAGAGTTCGGCCTGATGGTCTTTATGGCTGGCGTGGGCCTGAGCGCCGGTAGCGGTATCAATCACGGGCTCGGCAGTGAAGGCATATTAATGCTGGTTAGCGGCCTGCTGGTCAGTATGGTGCCGGTGGTGATCTGCTATCTGTTTGGCGCTTACGTGCTGCGCATGAACCGTGCCCTGCTGTTTGGGGCCATCATGGGGGCACGTACCTGCGCGCCAGCCATGGAGATTATCTGTGATACCGCCCGCAGTAACATTCCGGCGCTGGGGTATGCCGGAACCTATGCCATTGCCAACGTGTTACTCACCCTGGCAGGGACATTAATCGTGATTATCTGGCCGATACTGCCCTTATAAAATTTTTTCTGCCGAGTCCAGAACTTTTTTCCAGGGCCAGAGTCTGAATTAGTGCCACTGCTTTTCTTTGAAATCCCCAAATTGTGGAGCCCGTTAATCCCCAGGATTAGCGGGTTTTTTTCTGCCAGAAAATTCTTAACCCATTCTAAAAAAAGCCTTTTTTTATTTCCCCAACGGTAAAAAAACCTAAACAAAACTGAAACCTGATTGTAAATTAAGAACCAGGCTATATCCCTGCGGGCTGAGCTTGATTAGGCTGAGCCTGTTTCGACGTTAGCATTTTGTGCGCTTTTTACCCCTTGATGTTTTTTCTGATGAGGATTTGGTCCGACTTATGGATGCACTTAACCGCATGTTATTTCTGTGGATCAATGCCACACCTGACTCCCCCCACTGGCTAATACGCGTTGCGACCTTTATCGCACAGGATTTAATCCTGGTGGTGCCACTGTTGATTGTCGCGTTGTGGCTGTGGGGAAGGCACTCTCATCTGCCGTCCCAGCGCGTGCTGGTGCTTAAAACCGGTATGGCGCTGATTTACGCGCTGGCAATTTCTGGCTGTGTAGGCGTACTGGTGCCGCACCCGCGTCCGTTTGCGATCAACTTTGGCTACCAGTTCCTTAACCATGCCGCCAATGAGTCTTACCCCAGCAATCACGGCACCATTGTGTTTACCTTTGCGTTGGCATTTATCTGCTGGCATCGCGTGTGGTCCGGCTTGATTTTAATGGCTGTCGGCTGTGCGATCGCCTGGTCACGGGTGTATTTGGGCGTACACTGGCCAATGGATATGCTGGGCGGGTTCTTAGTTGGCATGCTGGGCTGCCTGGCTTCCAACCTTGCGTGGCACCTGTATGGGGAGAAGCTGCTACAGCTTACTCACCAGGCCTACCGGGTGCTGTTTGCCGGGCCAATTCGTAAGGGCTGGGTCCGACATTAAGCGCACACCGCGAAAAAAGGCTGCCATTGCTTCAACAGTGGCAGCCTGATTCCAACAGGAAATTCGCGGTGCAGAGGGAAGGTGAATCCTTCTGGCCTTAGCTAAACCACTTACCAAACAGGCCGTTGAGCTTCATCATCACGAAATCGATGATACGGCTGAAGAAATTCCCCTCAGGCACATCCTGCAACACCACCAACGGGCGCTGCTCAATGGTTTTGCCATCTAACTGGAAGTCGATAGTTCCGACCACCTGATCTTTCTTCAACGGAGCTTCCAACTGTGGCGAGCTCAGGGTAAAGCTGGCCTTGAGATTTTTCATCTGCCCTTTGGGGACGGTAATGGCCGCATCTTTGGCAACGCCAAGATTTACCTGCTTCTCATCGCCAAACCATACGCGCTGTTGGGCAAAGGGGGCATTGGCTTTAATCGGTGTCACCGTCTCATAGAAGCGGAAACCCCAGGTCAGCAGCTTCTCGCTTTCACGGAAGCGTGTGCCATCGGTTGCCGCGCCCAGCACCACCGAAATTAAACGCATGTCATTTTCTGTCGCGGAAGCCACCAGGTTATTCCCGGCACCGGAGGTATGGCCGGTTTTGATGCCGTCGACCTTGAGGTTACTGCTCCACAGCAGACGATTGCGGTTCATCTGGCGGATATTATTGAACGTGAACTCCTTCTCCTGGTTGATGGCATACTCTTCCGGCACATCGCGGATCAGCGCCTGACCAATCAGTGCCATATCCCGCGCGGTGCTGAACTGACCTTCAGCATCCAACCCATGTACGGTCATAAAATGGGTGTTTTGCAGCCCAAGGGATTTCGCATAGTTGTTCATTAAGCCAATAAAGGAGTCCTGGCTACCCGCTACATAATCGGCCAGCGCGATGCTCGCATCGTTCCCCGACTGGATCACGACACCTTTATTGAGCAGATCGACCGGAATGCGGTCGCCCGGTTTAAGAAACATCAGGGAAGAGCCGCGCAGTTTAGGGTTGCCGGTCGCCCAGGCATCCTGCCCGATCGTCACCAGATCATCCCGATGGATCTTCCCGGCTTTCAACGCCTGGCCGACCACGTAGCTGGTCATCATTTTGGTCAGGCTGGCGGGATCGAGCCGCTGATCGGCGTTGGATTCAGCCAACACTTTACCGCTGGCGTAATCCATGAGTATCCATGCTTTGGCATCAATTTGCGGCGCAGCCGGAGCCTCTTCTGCCGTTGCGCTCAGAGGAGCAATAAAGAGTAACAATGAGGTCGCGGCATAGGGCCGCAGGCGTTGAGCAAGGGATAGTTTCTTCATGAGCGTGACCAGGTTGTCCTTATTTAAACCGTGTTTTCAGGCGGGTAGAGGCGATACTGCCAACGCTAACCGCTGAGCCTTCTGAAAAAAATGCTTTGACCGTAAAGTTATTTATATTTTGTTAAAATAACCCTGGCACCCGCCGCGCGTTGCTGCCAGCTTTTTTTGCTCACCCTGTAAACAATAATTTGCGTTTAAATCCGATTTTGCGGGGAATGGTTAAGTCCGTCACAAAGATCGGCTACTCTGGGAGCCATCAGCCTGAGGAGGATGACCATGGACTTAGCCCTTTTCGATCTCGATGAAACCTTAATTTGCGAAGACAGCACCGGCCTGTGGCTGCGCTGGCTGGTATCACAAGGATTTGCCCGCCCCGAAATTCTGGCCGAAGAGCGTGCCCTGATGGATGAATACTATGCGGGCACGTTATCCATTGAAGCTTATATGACGAAAACCCTCTCGCCGCTGGAAGGCCTTTCAGCCTCTACCGTGGCGGGCTGGATCAGACGCTTTATTCATCGTGATATCGTGCCACGCGTTTACCCTGCTGCACGGGAGCGCATGGCGTGGCATCAGCAGCGGGGTGACACCATTATTGTCATCTCCGCCAGCGGCGAACATCTGGTGGCCCCCATCGCTCAGCGTCTGGGTGCCCATGCCGCATTAGCCATTGGTGTAGAGATTGTTGATGAGCGTTACAGCGGCCAGACCTATGGCATCATGACCTATCAGCAAGGCAAAGTAGACCGCGTGAGTGACTGGAAAGCGCTACAGCATGAGTGCAAATTCGATCGCACCTGGGCCTACAGTGACTCAATGAACGATCTGCCACTGCTGGCCCATGCGGACCACGCCCATGTGATCAACCCCGATGCGCTGCTACAGCAAGAAGCCGAGCAGCGCGGTTGGCAAGTCCATCGCTGGCAGCGCTAACTACCCTTGGGACGCTGCGGCGTCCCCGCTTAGCCCGACTTTCAACAGTTTGCCGTCCGCTTCATCGGTCAGAACATACAGATAACCGTCAGGTCCCTGGCGCACATCGCGAATACGCTCACCGCGATCTTTCAGCAATCGCTCTTTCTCTTGCACTTTGTCACCCTGCACGCTCAGATGAATCAGACTTTTATCTTTAAGGGCCGCGACAAACAGACTCTTATCCCACTGTGGGAAACGTGCGCTGTTGTAAAATGCCATCCCGCTGACGGCAGGAGAGACTTTCCAGTAGAACAGTGGCTGTACCGTCCCTGGGACCTCTCCCCCTTTGGATTCCGGCACTTTTGCGCCGCTATAATCAATTCCCCAGGTTGCTAATGGCCAGCCGTAGTTTTTGCCTTTCTCGGGCAGATTGACCTCATCCCCGCCGCGCGGACCATGCTCGGTTTCCCACATCGCCCCACTCCACGGATTCAGTGCTAATCCCTGTGGATTGCGAATGCCATAAGCCCAGATTTCCGGTCGTGCATCAGCGCGTCCGACAAAGGGATTATCTTTTGGCACTGAGCCGTCCTGATTCAAACGGATGATTTTGCCGCTGAGTTGTTCAAGGTTCTGCGCGCTGCTGCTGTGGAAATTATCCCCAAAGCTGATCCACAGGTAGCCGTCACGATCGAACGCCAGGCGGGTACCGATATTGGCGCCGCTGGAGAGCGCCGGGGTTTGCCGCAACACTTCTTTGAAATTCTGCAACTGACGATTATCCGCACTGAGCTGGCCATAACCCACCACGCCACCCGCATTGCCGTTGGCATCGGCGAGGGTATAGCTCAGCCAGACCCGACGGCTCTGAGCAAAATCAGGCGCTAGCGCCACGTCGAGTAACCCGCCCTGACGCTGCGCCCAGACCTCAGGGACGCCCTGGATGGGATCTGACAGCCCTTTCCCCGGCTGCCAACTGCGCAGTTGCCCGGAGCGTTCAGTAATCAGCAGGGTTTGGCTCTCAGGCAGGAAAGCCACCGACCAGGGATGATCGAGCTTGTCCTGTAACTGTTCGACCGTCACTTCTGCGGCCAGCAGAGGCAGGCTGGTTAACAGCCCGCTCAGCAACAAAGTGGGAATAAGACGTTTCATCAGCGCTCCATAAAAGCAGGGGTGAACTAATAAAAGTAGCTGCTGATAGCGCACGCGAATGAAGCTTTAACTAAACTTACGATACGCACTGAAATATTAAGAAACACTTGTACCGTAAAGAAATGTCAGATGTTGGACGATTTAACATGTACCAAACGGTACAATAACAGGGCATATTCACTTTTTACAATGTATACAATGAAAACAAGTTCTTTTAAAATCAAACACCTGACTGTAGCACTGCTGTGTGCACTTGCAGTTCCCGCTGCACAAGCAACAGATTTCTTCACGCAGGATAGCCTGACAGGTGACTGGGGCGGCGCTCGTAGCGACCTCGTGAAAAGCGGTGTAACCCTGACCGGCGACTACGTTTCTGAAACCGCGGGCATCCTTAACGGCGGCCAGTCCTACGGTACGCGTTATGCGCAGCAGATCCGTTTGGGTGCGACTTTTGATCTGAACCGTCTGCTGGATGCCGAGAATGCCGGTACCATCCAACTGACCATCAATGACCGTCGCGGCCGTAGCACCTCTGGCGATCTGGTGGGCAACCGCCTGCCAATCCAGGAAGTGTATGGTGGTGAATATACCCGTCTGAGCGAATTCAGCTACACCAATACGCTGTTCACGCCACAGCTTCAGTACAAACTGGGCCTGCTGGCGATGGGTAATGATTTCGGCGGTTTGTCGATCCTGACCAACTTCATGAACGCCGGTTTCTGTGCGCACCCTCTCTCAATGTCAGGTGGCAGCGGCTGGGGTAACTACCCGAACGCGCATCTCGGCGGTGAGTTGAAGTACACCTTTAACGACAGCTGGGCGCTGCAAACTGCGGTGTTCAACGTTAACCCGCAGCAAAACAGCGAATCTTCTCGTGCCTGGAAGCCGTTTGCACCAGGGACAACTGGCTATATCGTGCCGGTTGAGCTGATCTATAACTTCCACAGCGATCTGCCAGGTCAGTACAAGCTGGGCTACTACTTTGATAGCTCGAACGTTGCGCGTATCGATCAACCCAATCGTCGCTCCAACAACCGCTGGGGTGCTTATCTGTTAGCAGACCAGACGATCTGGCAGTCGGACGCATTGCGCAGTCAGAACCTGCATATCTTCGGCCAGGCGACGACCACCGACAAAGCGACATCGACCTTCAGTCACTGGTACTCAGCAGGCTTCGTCCTGAACGGGCCGTTTGCTGCGCGTCCAAACGATGCGATTGCTATTGGCTATGGCCGTGCGGTGTATAACTCGCACAGTCGTGAAAATGCCGTTGAAAGTCTGCGTGCGAAAGGCGAGCTGGCGGATGCGGATCTGGTGGGTGGACTGGATATTGGTGAACAACTGGTTGAAATGACCTATACCCTCCAGGCGACACCGTGGTTGTCTGTACGCCCAAGCGTGCAGTACATCAAAGAACCAGGCGCGTTCTACAACAAAGATATCAAAGACACCTGGGTTGCGGGTGTGCAGGTCAAAGTTAAGTTCTAAAACAGAGCGGCTGCCGTGCAGACACGGCAGCCGCTTTCATCTCTTACTCGTAACAGGTGTCAGGATTTTCTGACAGCGAAACGAAATCTTGCCCGCCTGGGGTCAGCGCTTTGATCTCGCCGCTTTCAATATCATAAACCCACCCGTGCAGACGCAGCTTGCCTTTACGCAGTGCGACGGAAACTGATGGATGTGTTTTGATATTGTTGAGCTGAGCGATAACGTTCTCTTTCACCATTTCTGTCAGCTTAACCTCTGCTGAATCATAGTTACGCTCTTCCACCACCGCTTTCGCTGCGTTGGCATAGTGCAACCAGTGATCAACCGCTGGCATATGTTCAAGGCAGGCACAGGACGCGATGGCGTTCATGGCACCACAGTTTGAGTGACCACAGATAATGATCTCAGACACACCCAAAGCAACCACCGCATACTCGATAGTGGCTGAAACACCCCCCGGCTCTGGACCAAATGGTGGGACGATATTGCCGGCATTACGAATGACGAACAGTTGTCCCGGCTCCTGTTGGGTCACCAGTTCTGGCACCAGACGGCTATCAGAACAGGAGATGAACAGGGCTTTTGGAGTCTGGTTAGACGCCAGGCTTTTAAAAAGATCCTTTCTTTCAGGAAAAACATTCTGTTGGAAACTCAGAAACCCGTTGACGATCTCTTTCATGTTTTCAGCTCTCACATTATTCACTTAGTGTTACGCGCTGACACTCTTACCGGCGCGCTTAGTGCTTTCTAATTGTAGTCGAATCAATCAAATATCAACGGACGATTAGAGCAAAGCGGCGAGGCAAAAACAACCTCGGTAACAGCAGGTGTATGCGGATCGCAGGAAAAGCGGGCTGGCCGTCAATACCGGCTGCCCATTCGCGTGGGCGGCCTTAAATCAGCACCATAAACCAGATAATAATCACCATGACGATGGCGACTAACTGTGCGGCACCGCCGATATCTTTTGCACGCTTAGACAGCGGATGGATCTCCAGCGAGATACGATCGACCACGCTCTCAATGGCGGTATTTAACAGTTCCACCACCAGTAAGAAAAAGCAGCTGGCGACCAGAATGATCCGCTCAATTTTTGTGACATCCACCGCCAGCGCAACCACCAACAGCGCAGACATCGCCAGCAGCAGTTGCTGGAATGCATCTTCGGTCTGTACGGCATCCACCAGACCCGCCCAGGAATTACGGATACTGTGGGTAAAACGGTTGAATCCTTTCTCTTTGTTTTGCGCGTTCATTGTGGCTCTTTCTACCCTGCTCATAATAAAAAAGGGCTGAGCTGATGCCGCAACCCTTCTCGGTCTATTAGTGGTTTATCGCTGCCTTATTCATCGAGATTTTTTTCATACAAACGGTAGCGCTTATAAGGCTCAGCACCGATTTTTTCCAGAATAGTGCGCATACCGGTGTTGGATTCCAGGATCCATGACATCTCTAAGGCATCAATATTGCGTTTCGCAAACGGTTCACGCAGTGCTTCAATCAATAACAACGCAATAATCGGCCCGATGCGGCTGAACTGATACTCTTTCACCACGCCCATCAGCGGCACCCTGGCGGTACGCACGCCGCTGACCTTCAAACGCCACAGCAGCTTCGCCCAACCAAACGGCAGCAAACGCCCATCTAAACCTTCAATCGCTTCATTAATGTTTGGCAAACCGACGATAAAAGCGCAGGGCACAGAATCCACTTCGGCGATATAGATCATATCGTCCGGCACCAGGAACTTAAGCTGATCGCCCATGGTGGCAAATTCGTGTTCCGTGAAGGGGACGAACCCCCAGTTATCCTGCCAGCCAGAGTTGAAGATTTCGCGTAGTACCTGCATCTCTTCACTGAACTTTTTCCGGTCAATACAGCGAATGGTGACTTTCTGGCGCACCTTATCCATCAGCTTCGTCAGCGCGCTGGAAAAATGCAGATCGGTACGTTTCATCCAGTAGGCAATCAGATCAATGCCTTTGGTATATCCCTGGTTTTCAACCTGCGCACCATAATAAGGTTTGCCATGGGTCATCAGCGCAGAGGGCGGTGTATCAAATCCATCAATCAGCAGGCCACTTTCCTGATTAATATTCAGGCTAAAAGGCCCGGTAATCCTGGTGGCGCCCTGCTCTTTTAACCACGTTTGTGCCGCAGTAAATAAGGCGTTGAACACCTCAGGATCGTCAATAGCATCAATCATGCCGAAGTGACCGGTATCATTGCCGTAGAGTTCGCGGTGCAGGGAATCTATTTGTGCAGTAATTCGACCTACGACAGTATTCCCTTTTTTTGCTACCCATGCCTGCCAGACAATATGTTCAGTACCCGGATTTTTTTTAGATAGATGTTCTTCTCGCTCCAGGTACAGTGGCTCGATCCAGTTAGGGTCATTTGGGTATAGTGTCGAAGGGAAATTGATGAACTCTTTAAGCTCACTTTTATCCTGAACTTTCTCAATGCGGATCATAAAAAACCTTGAATTGTAAAAAAGCATAAACAGGCGGTTCGGAAAAGCCTTGCTTTTCGAGGCAGCCGAAACTTATACCTTATATGGCATTAGGAGATAAAAATGGCAGTAATGCATGCACAGCAGGCTACTTCGCGACTTCTGATTAAAACGGAACACCTGACTCTTTTCACTTAACCGATATTATTGGCAGAAGTCAGCCTGTTTTCGTTTATCAAAACATGCTTTTATGAATTTGTGCTTTTTTTGTGAGGAAATTATAAGCCCCGTCACATTCACAAACAGGCGCACACTGTAATATTTTTATCATATGATGCTCAAAATCAGCCATAGCCTTAATGAACCGTTTACTTATGGGAATCTGAGGGTATTCTGTTTAGGATGTGTTGAGGTAGGAAAAACCCCAAAAAGAATAAAACAATAAAGCAGCAGGCAATGTCACAATACGTATTTTCGGCAAGTACTAACTTACCGAATCGCTATCCTGTGCTGAAAAGAAATAGCTTACTGAACCTAAAGTCATTCTATCCATAAATGGGTTTACGCTCAGAGTTGTAATCGATTCTGTTAATCAGCCAGGCCCGGATGCCTTATCTCCTGCGCACGAAGAGATTAAATTCCAGGCAACGTTGATGTGACTGAAAAAAATTTTTCTAAAACTGACTCACATTGAAATAGTCAGCTTTCGTGAAAGTTGACAGGATTTCTGTGACTTGAATCTATGGCTAATTTGTCTATGTCTGAAACAATGTCCACTCATTCTCTTCCTATGCGCTATGCAGACTTCCCCTCACTGGTGGAAGCGCTGGACTATGCTGCTCAGGGAAGCACCGGGATGAATTTTTACGATCGTCGTAACCAACTGATTGCGTCACTGGATTACCGCACGCTGCAACAGCGGGCAATTGCAGGTGCGCAACGGCTGTTAACGCTGAACTTAAACCGGGGCGATCGCGTTGCACTGATCGCTGAAACCAGTGTCGGATTTGTCGAGGCCTTCTTTGCCTGCCAATATGCGGGCTTAGTCGCTGTGCCTTTAGCTATTCCAATGGGCGTGGGGCAGCGTGCATCTTACATCACTAAGTTGCAGGGGCTTATTAGCAGCTGTAGCCCGGCGGTTATTATCAGCGGTGACGAATGGGTGCCGTTGATCAAATCAGCCGTTGTTGATGCGCCACCGCCGCAGATTCTCAGTAACGAAGAGTTTAATGCCCTGCCGCAGAAAGATATCGCCTTGACGCTACCCGCGCCGGATGACATTGCCTATCTGCAATACACTTCGGGCAGTACACGTTTTCCCCGTGGCGTTATTATTACCCAGCGTTCAGTGATGTCTAACCTGCAGGTTATCAGCCACGATGGTATTAAACTGCGTGCCGGCGATCGTTGTGTCTCCTGGCTGCCGTTTTATCATGATATGGGGCTGGTTGGATTCCTGTTAACACCGGTAGCCACACAGTTATCGGTGGATTACTTACGCACACAAGATTTCGCCATGCGCCCAATGCAATGGCTGAAATTAATCAGCAAGAATGGCGGAACGGTCTCTGTGGCCCCGCCATTTGGTTATGAACTCTGCCTGCGACGCAGCAATGAAAAAGAGCTGGCGGAATTGGATCTTTCCGGTTGGCGCGTCGCCGGATTGGGTGCAGAGCCTATTCCTCCGGCGTTGCTACAGCAATTTGGCGAGCATTTCTCCGCCGTCAATTTCAATAGCCAGGCCTTTATGCCTTGCTATGGGTTGGCGGAAAATACGTTGGCTGTCAGCTTTTTTGATGGTGAATCGGCAACGTCTGTCAATATGGTTGACCGTGATGAGCTGGAATACCATGGCCGGGCGGTTGAGCCAGGTAAAAATACCCGCTTTACCTCTGCTTTCGTGAATTGTGGTAAAGCCTTGCCGGGCCATGGCATCGAAATTCGTAATGAAGCGGGCGCAGCGGTTGCCGAACGCCGGGTGGGACATATCTTTATTTCTGGCCCGAGCCTGATGAGCGGTTATTTCCGCGACAGCGCATCGCAGAATCAGATTGCTGCAACCGGTTGGATGGACACCGGGGATCTCGGCTATCTGCTGGACGGTAATCTGTACGTCACCGGACGCAAAAAAGATTTGATCATCATTCGTGGCCGTAATATCTGGCCGCAAGACATTGAATATGTCGCAGAGTCTGAACCTGAAATTCGTTCAGGTGATGCGATCGCCTTTGTGACTGATGAGCAGGATGAAGGCGCACATATCATTTTGCAGATTCAGTGTCGTGTCACTTCTGAAGAGCGACGTGCACAAATCATTCACTCCTTAAGCGCACGCATCCAGAGTGAATTCGGCGTCTCAACGCACATCAACCTGCTGCCACCGCACAGTATTCCGCGTACCTCATCCGGTAAACCCGCGCGTGCGGAAGCGAAGAAGCGCTATCTGGCCGCCTTGCCGACCTTAAGCCTGGAAATGGCAGGTGCCGTGCAATGACAAAAACCGTGGCGATCACTGGTGCAACAGGTTTTATTGGCAAACACATTGTCCAGAATCTCCTTGCTCACGGTTTCCATGTCCGGGCCTTGACCCGGACAGTCAGTAAATCGGCTGACAGCAAAGTGGCATGGATCAGCGGATCGCTGGAAAATCAGCAAAGCCTCCAGCGCCTGGTCAGTGGGGCGGATTATGTTGTCCACTGCGCCGGACAGGTGCGCGGGCGTACAGAAGCCACCTTTGTCGACTGCAATGTGCAAGGCAGCAAAAACCTGATGCAAGCCGCGCTGGAAAGCGGGCAGTGTCAGCGTTTTCTGTTCATGTCTTCGCTGGCTGCTCGCCATCCAGAACTTTCGTGGTACGCGAAGTCGAAGCACACTGCTGAACAGCAGTTAACGGCGATGCGCGGGAACATGACGCTGGGCATTTTTCGCCCCACGGCTGTTTATGGGCCGGGTGATAAAGAGCTGAAACCGTTGTTTAGCTGGTTGCTGCGAGGTGTGCTGCCAAAACTGGGGGCAGCAGAAGCCCAGCTCACTTTTGTGCATGTGACGGATGTTGCCGAAGCCGTCAGCCAGTGGCTGCTGGCACCCACCCCACACAGTGAAACGTATGAACTTTGCGATGCCGCTCCCGCTGGGTATAGCTGGCAACGCGTGCAGCAAATTGGCTGTTCGGTACGCAACGGCCCGGTGCGGTTAATTACCGTCCCGCTGCCTGCCCTGAAGGTGTTAGCCGATATCTCGGTGGGCCTGAGTCGCCTCGCCCGCAAAGAACCGATGCTGACGCACAGCAAGATCCGCGAGTTGACACATCCCGACTGGTCGGCAAGTTACCGAAGCTTATCCGAACACATTAACTGGACCCCAAAAATTGATCTGGAACGCGCCCTGCGTGAAGGTCAGTTTTAAATATTGAGAATAAAGGTAGGCCACCGTTCCTATGTTAAAACATGACGATGTAATGAGTTATATCCTTGAGTGCCTGCAAAGTAAGGTACAACCGGGGATCGTGGTGAAACCTGATAGCGATCTGGTTAACGATCTTGGTCTTGAGTCCATTCTGGTGCTCGATCTGCTGATGATGCTGGAAGATCAGTACGATATCTCAATCCCGATCAATATCCTGCTGGATGTCAGAACACCAGAACAACTGCTGGTTGCCTTGTTGCCACATCTGGAGAGCGCTCATGGGTCTGTATGATAAATTTGCCCGCCTGGTGGGCGAGCGTGAGCAGTTCCAGACCTCTGGTCTGAATCCTTTCGGCACCTGCATTGATGAAATCTACTCTGCAACCGAAGGCCGAATTGGCGATCAAAAAATCATTCTGGCAGGCACGAATAACTATTTAGGTCTGACTTTTGATGCCACCGCGATTGCAGCAGGCCAGGCGGCACTGGCAGAACAGGGAACCGGCACCACCGGTTCACGCATGGCGAACGGCAGTTATGGTTCTCACCTGGCATTGGAACAGGAAATTGCCGAGCTGTTTGATCGCCCTACCGCCATCGTGTTCTCCACCGGCTATACCGCCAACCTTGGTGTGATCAGCACGCTGGCAACGCCGGGGACGGTGGTACTGATTGATGCCGACAGCCATGCCAGCATCTATGATGCCTGCGCCCTGGGCGGTGCTGAGATCATTCGCTTCCGTCACAATGATGCCAAAGACCTTGAACGCCGTATGGTGCGCTTAGGTGAACGCGCCAAAGATGCGCTGATTATCGTTGAAGGTATCTACAGCATGCTGGGCGATGTCGCGCCACTGGCAGAAATCGTGGATATTAAACGCCGTCTTGGTGGCTATTTACTGGTTGATGAAGCCCACTCTTTTGGCGTTATGGGGAAAAATGGTCGCGGTTTGGCGGAAGAACTGGGCGTAGAACAGGATGTGGATATTATTCTGGGTACGTTCAGTAAAAGCCTCGCCTCCATTGGTGGCTTTGCCGTGGGGAACAAGGAGATGGAGGTGTTACGCTACAGCAGCCGCCCCTACATTTTCACCGCGTCACCCTCCCCTGCAATCATTGCCTCAGTCCGTTCGGCACTCAAAAGTGTCGCTAAAAAACCTGAACTGCGCGAAAAACTGTGGAAAAACGCGGAGCGCCTGTATCACGGACTGGCAAAACTGGGTTATGAATTAGGCCCACGTATCAGCCCGGTGGTGCCGGTAATGATTGGCTCAAAAGAAGATGGCTTGCGTTACTGGCGCGATCTTATTGCTAACGGCGTTTACGTCAACCTGGTGTTACCGCCTGCTGCACCAGCGGGTATTACTTTGCTGCGTTGCAGTGTGAATGCGGCCCACAGCGATCAAGATATTGACGCCATTATTGATGCCTTTGCCACATTAAAGAATAAGTAATAAAAAAGCGGCTCATCACTGGATGAGCCGCTTTTGGGTTATGGCGATATTTTTATCATCATCGCCGTTAACGCTGGCGAGAAAGGAGTAAACTGTCTCGCCAGCGAAATATTATTCCGCCGGAATCACCTGAGGGTGATTAGCATAACCATAATCTTGCATAAATTGTCCGACAGCCTTCTCAACGGATAACAAAACGTCGTCTAACGGCTGATTAGCATTAATATCGACAATATGGGCTCCCATGAAATTCAGTTTTGACGTGGTCTCCACTTTTCTTGCCAGTGCTTCCGGACTGTGATCCGGTTTACGGGCACAAGCCACGGCCAAATCGACATTTAATTTGATCACCAGATCGGGTTTATGCTCAGACATCCACTGAAAGGCTTTTTTCTCCCGTCCCGCGAGCCAGGTAATAAGCGGATTGCCGCGTTTATTTTCAGGAAACGCCGGCCCATCATAAGCACCCGGTATTTGTGACTGAGGAAAACGGTCGGTTAACACAATTAGCCCCTGCCGACGAAAAGCCAACATGCGGCGAAAGCGCAATAAGCGACGCACGACAAAAATGGAGATAACAAGTGAAGGTAACATCTTCATTTTACTGCTTTTTGAGCGAACTTTTTTCGTGTCAGTCTCAATTTTCCGGCCGATCATATGACCAATCAGAGGAAGCTGTGCCGCAGCGCGCCCCACATTTCCGGCCTGTTTACCGAGGTGTACTCGCACGGCAGGGCCATAATTTTCAAGGTACGTAAGAAGATGATCGCAAACGGTGGACTTACCCGAGCCATCACTACCAATAACCGCAATCAGCGGTGAAGAATTATCTGCACGCATTTTTAAGCTCTCATGTTAGAGCGGATAACTTATCACTTTTACGACAAAAAATCGCCTGGTAATAACACATAAAATCAAATGTAAATACGTGACAAAAAGCACAAAAAAACAAATCCAGATAATATTACGAAGGATAGCGACATCGCACGATCGGACAATCAACTTGCCACAATTAGCACGAAATATTAAAACGCCAAAAAATAAGATGGCATTGCAGAAACGAGAATGAAATTAGGCACAATAAGGATTGTGACGCCCCTGAGAAATAGAATACAATAGTTTTTTTAGTGCTGGATATTTTACTGTGCGTGATCAAACTCCCCCATTTACTCATCTCCCGTTGGTGAACGTTATTGCGATCACCGGGTGTGATGGTTCAGGAAAATCGACGTTAGCCGTGAGTCTTGCGGAACACTTTGCTGCACAGCACACCACTGAATTACTCTATCTTGGGCAGTCTTCCGGCCATATTGGCAAATGGATCAGCAACCTGCCGGTTATTGGCGGGATATTTGGCCGCTATTTGTTAAAAAAATCGGCGGGTGTCCATGCAAAACCCACGACACCACCGGGTAATGCCACCGCTTTGGTCATCTTTCTGCTCTCCTACTGGCGAGTGTTTAAATTCAGACGCATGCTGAAAAAATCCCGTCAGGGCACATTGCTGATAACCGATCGCTATCCGCAAGCAGAAGTCGCTGGCTTTCGCTTCGATGGCCCGCAATTAGCCAAAACAGTGGGCGGTAATCGCTGGGTACAGTTATTAAGAAAACGTGAACAAAAACTGTATCAGTGGATGTCTTCTTTTAAGCCCTCTTTATTAATTCGCATCGATATTGATGAGAAAACAGCTTATTCCCGCAAGCCAGATCATGATATTCAGGCATTACGGGAAAAAATCTCCGTTATTCCTAAACTCAATTTCAATCATGCAAATATACTTGATTTAGATGGCAGAGATCCCGCAGAACACGTACTGAATGCCTCCATTCAGGCTATTCAGCCGCTGCTAACTACTCGCCAGCGATAATTCCGGATTTAATATTATGTTAACGAATAAATCAGAAATAGCGAATGAAGTGCCTGTCACCACAATTACTGGGCTGATTTCTGTTGTCGGCAGCGATGGTACAGGCAAATCTACGCTGACTAACGATCTGGTCAAGGACTTGCAACAGCACTGGGCCACTGAACGTCGCTACATGGGCCTTATCTCCGGCGAAGATGGGGATAAAATCAAGAAGTTACCGATTGTCGGCGTTTGGCTTGAGCGCCGATTGGCGGCTAAATCGGATAAAACACAGCGTATGAGTAATAAATCGCCTGCGCTGTGGGCTGCGCTGATTATGTATGGTTTCTCGCTCTGGCGTGCACGCAATTTGCGTAAAGTCCAGCGGCTCGCGGAGAGCGGCGTGCTGGTTATTAGCGACCGTTTTCCTCAGGCCGAGATCTCTGGTTTTTATTATGATGGCCCAGGCATCGGTATTGAGCGCGCACAGGGTAAATTAACCCAACTCCTCGCGGAAAAAGAACGCGTCTTGTATTTAAAAATGGCTCAGTACCGCCCTGAACTTATTATTCGTCTCGATATTGATGTCGATACCGCTTTTGCACGCAAACCGGATCACAGCTACGAAGAGTTGCAGGATAAAATTGCTTCAATGGTGAAGCTTAAATATAACGGTGCCGCTATTCTCGAAATAGATGCACGTATGCCTTATCAGGATGTACTGGAAACCGCCAAACAGGCGATTTCGGCTATTGCACGTTCCTCCGGGCGCAGAAGCGCCGACGCCCCTGAAATGTCTTCCGCTGAAGTGGGTAGCCAAACTGATGTTTAACACCGCAGAAATGCCGCATGAGACGCAGGTAAAAAGCGTGACTGACACTGGATATTTACCATGAAACACTGGTTTAGGGATGGTGCTTTTCGCGCCATCTTGCGTAACGCCGCCTATTTAGGTTCGGGGAGTGTCGCCAGCGCCCTGCTCGGCCTGGTCGCACTCTCCTGTGCGGGCAAAGGCATGAGTGCCGAACTCTTTGGTGTACTGGTCGTGATTCAGGCTTATGCCAAAGCAGTGAGCGACTTTATTAAATTCCAGACCTGGCAGTTTGTGGTCCAGTTTGGCACACCCGCGCTGGAACGTAATAATATCCAGCGATTTAAAGATGTTACCTCGTTTTCGTTTGGTCTCGATATTGCCAGCGGTGCGGTCGCCATTCTTGGCGGTATTGCCCTGCTGCCTTTCCTTTCCCATGCATTGGGACTGGATGATAAAGATTTCTGGCTGGCAGTGCTGTACTGCACACTGATTCCCTCAATGACCTCATCCACACCCACCGGTATTTTGCGCGCCTTTGACCGCTTCGACCTGATTGCGGTCCAGCAAGCCATTAAGCCGTTTTTGCAAGCGGTGGGTAGTCTGTTGTCTTACGCTTTCGACTGGGGGTTCCCAGGCTTTGTGATCAGCTGGTATGCGGCTAATTTATTGGGTGGCACGCTGTTTTGGTGGTTTGCCACTGCGGAACTCAAGCGACGTAATATCCATCACGCGTTAAAACCCTCGCTGTTTACCGCCGCACGCCGTATTGAAGGCGCCTGGGATTTTGTCTGGACAACCAACTTCGCCCACACCATTTGGGCAGCCAGGAACTCATGCAGTACCGTGCTGGTTGGCGTGGTGTTAGGGCCCGCAGCGGCCGGGCTGTTTAAAATCGCCATGACCTTCTTTGACGCAACGGGCACGCCTGCCAAGCTCATGGAGAAAAGTTTCTATCCTGAAATCATGCGGCTAGATCCCCGCAGCCGAAAACCCTGGCTGTTGGGCCTGCGCGCTGCGCTGTTAGCCGGTGGCATTGGCATTGGCGTTGCCGTGGTCATGCTGCTGGTGGGCAAACCGCTGATTTCGGTGGTCTTTGGCCATAAATACCTCGAAGCCTATGACCTGATTCAAATTATGTTGGGTGCGATCATCGTCTCGATGGTGGGCTTCCCGCAGGAATCGCTGCTGTTTATGGCGGGCAAACAGCGGGCATTTTTGATTGCCCAGACGCTGGCCTCCGCCTCTTACATCTTTATTTTGGTGGCCTTTTCGCACGCGTTTGGCGTTCAGGGCGCGGCATTTGCCTACTTTGGTGGACAGTGCTTAGACGTTTTATCTTCCCTGATCCCAACGCTGAATGCCTATCGTAAGCGCGACTCACTGGTCTTTAATGTCCCCGGTGAGAGCAACTCATAATGATGATATTGAAATGAATACTTTCTCCACCGAGACCCTTGATCGCCTGTTTACGGCAGTAGAAGAAGACGACATCGTTGATGCCGAAACCACACTGCCAACAGAGATCAGTTTGCGCTGTTCGCAAGATAAAATAGACGACAACTATGCGCTGTGCCTGCAATTCTGGGAACAGGGCTTTACTCGCGAAGAGTTGGTTGGGCTGGTTGATGCGTTCCTTGCGAACCCGGATTTACCGACGCCGGTACGTATGCGCTATAAGTACATTCGTGCTCGTTATAAACACCTGCGCTTTGCCCTACGTTTATACAGCAAAGCCCATGAGTCTGGGCGGTTGTTCCATTTTACCACCGTGCTAATGGGGCATTTCCAGGATGCTTTTCGCAATGGTAATCAATCGAATCTGAAATATTACGGCGCTATCTTGCGCCTGTTCCTCAGTAAACCCGTGTGGTCGCTGGTGCGTTATACCCTGCGTCATACCCGGCTGGAGTCTGAATCTGGCTTTATTGCCTACCGCCAGGATCAGATGCGTAAACTGCGTGTCTTAGTGGCTAACCCTAAATTAACCGGCAAGCAGTTCCACGACGTGCGCAAAATTGTCAGCCAGCAAGTGTCGTTTTACGACACCCTGCGTTCTATCGATCCCCACAACAGTGAAGCCCTGACGCTTTCACGTTCGCTGGCAGCCATTAATGGCCTGATGGGGGATAAACATGACGAGATGGTGGCGGATAAACTCGCTGGCCGACGATCTTACGATGAACCTGCCGAGCTAAATGCTGATATTCGTCAGCGTCTGGAGCTGCTGGTTGCTCATTACCCAATGTAGTTCACCACAAGGGGCACAAAATGAGAGGGTTAAATACACTGCTGATCATGGTGTTGATGTGCCCCCTGCTGGCTCACGCCCATAATTTCATTATCGGTGCGCCAGTCCCGGCGGTAGCGATTGCCGATCGCGGTGAGTTACTACTTCACCAGGATACGTTTAGCTATCGCCCATGGGACAGCAGCCAGTTAGCCGGAAAAGTGCGGGTTATTCAGTATATCGCCGGGCGGACTTCGGCGAAGAAAAAGAATTCGCTGCTGATCACCGCGGTAAAAGAAGCGGATTTTCCCACCGACCGTTTTCAGCCGACCACCATTGTAAACACCGATGATGTGATTCCTGGCACCGGTTTTTTTGTGCGTGGCAAAATTGAGAAGAACAAAAAACACTATCCCTGGGCGCAGTTTATTATCGATAGCCAAGGCGCGGGACGTATTGCCTGGTCACTCCCTGAAGAGAGCTCCACCATCATTGTGCTGGACAGGAAAGGTGCCGTGCAGTGGGCAAAAGATGGTGCTTTAAGCCCGGAAGAGGTGACCGGCGTGATGACTTTATTACACACATTGATTACCAAAGAGAATTAGCCCCTCTATGAGCCTGATTGAACGCTACCTTACTGCTGAAGTGGGCCGCCTGATGACGATGATCGTTGGCTTTCTGGTCTTCTTGTTTGCCTGTTACTCATCCCAACGGTATTTGACCGAAGCCGCTAACGGGACGCTCGCCCTTTCCGTTGTACTGGATGTAGTATTTTATAAGGTGATTATCGCACTGGAGATGCTGCTGCCCATCGGTTTATATGTCTCAATTGCCGTCGCCTTAGGTCAGTTATATAACGATTCGGAGATCACAGCCCTGCTCGCCGCCGGCGCTAGCCCGGTTAAAATCTATAAAGCGATCCTGGTTTTGGCCATTCCTTTAGGGATTGCGGTAACGCTGCTGTCGCTCTACGGCCGCCCATGGGCCTATGCGAAGATTTATCAACTGGAACAGCAGTCGCAATCCAGTCTCGACGTCAGCCACTTTCAGGCCGGAAAATTTAATACCAGCGATGATGGCCGCATGGTGCTGGCTTCCCGCATCGATAAAAGTGAAAGCCATCTCTACGACAGCCTGATTTACACCCGTTCCGATGACCACACCAATGTTTATCGCGCGCAGTCGGTGGACGTTGTCAATGCAGCCCCTACCAGCCCTTCCGTGCTGTTACGCACCGGGACAACCTACACGCTGGACCGTACCGGTAGTGACGATCAGATGCAGCGTTTTCAAAACCTGCATATTGACCTCAAACCCCTGGTGCAAACCGTGACATTCCGGCGCAAAGCCGCCTCGGTGGTGCAACTGTCCCACTCTTCCGATTCGGCGGACAAAGCAGAGTTACAGTGGCGACAAAGCCGAGGCGTCACCGCGATTTTAATGGCGTTACTGGCCGTATTTCTGAGTAAGGTGAAACCCCGCCAGGGGCGCTTTGCGCCGCTGCTGCCGTTAACCCTGATGTTTACCCTGATCTATTACGGCGGCAATCTTGGCCGCACGCTGGTAGCTAATGGCTCCCTGCCAACCATCCCAGGATTGTGGCTGGTGCCCGCGATAATGCTGCTGGGTGTCATGCTGTTTGTTGCCCGTGCACATGCCTGGTTGAAGAGAAAGCTGTGATGAATATTTTTAGTCGCTATCTGATGCGCAATATTTTTATCGGTTTCGCGGCCGCAGCAGGATTGCTGCTTCCGCTATTTAGTACCTTCAATCTGATCAATGAGTTGGAAGATGTCAGCCGCGGCGGCTATCGCTGGAGCCAGGCCCTGGCCGTTGTCATCATGACTTTGCCACGGACCTTGATCGATCTGGGGCCCTTTATTGCCCTGCTGGGCGGTATTGTCGGCCTGGGACAGCTCGCGAAAAACCTCGAGTTAACCGCGATTCGAAGTGCTGGCGTGTCCATATTGCGCATTGCGATGGTCGCATTATCTGCCGGCGTTATCTTAACCCTGGCCCTGGCAGTACTGGATGAATGGGTCGCCTCTCCGCTGCAACAGCGGGCGCTACAGTTGAAAAATACCGCAATGGCGCAGGCGGGCCAAAGTGATAGCGCCATTAATACCCTCTGGGCGAGAAAAGATAATCAGTACGTGACGGTGAAAGCGTTGGATAATCATCAACAGCCGGTCGGCATTGAGATTTTCAAATACGCGCCAGATCTTTCGTTGACGTCTTACATTTATGCCGCCAGTGCGCAAATGGGTGCTGACGGCATCTGGCAGCTGCATAATGTGCAGCTGAAAAACTGGCAGCAAGAGGAAGAAACCACGCAGAGCCTAAAAGAGATGCCGTGGCATTCACTGTTTACCGGCATGAGCCTGACAGAGCTCACCCTGCCCGCGCAGAGTTTTTCCCTGACACAGTTGCACCGCTATATTGGCTATTTGAACCAGACTGGACAGCCCAGCCGCGAATATAATAGTGCGCAGTGGCAGAAGCTGGGAAAACCGGTGCTGATTCTGGCCATGATCTTGCTGGCGATCCCCTTTACCTTTAGCAATCCACGCTCAACCGGCGTGGCAAGCCGCCTGGCGATCGCGGTTATTGTCGGCTTAATCACCTATGTGAGTTATCAAATCACACTTAATCTTGGCCTGTTACTCTCCATCAACGTATTGCTGAGTACCTTAGCGCTACCGGTTATCTGGTTACTGGTTGCACTGTGGCTGGTTTATCGTTTTGATCAACAGCATTAATTGATTACCGGTCAGTATCTGCGCGCGGCGACGGATACTGGCCTTTTGCTTAATCCTGCCTGTGTATTTAAAGTTTTGTCATTTGGTTTAAATTTTAACTGACAAAAGAAAAAACAGAAAAGTTCATACTCATTCCACTAATCAATAGACTCTCGATCATTGCCATTGATTTAACAACCATTTTTACTTATCGCCTTGAATATCATTTCAGATAACCGCCTGTTGCTGTGAAAAACCTTTCTCATATTGCCTTTTTTATTACGACAACCGCTAATCGGGCTGGGTTTCCATTTCTACTGCACCTTATTACTATAGCCGCGCTTTATCTTCCCTCTGGATAATAATAATGCTAAGGATGCCGTAACGATGTCGATAGCCGTGTTCCCACAAACCGTCTTTACCTCGCACCGCCCGTTTAATCACTACGGCGCGGATGATATGCAATATGGCGATCTCAGCGAGAGTGCGCTGAAAAATGAGTTTCGTCTCACCCATATCTCCGATGTGGTCGACCCTTTCACCCTGACCCGTGTTCTGCCCTTCAGCACACCACAAAACCGCTTTGCCGGGGTATATGGTGCCCATCACGGCCAGCCCCTGACGCGAGAAAAAGCCGCTCAGTTGCTGTTTGAAGAGATGCAGGTAAAATGCTGGCCATACTCCATGGTCGGCCCGTACCGCCATTTAATCAACCGGATGCTGGAGCACATGATGAAAGGAACCGGAAGCCCGTTTAGCCATGTGCTGCTGGATCAGGCTTATCGTGAGAAGATCAAGAGTGGTGATACTGTTGAGAAAATTAGAGATTCAATTTACAAGCACATAATCAATAATGACACTATAAAACAAAGCATTATCACTGAGACTCGCAAAGCGATCTCTTCAACTATACTACCAAAATTCAACTCATTATTTCTAGATAAAATAAATGGGATGGGTATAACAGTTCATGATGTTAACTCTACAAAAATAGCAATACTTGATCTTGATACAAACCAAAAAGGCTGGAGAGCAACTATCAGGTTCACAGGACAGGATCATTTTGGTCTGGACAAAGAAGATATTACTAAAACAAGATTCAAACAGTTTCAATTTTTCAGAATATGGTTTATTTTGCAAAGGTATGAGAAATTAGGATTTAAACCATTTATGAACAATATGAGTGCAACCATTGAGATAAAAGGATAGTAACAATGAGGAAGATTATATTTATTGTAATAGCCTTACTGTTATTTTCATGCGCAATTTTTATTTACCTCAATAACAGACCGTCTACCGTTATTGCCGTTCATCAACTTGGTAATACGGCGGTAATTCTTGTAGATCATTTGCCTGTTACTAACAGTGCCAAAATTCAATGGTGGTACTCTCATATCGACAGCATCACAGAAAGGTATCATCTTGTTGCTGATCGCCCAGAAGGAATGTTTTTTTATGCCGTCTATGCATTCGATAAAGGATATCAAAAAGAGGGCAAAGAAGACCGCCTCTGTTTTGATGAGATGACGCCACCTGAAAATTGCGTTGATAAGAACATCCTACTTCAGATGATGCCATGGGGAAATGGCGAAGATAAGTTTTATTTCGGTTCCGCTACCTACATGGCCAACAAAAATGGAGATATTCGCAGAATATATGATCCAGTAAAAATAGTTGAACCTTATGAAAAGTAACTAAGGGTATTATGTGTGTGGATAACCTCATCACGGTTGTTCACACTCTAATTAACGCCACCCCACTGACTAAATTTTTCACTCTATCTCCATATAGAAACTAGTGATTTTTATAAATATTTTACTTGGGCTCTTTAGGTGGCAGGAACGTACCAATGAAGAAAGCTACATTTATAGTAATTACCTTGCTTTTATTTGCATGTGCATTTTTTATTTACCTGGAAAAGAGGCACACTACCGTTATCACGACCCATCAAATAGGTGATGTAGCCGTAATATTTGTTGATCATTTGCCTATAACTTATCATTCCAGAATAAAATGGTGGTATTCACATATAGATAACATCACAGAGAATTATCATATCGTTTCCAAAAGTCCAGAAGGAATGTTTTCTTATTCCGTCTATGCATTTGGTAAAGGGTATAAAAAGGAAGGTAAAGAAGACCGCCTTTGTTTTGATGATATGCCTTCTCCGGATAATTGCGTCGATAAAAATGTCCTACTTAATGTAATGCCGATGAATAGCGGAGACGATAAGTTTTTCTTTGACAACGCCATTTATATATCCAACAAAAATGGGAATATTCATAGAGTGTATGACCGATTGAAATAGCTTAAGCCGATTAAAAGCATCAGAACTATCATTCGCGTCCTAAATAGTGGCAGCCATGAATTGCTAAAAAACATCAGAATTGAGTAAATATTTGTCATTTTATTCAAATTTTAGCTGAAAAATGGAAGAATTGAAAAGTTCATACTCATTCCACTAATCAATAGACTCGCGATCATTGCCATTGATTTAACAACCATTTTTACTTATCACCTTGAATATCATTTCAGATAACCGCCTGTTGTTGTGAAAAACCTTTCTCATATTGCCTTTTTTATTACGACAACCGCTAATCAGCCTGGGTTTTCATTTTTATTGCACCTTATTACTATAGCCGCGCTTTATCTTCCCTCTGGATAATAATAATGCTAAGGATGCCGTGACGATGTCGATAGCCGTGTTCCCACAAACCGTCTTTACCTCGCACCGCCCGTTTAATCACTACGGCGCGGATGATATGCAGTATGGCGATCTCAGCGAAAGTGCACTGAAAAATGAGTTTCGTCTCACCCATATCTCCGATGTGGTCGACCCTTTCACCCTGACCCGCGTTCTGCCCTTCAGCACACCACAAAACCGCTTTGCCGGGGTATATGGTGCCCATCACGGCCAGCCCCTGACGCGGGAAAAAGCCGCTCAGTTGCTGTTTGAAGAGATGCAGGTAAAATGCTGGCCATACTCCATGGTCGGCCCGTACCGCCATTTAATCAACCGGATGCTGGAGCACATGATGAAAGGAACCGGAAGCCCGTTTAGCCATGTGCTGCTGGATCAGGCTTATCGGGAGAAGATCTTAAAGTCCAATGAAGCGCTTATAAACATTAAAAAAGCGTTGAACGATAACATTGATTTTCAAAACAAGTTTTATCCTGCTAATAAAATCCCAGAAATCACTTCTTATATAAAAAAAGGCATCTTGCCAAAATTCAACTCCTTGTTCCTAGATAAAATAAATGGGCTAGGTATAACTATCCATGATGTTAACTCAACAAAAATAGAAATTATTCAACTTGATATTCGAGATAAAAACTGGAGTGCAAAAATAAAATTTACAGGGCAAGATCATTTTGGCCTTGATCTTGAGGACATTAAAAAAGAAAGATTCCGTCAGTTTCAATTCTTTAAAATATGGTTTATTTTACAAAGATATGATAGGTTTGGATTTCGTCCATTTATGACTAACATGAGTGCCTCAGTAGATATACAGGGTTCTGGTTCATGAAGAAAACGCTTAAACTATTTATTCTTATAGTTCTATCAGTCTCTGCTACTGTGGCTTACCTACGCTATGAGCATAAAAAAGTTGAAATTATTATAACGGAACATGACCGGTACTCTGGACTGATCATTGTTGATCGCCTTCCGTGGCTAACATCTGATAGAGTCAACTGGTGGATAAAGAATGAGGATATTATTCTTAATGACATCAACTCTAATAAAAAAGGTGATTTTGTGACAGCCTATTTTATTTATCCTTTTGGTGATGGTTATAAAAAAGAGGGTAAGTATGACAGAATATGTCTGGAGAGCATTCCTTCGCCTAATAACTGCCTGGATAAAGATTTACTCATGGAAGTTCTTTACCGAAAAAGCGGAAATACTGACTTCATATTCCCTGGGAAAATAATTACACGACTCCAAAATGGGGAGATAATCGTCGGCAATGAAAACTAACGATAACAACGCGTTGAAAGAAGAATTATCCTTGAAGGCAGTTAAAAATGAAAAGAGCATGCATCCCAGTCTTAGTATTAATGATAGCTGCTATTTTGACCTTCGGCTATCTTGAGATAAGAAGCACTGAAATAGTCAACGTTGACCAGAATGGGCACACAGCGCAGATCATTGTTGATCATTTACCCTGGACAGATAGCCGCAGGATCGCATGGTGGGAAGCCAACAGCGCTAAAATCATATCTAAATACGATATTCATCCTGAAAATTCAGCTTATTTTATCTTCGCTTTTGGTGATGGCTATAAAAAAGAAGAGAAAGCCGACCGTCTGTGCCTGAGCAATGTTCCTGCACCCGTGAATTGTATTGAAAAAGAAACATTGCTGATCGTTATGCCTGCACATAACCAATCGACTCTGTTTATCATTGCCAACAGAGTCTACAGGCAAGACAAAAACGGAAAAATAGTCAGAGAGGAGCAATGATGTTATTCATTTTTTCCCTGTAAGGCTGTAACTCACTAAACCAAAAATATTGGCCGCCGCCTGGTTGTTCACATCCGCAGCGGCGGCCTTTTCCTGGTCTACGTCAGGATAAAAGCACGCTCACTTTACTCCCACGCTACCCTCAAGGCGTAATCAGTTCTTCAGCTTTGGATCGAGCGCATCTCGCAGGCCATCCCCCAGCAGATTAAAGGCTAATACGGTAACGAAGATGGCGAGGCTGGGGAAAATCGCCACGTGTGGCGCAATCACCATATCCGCGCGCGCTTCATTCAGCATTGCGCCCCACTCCGGGGTGGGCGGTTGTGCACCTAAACCCAGAAAGGACAGGCTGGCCGCACTGATAATCGAGGTACCGATACGCATGGTGAAATAGACCACAATCGAAGAGAGGGTGCCGGGCAAAATATGCCGCAACATAATCGTCAGATCCGGTGCACCAATGCTACGCGCTGACTCAATATAGGTCTGATGCTTCAGCACTAGCGTATTCCCTCGCACCAGACGGGCAAACGCGGGAATACTGAAAATCGCCACTGCCACGATCACGTTACTGATCCCGCTTCCCAGCACTGCCACTACCGCAATCGCCAGCAGAATACCCGGGAAGGCAAACAGCACATCGCAGATACGCATAATGATCCGGTCCCACCAGCCTTCGTAATATCCCGCTAACAGGCCGAAAAAGGTGCCAATAGCCGCACCAATCGCGACCGATAAAAATCCGGAAATTAATGAAATGCGTGTACCGACCAGAACCCGACTAAAAATATCCCGCCCGAGAGAATCCACGCCAAACCAGTGCATCCAGGATGGTCCCTGATTTAACCGGTCGTAATCGAAGTAGTTCTCCGCATCAAATGGCGCAATGGCAGGAGCGATAAATGCCAGTACAATTAACAGCAGAACAAAGACACCGGCAATCAACGCCAGGGGCTGCTGGCGGAAGCGTCGCCAAAACTCATGCCACGGGGTACGAACGGGGGTTGAGAGAACAGGCATCGCTTTGAGTGCCGCCGCACGTCGCCAGTTTTTCATTGCGGCTCCTTAATTGTAGCGAATGGCCGGGTTGATGGCGGCATACAGCAGGTCCACCACCAGATTGATCAAAATAAACTCCAGTGAAAACAGCAGAACTTCTGCCTGAATCACCGGATAGTCACGCATCTCTACCGAGTCCACCAGCAAACGCCCTAAACCCGGCCAGTTGAACACCACTTCCACCACTATCGAACCACCCAGCAGGAAGCCAAACTGCAACCCCATCATGGTCACGACCGGGATCATCGCATTGCGTAAACCGTGTTTCAGTACCACACGTGATTCCCGCACCCCTTTGGCGCGCGCGGTCCGCATGTAATCTTCCTGCAAGACTTCAACAAAAGAGGCGCGAGTGAAACGGGCCATTACGGCCGCAACGGCAGCCCCCAGGGTGATTGAAGGCAGAATGTAATGACGCCAGCTGTCAGCGCCAATGGTCGGCAGCCAGCCAAGATCGACCGAGAACACCTGCATCAGTAGCATCCCCATCGCAAAGGCGGGGAAAGAGATACCGGACACCGCCAGCGTCATGCCGAGACGGTCCGGCCAGCGGTTACGCCATACCGCAGAAACAATGCCAATCCCCATGCCGAAAATCACTGCCCAGGCCATGCTGCTGAGCGTCAGCCAGAGTGTTGGCAGAAAACGGGCCGCAATCTCCACGGAAACCGGGCGTTTAGAGGCCATCGACTGGCCAAAATCCCCCTGCAATGCATGCCAGATGAAGTGGATAAATTGCTGGGGTAACGGCTGATCCAGCCCAAGTTGCTGGCGTACCAGCGCCACGACTTCCGCATCGGCATCCTGGCCTGCCAGCAGGCGTGCGGGATCGCCCGGCAGTAAATGCACGAACAGGAACACCAGTACTGCCACAATCAGCAGCGTCGGGATCAGGCCCAGCAGGCGTTTAAGAAAATAATTCAACATGGAGTAGTCCGAATGCAGTGGCCAGCCACAGGGGCTGGCCAGAAACCGTTACTTCAGATCGGCATTATCGAAATCAAAACCGGTATCCGGTTGCACATAGAACCCGCTGAGCGTTTTACTCTGTGCTGAAACCAGTTTTTCTACCACCAGAGGGATCCACGGATGTTCATTCCAGATGTGATCCTGCGCATCTTTGTACAGCTGCGCTTTTTGCGCATCATCGGTGGTTTTCAGCGCATCACTCAGATCTTTATCCACCTGAGGATTGCTGTAAAACGCGGTGTTAAAGATGGCTGGTGGCCAGGAAGTGGTGGCAAACAGCGGCGTCAGCGCCCAGTCAGCTTCACCAGTTGAAGCAGACCAGCCGGTATAGAACATCCGTACGCCAGCTTCCTTTTGCCCTTTGGCTTCCACTTCCGCCGCACGCTGACCGGCATCCATGGCAGTCAGGGTGACTTTCACCCCAACCTGCGCGAGCTGCTGCTGGGTAAACTGCAACACTTTCTGCGCGGTACTGTGGTTATGTGAAGACCACAACGTGGTGGTGAAACCGTTGGGATAGCCCGCCTCTTTCAGCAATTCACGCGCTTTTGCCGGGTCATAAGGATAGGCAGGATAGCTTTGTGAATATTTGATTTTGGGTGGCAATACGCCGGTAGCCACATCGGCATAACCGGAAAACGCCACTTTAACCAGCGCATCACGATTGATCGCGTACTCCAGTGCTTCACGCACTTTTGGATTATCAAACGGCTTCTGCGTCACGTTAAGGCTGATGTAACGCTGCATATTAGAGGGCCAGGTTTCCACACTCAGCTTGCTGTTGTTTTTCAGCAGTTGCACCTGTTCAAACGGCACCGGATAGGCAAAGTTCGCCTCACCGGTTTGCAGCATGGCGGCGCGCGTATTGTTATCCACCACCGGACGCCAGGTGATGCTATCCAGTTTCGGATAGCCCTTTTTCCAGTAGCCATCCCACTTTTTCACTTTGACGAAATCGGTCTGATTCCAGGTGACAAATTCATACGGGCCGGTGCCCACCGGGTGGAAGCCGATATCCTTGCCATATTTCTTCAGTGCCGCCGGTGAAATGATGACCGCCGCAGGATGGGCAAGAATATTGATGAACGCCGAGAAAGGCTGTTTCAACGTCACCTTCACCGTGGTGGGATCCACCGCTTCGGTGCTGGCGATGTACTTAAACAGGCTGTAGCGTTTGAGATGATTATCCGGGTTGCTGGCGCGATCGAAGTTGACCTTCACCGCTTCCGCATTAAAGTCCGTGCCGTCCTGGAATTTAATGCCAGAACGCAGCTTAATGGTATAGGTCAGGCCGTCTGGGCTGACCTGATAGCTTTCTGCCAGCACCGGCTCAACTTTCAGGTCTTTATCCAGCCCGTACAGGCCCTGATAAAATGATTTGGCGACCGTTTGCGACAGCGTGTCGTTGGCATCGTAAGGATCCAGCGTGGTAAAGTTCGATCCGACGGCGATCACTGCATCCTTGGCGGCCCAGGCGGGAAGCGCCACCGCACTGCTCAGCAGTCCTGCTACTACCCATCCCGTACGCATTTTATTGTGCATTGTTGTGCTTCTCCTGTGATCCCTGTTCTGCCAGGGTAAGTGCGAAATGCCGTATTTATGCATTGCCCGCTGTATGGCGGGCAACAAAATGACCCGGTGCCACTTCCATCAGCGGCATCACTTCAGGTTCTTCTCCCAGTTTGCGCACCGCACTTGGGATCTCATCCACCAGCAAGGGACGTTCACGACGGCGTTGACCTGGATCGGCAACCGGAACGGCTGCCATCAGCTTACGTGTATAAGGGTGCCGTGGCTGTCCGAAGACCGCCTGGCGCGGACCGATCTCCACAATTTGGCCGAGATACATCACTGCCACCCGGTGGCTAATGCGCTCGACCACCGCCATATCGTGGGAAATAAACAGAAACGCCAGGCCCAGCTCACGTTGAAGATCGAGCATCAGATTGACGATTTGCGCCCGCACCGAGACATCCAACGCGGAAACAGATTCATCGGCAATCACCACTTTCGGATTGAGCGCCAGCGCGCGCGCAATACAAACGCGCTGCCGCTGGCCGCCGGAGAATTCATGGGGATAACGTGCGGCGTGCTCTGGCAGTAACCCGACTTTTTCCAGCAGCCAGGCTACCCGTTGTTCAGCCTGCTTACGCGGCATCACTTTATGCACTAACAACGGTTCCATAATGGAGTAACCGACCGTATGACGTGGATCGAGCGACGCATAAGGGTCTTGAAAAATAAACTGAATATCACGGCGTAGAGGCGCTAACTGGTGAGCGGACAGGGTATCAATGCGTTGGCCATCAAAGGTGATGCTTCCCCCCTGGCTCTGAACCAGGCGCAATAATGCGCGGCCCGTGGTCGATTTCCCACAGCCCGACTCCCCCACCAGCGCCAGGGTTTCACCGGCATAGAGATCAAAACTGATTTTTTCTACGGCGTGGACACGACGCTGCACGCGATTAAGCCAGCCACCACGCAGATCAAAGCGCGCGACTAAGTCACGCACCTGCAAAATGGGGGGCTGTTGGTAACGGGCAGTATCCTGCGGTTGCCCGGCTGCGCGCGCTTCGTCGGTACCGAGCAAAGGAAATTTCAGCGGTAAGGGCTGGGTTTTCATTTCGCCTAAACGCGGTACCGCAGCCAGTAGCGCCTGGGTATAGGGCTGCTGCGGCTGGCTGAAGAGTTGCTGTACCGGGGCCTGTTCGATCACGTCTCCGCGATACATAACCTGCACACGGTCAGCCATTTCTGCCACCACGCCCATGTCGTGCGTGATAAAAATCACCCCCATCGACATCTCTTTTTGCAACACGCGAATCAGTTGCAGAATCTGCGCCTGAATCGTGACATCCAGCGCAGTGGTCGGCTCATCGGCGATCAACAATGCCGGTTTGCAACTCAGGGCCATGGCAATCATCACCCGCTGACGCATACCGCCAGAGAGTTGATGGGGATAACGCGTCATCACGTTTTTGGCTTCAGGAATGCGCACCCGCTCCAGCATCTCGTGAGCTTCTTTCAGCGCTTCACGCTGGCTTTTCCCCTGATGCAGCCGAATCGACTCGGCAATCTGCTCCCCTACCGGAAACACCGGATTGAGCGAGGTCATCGGTTCCTGAAAGATCATCGCCATATCTGCACCACGCACCTGACGCAGATGGGCAGGCGACGCGCGCATAAGATCCAGCACCTGATCGTTACGACGGCGCAGCAAAACGTCCCCGGTCACCGTGGCACTCGATCCGCCCAGCAGTTGCATCAGCGCCAGTGAACTCACTGATTTACCCGAACCGGATTCGCCGACCAACGCCAGCGTCTCCCCTCGCTGCACATCCAGTGAGAGTTGACGAACCGCCGTAGTGTTTACACCTTCACGCCGAAAGCTGACAGTGAGATCGCGCACTGCCAGCACTTGCTGTGGGGCGAGTTGTAGGGTTGCTTTTGCGGCGGGCATCACACCTTCTCCTTAGTATTTTTCGCCAGACTGTCCCTCTGGCGAGGTGGCATTTAGCCGACCGGCCTGAAGATGTACTTACAGGGAAGACCTGCGTACCCGCAGCGGATACTGCATTGAGTATAGAAGCTCACTGCGCAGATGCCGCAGCCGAGTGGACCTGAACAGAAAGTGCTGAACTCTCTGATTTCACGCATCTTTCATCGTGACAGGTGAATTTTCGACTATAAAAAAATCAGCCGGGTGCTGTAAAGCAAAAAGTCACCTTACGGTCATAACCTTTTGTTTTGGCTTATAACCGGTTGTAAGTGTGACATCCCGAAAAAACCTTTTCATAATGAAGGTAAATCCAGACTTAAGCAGGTATAAGCAGCATGGAAAGTTTCACCGCAGGATTGATCTCACTGGAAGACGCGCAGGCCAAAATGCAGGCGCAGCTCAAGCCGATTACCGATTCACTGATGGTCTCTCTGGCTGAAGCCGCTGGCCGAATCACCGCCAGTGCCATTCAGTCACCCATCGACGTCCCCTCTTTTGATAACGCCGCGATGGATGGTTATGCCGTACGTCTGGCAGACGTTGCCGCTGGCCTGCCGCTGCCCGTGGTGGGTAAAGCGTTTGCGGGTGCCCCCTTTAACGGTGAATGGCCTGCCGCTAGCGCCATTCGGATTATGACCGGTGCGCCGGTTCCTGCCGGGTGTGAGGCGGTGGTGATGCAGGAACAGACCACATTGCAGGACGATGCGGTCACGATCAATGCCGACGTCACTGCCGGGCAAAATATACGTCGCGTGGGCGAAGATGTCCGTGCTGGTGCCCCCGTATTAGCCGCAGGCGTGCGCCTGGGTGCCGCTGAATTACCGCTGTTAGCCTCATTGGGCATTGCTCAGGTCAGCGTGCTACGAAAACTGCGCGTCGCCATCTTCTCGACCGGGGACGAACTGCGTCCGGTTGGCGAACCGCTGGAAGCGGGTCAGATTTATGATACCAACCGTTTCACCGTCTCTCTGATGCTCAATAAACTTGGCTGTGAAGTGGTTGATCTCGGTATCGTCAAAGATGATCCCGCCGCGCTGCGTGCCGCTTTTGCCGAGGCCGATCATCAGAGCGATGTGGTGATCAGCACAGGCGGTGTTTCCGTTGGCGAAGCCGATTTTACTAAAGCGATGCTGGAAGAACTCGGGGCAATCACCTTCTGGAAGCTGGCGATCAAGCCAGGCAAACCCTTTGCCTTTGGTCGTTTAGCCAGTAGCTGGTTCTGTGGCTTGCCGGGCAACCCGGTTTCTGCCGCCGCCACCTTCTATCAACTGGTACAGCCGATGCTGGCACAGCTGACCGGACAGACACGCTCCCCACTGCCGACGCGCCAGCGTGTCCGTGCGGCGACTCGCCTGAAAAAAAGCCCTGGCCGGCTCGATTTCCAGCGTGGCATTTTGCAACGTACGGCGAACGGCGAGCTGGAAGTCAGCACCACCGGGCCACAAGGTTCCCATATTTACAGCTCTTTCGCGCTGGCGAACTGTTTTATCGTGCTGGAACGTGAGCGTGGTGATGTTGAGCCTGGTGAATGGGTTGAGGTAGAACCGTTCAATACGCTGCTGGAGGGATAAATGCAGGCGGAACTCAGTCGGGAAGAGATGCTGCGCTACAATCGCCAACTGGTACTGCGCGGCTTTGACTTTGATGGCCAGGAGCGTCTGAAAGCTTCCCGCGTATTAGTGGTGGGGCTGGGCGGGCTGGGTTGTGCGGCCACGCCCTGGCTGGCTTCCGCGGGTGTCGGTAAGTTAACGCTACTTGATTTCGACCAGGTGGCGCTGTCCAATTTACAGCGTCAGATCCTGCACCATGATGCGGATATCGGTCATGACAAAGTGCGCTCTGCCGCTGCCAGCCTGCAGGCTATCAATCCACACTGTGAAATTACCCCTTGTGCCTCCAGGCTTGATGATGCTGCGTTGTCTGCATTACTGGCACAGCATGATGCCGTGCTGGATTGCAGCGATAACGTTGAGACACGGGAACAGCTTAACCGGCTATGCCTGGCACAGCGGGTGCCCTTGATCTCCGGCGCAGCGATTCGTATGGAAGGCCAACTGATGGTGTTTCGCTGGCAAGCGCATGAACCTTGCTATCGCTGCATCAGCCGTCTGTTTGGCGATCAAACATTAAGCTGCGTAGAAGCAGGTGTGATGTCACCGTTAGTGGGCGTGATCGGGGCACTGCAAGCGATGGAGACGTTGAAGATATTGGCGGAATTTGGCGTGACGC
Source organism: Candidatus Pantoea multigeneris (assembly GCF_011752615.1). Classification (NCBI taxonomy): domain Bacteria; kingdom Pseudomonadati; phylum Pseudomonadota; class Gammaproteobacteria; order Enterobacterales; family Erwiniaceae; genus Pantoea; species Candidatus Pantoea multigeneris. The sequence continues at coordinate 119,855 of NZ_VWXF01000006.1, forward strand.
AGCCAGGGAAATTGCTGCTGTATGAGGCAATGACGTTGCAGTTTCGCGAAATTAAAATCAATCAAGATCCGCGCTGTGAAGTGTGCGGCCACCCCGCAGGGTGACCGCCCGACATCAGGCGATGCCCTGGCTGCGCAGGTAATCTTCGTAGTTGCCGGTGAAATCCACCACGCGATCTGCTTTGATTTCCAGAATACGTGTGGCCAGTGAGCTAACGAACTCACGGTCGTGAGAGACAAACACCACGGTCCCTTCGTAGCCTTCCAGCGCCAGGTTGATCGATTCGATCGATTCCATGTCGAGGTGGTTGGTGGGTTCGTCCATCAGCAGGATGTTGGGTTTTTGCATCATCAGCTTACCGAACAACATGCGACCTTTCTCACCACCGGAGAGGACCTTAGCCGGTTTCTTAATATCATCCTGGCTGAACAGCAAGCGGCCCAAAATGCTACGTACTGCCTGCTCATCATCGCCCGGTTGCTTCCACTGGCTCATCCAGTCGAATACCGTCAGGTCATCAGCAAAATCAGCCGCGTGGTCCTGCGCATAATAACCAATCTGCGCATTTTCAGACCATTTTACCGTTCCGTTATCCGGGGTTAATTCACCCACCAGGGTTTTTAACAGCGTGGTTTTACCAATACCGTTGGCACCGAGCACGGCAACTTTTTCACCGACTTCTAACAGCAGGTTAAAGTTTTTAAACAGCGGGCCATTATCAAAACCTTTCGTCAGTGCTTCGACTTCCAGTGCGTTACGGAAGAGTTTTTTATCTTGCTCGAAGCGAATGAACGGGTTTTGACGACTTGATGCTTTAACTTCATCCAGTTTAATTTTATCAATCTGTTTAGCGCGCGATGTCGCCTGACGAGATTTAGAGGCGTTAGCACTAAAGCGACTGACGAAAGATTGCAAATCTGCGATCTGGGCTTTCTTTTTCGCGTTATCAGATAACAGACGTTCACGCGCCTGCGTTGCCGCAGTCATGTATTCGTCATAATTACCTGGGTACACACGCAGTTCGCCGTAATCCAGATCGGCCATGTGCGTACAAACCATATTCAGGAAGTGACGGTCGTGCGAAATGATAATCATGGTACTGTTACGTTCGTTAAGTACCTGCTCCAACCAACGGATAGTATCGATATCCAGGTTGTTCGTCGGTTCATCGAGTAACAAAATATCTGGATTGGCAAACAGTGCCTGCGCCAGTAACACACGCAATTTCCAGCCCGGCGCTATTTCACTCATTGGGCCATAATGTTGCTCAACGGGAATGCCAACACCGAGTAATAATTCTCCAGCGCGTGATTCAGCGCTGTAGCCATCCATTTCACCGTACAGCACTTCAAGGTCAGCCACTTTATAGCCTTCCTCTTCGCTCATTTCCGGCAAAGCATAAATGCGGTCGCGCTCTTCCTTTACTTCCCACAGCTCGTTGTGGCCCATAATGACCGTATCCAACACGCTGTATTCTTCGAACGCAAACTGATCCTGACGCAGCTTACCAATGCGCTCATTAGGATCGTATGAAACGTTGCCTCCGCTCGGAACCAGGTCTCCACCCAGAATTTTCATAAAAGTGGATTTACCGCTGCCATTAGCACCGATTAAACCGTAACGATTACCCCCACCAAATTTCACGGAGATATTCTCAAACAGCGGCTTACTGCCAAACTGCATGGTGATATTGCTGCTGACTAACACGGCGATGACCTTTTTTTGATTCAGAGAAGAAAAAACAGTCGCCATTATGCCAGAGGAAGCCGCTACCCCGCCACCCCGGACAACACGACATCAGTAAGTAAAAAAGCCGATGAACGCTTTCGCGATCATCGGCTCCCACTTCCAAGGATTGTGTACTTCTCACCAGGCTTCCATTATCTGATAGCGTTGCTGCGACCTTGCGGTACAGCCGTATGCGCATCCACGCACACCTGCCATCCTTTGCTGCCCGGCGTATTGCTCAATGATTAGATCAGGAAATCATCCAGGCTTTTGCCTGCGTCCAGTGCTTTTTTGATTGCAGCTGGAGTACGGCCCTGGCCAGTCCATGATTTCTGCTCACCGTTTTCGTCGGTGTAAGAGTATTTAGCTGGACGCGGTGCACGCTTAGCGCGTTTTTTACCGGTTTCCAGTGCACCCAGCAATTCATTCGGGTCGATACCGTCTGCCAGCAGCATTTCACGGTATTTAGACAGTTTTTCTTCTTTTTCGCGATTCTGAGTTTGCTCAGCTTCAACTTCTTCGCGACGTTCGGTCACAACTACAGTTAATTTCTCCAGAATTTCTTCCAGATCGGTCAACGCAACTTCACGAGCCTGAGCACGCAATGTGCGAATGTTGTTCAATACTTTAAATGCATCACTCATCACAATGTCCTTGATTAAGGGGGGTAATAAAACTGTAGCGCCAAGATTACCTAAATCAAATAGAAAAATAAAATAATTTTGTTGTCACGTTAATTCTATACCGCACATTTATCACTTTTTGTCCTTTTCCAGGGCACATTTTGTTTAATAAATCGGGGGGAATAAAATGCGGGGTAAAGCCAGTAAAACTCTATGGTATCGATTTCAAAGACCGGACTAACTTAAACCATGGATTAACAATATTGTTAAGAAGGCGTGAATGGTAAAGCGGATAGCCAGAGATAATGCACGAGTCAGCGGAGAGTTCCTGACACAATCCTTTCAGTATTCAGCGAGATTTGTCACATTTTCGCCAACAATTGCCATAAAAAAAGCCGGTTTAAGACCGGCCTGAAATAGTTAGCAACAGCTTAATATTTTAGATTATGAAGTTCGCTTAACCGGTTGAGAAAGCGTCGCCTGCTCCGCTTCATTCGGCGACAGCCACTCATGTAAGTAGTGTTCGATTTGTTCAAGGCTACGATCGCGCGTTTCGGGTACACAGGTAACAACAAAAATGGCACCCAATATTCCGATACCGGCAAAGATAAAGAAAGTGCCAGCCAGACCCACGCTCGCCAACAGTACCGGGAACATCAAAGCGATTAAAAAGTTAGAAATCCAGAGTGCAAACACCGCTCCGCCCATAAAAATACCGCGCAAACGCGTAGGGAAAATCTCAGATAACAGCAGCCAGGTCACCGGTGACAGCGCGCCCTGCTGGAAGCTCAGGAAAAGCAACATTCCTAATAGCACCATATAGCTACGCAGAATATCAGGCTGTCCGTTGATACTTTCCGGCATTAAATAACTCACCGTCCCAATAAATACCAGGCATGCGGTACAACCAAACTGACCAATCATCGTCATGGTGCGACGACCTATTTTCCCCAGTAACCAGATGCCAACAAAGGTCATTAATACCGAAATGACCCCATTAGCAATGGTGGCAAATAACGCTGCACTATCGTCCATTCCCACCGATTTCAACATGGTCGGGGCGTAGTACATGATGGTATTAACACCGGTTAGCTGCTGAATCATCGCAATCCCCATCCCGATCCAGAACAGGCGGAATAACCACGGCTTGCGCAATTCACGCAGACGCGGCTTCTGTTTTTCCTGCTCTTCCGAGAGGGTTTCCTCAATTTCCGTCAGTTCCCACTCCACATCCTGTTTGGCTCGGGTACGTTCCAGGACTTTACGCGCTTCAGCCAGGCGGCCTTTCATGGCATACCAGCGTGGGGTATCAGGCATAAATAGCATGCCAAACCACAACAGCACCGCTGGCACCGTGGCGACAGCTAGCATCCAACGCCAGGTGGTATCCCCACCCCAGGCCGCATTGAAGCCCGCGTTAGACATAAATGCCAACATCTGGCCGCTGACAATCATCAACTCCTGCAACGTCACAAACTGACCCCGTTTATTCGCCGGGGCAATTTCCGCGATATATACCGGTACCGTCGCTGAAGCGCCGCCAACGGCAACCCCGAGGATGACACGGAAAATAATCATCCATTCAACGTCAGGGGCCAGCGACGTTCCCAATGCACCAATGGCAAAGATAATCGCCAGCACCAGAATGATTCTACGCCGCCCGATAGCCGCCGCGCAGTGACCCGACAACAGCGCGCCGAAAGCGGCACCAAATAACAGACTGCTGGTGACTAACCCGGTGGTAAAGGGGGTTAGATGCAGTTCTCCCCCCATAAACAACAAGGCCCCTGAAATCACGCCGGTGTCATAGCCAAACAACAAACCACCCAGGGTGGCAATCAGCGCGATTACCCTGACAAAGGGCTCAGCTTTGGCCGAACTGTTCGGCCCTGAGGCTTTGTTAAGGGTGAGATATTTTTCCCGGGACATACAATCTCCTTATTAGGATTATGATGAGATGCTCCTTTTGAAAATAGATTATTTTTACCAAGATCTGCGATAATGAAATTTAAGTTTTGCGCGGCAGCGCATAGAAAACAGACAAAGAGGTAATTGAGATCACATTTACATCATAAAAAGATGGATATGACCGCAATGATGGGAGTCAATCATTTCATGGAGGGGATTTAAAGCGGATTTTTGTTTCATTCATTCTTCGCAGTCGACCTGAAACTGCGAAGAATGAAATAAATTTTTTATTGCACCCGAGTGCCAGGTCCAAATACTGAGTATTCTGGTAACTGCACCTGCTGCCAGGACTCCCAGCCACCGCCTAACGCTTTGTACAATGCCACCAGATCCAGCGCACTCTGCATTCTTGCCTGAGTGGATTGCTCCTGTGCCTGCGACAGCTGGCGCTGAGCATCCAGCACTTCCAGGAAGCTGCTGATCCCCTGGCGATAGCTGGTAGTGGCTAAATCAAAGCTGCGTTGCAGTGCGCCTGCGGTATTATCCAGCGCAATAACCCGCTGTTGGTCGGCACGGTAGCTCACCAGCGCATTTTCAACATCCTGTAAGGCCGTCAGTACCGTCTGGCGGTATTGCAGCGCCGCGTTGGCCTGCTGCGCTCGCGCCAGTTTCACGCTAGCCACCAGTTGCCCGCCCTGGAAGATGGGAATCGATAACGATGGGCCGAAGCTGTAGAAATGGCTGCTCCAGTTGTCCAGATAACTGGCATCGGTATTACGTACGCCCAACTGGCCGGTCAGTGACAGGCTAGGGAAAAGTTGGGCGACCGAGACACCAATGTTGGCTGTCTGGGCATGAAGTTCCGCTTCCGCCTGACGAACATCAGGGCGACGGCGCGCCAGCGTCGAAGGAATACCGACGTTCACCATTTTTGGCAGCTCTGGCAGCGCTTTTTGCTGACTTAACTCGCCATCCAGCGAGCCCGGCACTTTGCCCAGTAGCACCGCCAGGCTGTTCATCGCCTGCTGCACCTGCGCCTGATATTGCGGCAGTTGCGCTTGCAGGCTAAAGAGTTGCGCCTGCGAGTTCTCCACATCCGTGAGTGGCGCTAAGCCATTATGCTGCTGATTCTGCGTCAGGGACTGTGTCTGCTGCGCGATGGAGATCTGCTGCTGCAAGGTTTGCAAGGTGGTTTGCGCACCGCGTAATTGCAGATAGGTGCGTGCCACTTCAGCTTCCAGTGACACCAGCGCATCATTACGCTGCTCAACGGCCACCTGCTGCTGCGCCCCCGCCATCTCTACCTGGCGGCGTACTTTGCCCCACATATCCAGTTCCCAACTGGCATCGAAACTTCCCTGATAGAAGCCGCCGGATTGCGTCAGGCTATCCAGTGAACCAGCCACATCGCTGTCCACTTTGCTGTAGACATCCTGAGATTTTAGTATCCCCTTCAGCCCCAGCTGTTCCCGGCTGGCTTTCACGGAGCCATTCACGCTCGGTAAGAAGCCACCCCGCGCCTGAGTAAGCTGTTCACGCGCCCCGGCGATACGTAACACCGCCTGCTGTAACGATAGGTTCCCGGCCACTGCGCGGTTGATCAGGCTATCGAGCTGCGGATCGTTGAAACTGTGCCACCAACGCGGATCGGTTGCGGTGGCCTGCGTTTTAGAGGCCTGCTGTGAAGCCACATCGTGGAAGCTGTTTGGCAACTGAGGCTTAGGTGCCTCGTAGTCTGGCCCTACAGCACAGCCACTGAGTGTAATCGCCAGCGCCAGTAGGCTCAGGCGAGGAAAGTAAGAAACGTTCATGTCAGTGTGCTCCTGCACTGCCTTCGCTTTTAATCGGCGAAAGTAGCCAACAAATGGGGATCAGAATCAGTGCCAGCACCGTCAACCCGGTAAATACATCGATGTAAGCCAAAATACGCGCCTGGGTCATCATCTCTTGATAGATTTGCCCGGTCGCCAGCGAAATCGGATCGCCGATGGCGCTGGTGTAGTCGCGGATGTTTTGCGCCCACTGCTGTACCGTGATGTTAAATTGCTCATTTAACGGCGTCATGTTGTGCACCATATTGGCCGAGTTAACCTGTGTTCTCTCGGTGATCGCCGCCGTCGAGAGCGAGATCCCAATCGATCCTGCCACATTACGGAACATGGTAAACAACGCCGCCGCGTCAGCATTCAACTGCTGGGGAACGGTGATAAAGGCTATGGTCGTGAGCGGGACGAACAGGAAGCCCAGACCGATGGATTGTGCACAACGCATCAACATCAGCGTGGTAAAGTCCACCGTGGGTGTCAGGGTGGCAGAGTAGACAAACGAGAGCGCCATACAGAGAAAACCAAACGCAATCAGATAGCGCGTCTGCACCACCGGCATCAGTTTTAACACCAACGGGATCGTCAGGACGATCAAGGCTCCACTGGGCGAGAGGAATAGCCCTGCCAGGGTGGCGGTATAGCCCAAATCCTGCTGTGCCAACTGCGGCATCACCACGGAACTGCCGTATAACGCGACGGACATGCCCGCCATCAGCAGCCCTGCGACCCAGAAATTGCGATCTTTCATCACGGTCAGGTCAACCACTGGCTTACGGACATAAAGCAGCCAGTAGATAGCGCCGACAATTCCGATCACCGCCAGCGTGGCGAATACCATAATGAAGTGGGAATTGAACCAGTCTTCATCTTCACCGCGATCGAGGAAGACCTGTAAGCAGCCCAGGCCTAAGGTGATTAGCGAGATGCCAATGTAGTCAATGCGTAAACGATGACGTGCCCACTTACGCTCCCACGGTGGATCTTCGAGCAGATTATAAATCGCGATCACCGCCATAATGCCGACCGGGATATTAATAAAGAAGACCCAGCGCCAGTTGAAATTATCGGTGATCCAGCCGCCCATCGTCGGGCCAATAATTGGCGCGACAATAATGGCGATTGAAGAGAGGCCAAAAGCCTTGCCGCGATCTTCCGGCTTGAAGTAATCCAACAGTACCGATTGCTGTACCGGCTGCAAACCACCACCAAAAAAGCCCTGTAAGACGCGGAATAAAATGATCTGCCACAGTTCAGTAGCAATACCGCACAGGAAAGAACAGATGGTGAACATCACAATACAGATAATAAAGAACTGCCTACGACCAAATACGCGGGTAAAGAAGGCCGAGATCGGCAGCACAATGCCGTTCGCGACCAAATAAGAGGTTAATACCCAGGTAGATTCGTCGTAGCTGGACGAGAGCGAGCCAGCAATGTGGGGTAGCGCAACGTTGACAATCGTGGTGTCCAGAATCTCCATGAACACCGCGATAGTCACTGTTATCGCGACCAGCCAGGGGTTGCTGGTGGGTTTCCAGCTCTGCGCCCCGTTCATTTCACGGTGACCTTCGGTTCAACCGACAGACCCAGTGGCAGAGGACGGTTTGGATCGAGACCTTTATCAATCACGATTTTAACCGGCACGCGTTGCACAATTTTCACGTAGTTACCGGTGGCATTTTCAGACGGGAAAGTCGAGAAGCGTGAACCGGTCCCCATCTGAATACTGTCCACATGCCCTTCGAGCTTCAGATCCGGCAAAGCATCGACACTGATCGTCACTTTATCGCCAGGGTTCATGTGTTGTAACTGTGACTCTTTAAAGTTAGCGGTGATCCAGATATCGGGAGAAACCAGCGAGAACAACGCGGTGCCCGCCTGAACCAGTGAACCCACCTGGACATTACGTTTAGTAACAAATCCGTCGTAAGGCGCGCGAACCTGAGTGTAGGAAAGATTAAGTTCTGCGGTGTTGAGCTGCGCCTGCGCCTGATCGACCTGCTGCTGACGCGCCTCTACGTTTGTCTCTTGCTGACGAATTTGCAGCGCGACCTGAGAAGCCACTTCCACCTGTGCTTTGGCACTTTGTAACTGTGCCTGAGCAGAGCGGAGCTGCGCGCTCGCGTTATCGATATTACGCTGTGTGGTCGCGCGTGGATCAACGGCACGCTGGCGACGATCGTCCGCCTGGGCATTGAGTAAGTTCGCCTGGGCTTTTGCCTGGTCTGCCAACGCCTGATCGCGCTGCGCAGGGTACTGCACGCGTGACAGGCTAAGTTGAGCCTGCGCCTGATGCAGCTGTGCCTGAGCTAAGCCTAACTGCGCTTTTGCCTGATCGCGCTGGGCAGCGTTATCTCGTGGGTCAATCTCTACCAGCAGATCGCCCTTCTTCACCCGCTGGTTATCCGTGACCAGTAGCTTGACCACATAGCCGGACGCTTTCGGCGCAATGGTTACCGCATTCCCTTCGGTAAAAGCATCGTCTGTGGTTTCTTCATTACGCGTACTCAACCAGTACCACAGGGCGATCACCACCGTTATCACCACGATGATAACGAGGATCACCAGCGGTTTTTTACCGGGGCGTTTGCGTTCAGGCTCGTTTTCTTGCTGCTGGGAAGTGTGGTTTGCGTTGTTGGTGTCTTCCTGACGTGAATCACCATGATTTGATGCGGGGGTGCGGTTCTCGCTCATAATTCCCTTCACTAGCCATTGGCCCTTTATCTTGGGCAAAAAAGGTCAGCTTAAAAGGTAATTGCTAAATGGAAAAACACCAGCGTTTCTTAACTGTTACGAAAAATAAAAGGCACAATATGTCAAAGTTTAACGCTAGCTAAACAGTTGCAGCAGACCCCAGCCGACCAGCATGGCCCAGGCCAGCATCGGCACAGAGAACAGATGGAACTGCCACCAGACGCGACGGTCTTGCGCCATGCGTAACGCGATCAGGTTAGCCAGTGAGCCAGGTAACAGGCCAAAGCCACCGATATTCACCGCCCAGGCCAGGACCTCGGACGGTGGCAGTTTTTGCAGTAGCAGAATGGTAGTGGGCACGTTGCTGATCACCTGAGAGAGCGCAATCGCCAGCAGGTAGACACCCCCCTGCCCTAACTGGCTGACGGCAGAAAAATGGGCTTGCAGCAGCGGTAAACCGGTCAGAAGGCGGACATCAATGAACATCACGATGAACACCAGCAACAGGCTCCAGTCGATGTGCAACAACACCTGGCGGGCCATCACCAGATAGCAAGCAAAGATCAGCAACAATGCCGCGCCGGTAAGATGCCACTCCAGCGCGGCGATAAACAGCAGGTACAACGCCAGGCTGGTCATAAACAGCGGCTTTTGCCACTCAGGAGACGCCTGGGCAGTGTGTTTTTCGATGGTTCGAGCGGGGAAACTCCACCAGGTGAGCGCCATCAGCGTCAGTAACAACACCGAAAACAGCGGCAGCATCTGCCAGATAAAACTCGCTACTCCGGCTCCACTCTGGCTCCATAACAGGATATTTTGCGGATTGCCCACTGGCGTCAGCAGAGAACCGGCATTCACCGCCAGTGCTTCAAAAATGATTAAACGCCCCAGTGGCAGGCGGGAGTATTTACGCAGTGTCAGGGTTAACGGCACCAGGATAAACAGTGCCACATCATTCGTGAGGAAAGTCGATAACAGCGCCGCTGCCAACACCATGAACAGCGCCAGCGCTCGCTCATGGTGAAAACGGCCCATCAGACGCGCGCCCAATACATCAAAGTACCCGCTGTTCTCTAACCCTTTGGTCAGCAGCAGCAACCCCGTCAGGGTGATGATGGTGTGCCAGTCTACCGCTTGCGGCAGGTCGGAAATGCTTACATCCGACCAGATAAACAGTAATGCTCCGAGAACCAACAACAGATGCAGAATGCGATCCTGCAGAAAAGAACGGAACACGATAGACATCGGGTGCAGCGCCTTATAGTGACTAGCGACTCTCGTAAAATTTCTGGAACACTTGCAGGGTCTCATCGCTCACGTGATGCTCGATGCCCTCGGAATCACGACGTGCGGTTTCCGGACTGATGCCCAGTGCCAGTAAAAAGGTTTCAACGATGTGATGGCGCGCACGGCTCTCTGCGGCCAGCCTTTCTCCTTCCGATGTCAGGAACACACCGCGGTAAGGCACCTGTTCTACCAGGCCGGTTGTCGCCAGACGCTTCAGCATTTTTGCCACGGTAGGCTGTGATACGCCGAGACGCGCGGCCATATCGACCTGGCGTGCCTCGCCAAATTCGCCAATTAAATCAGAGATTAACTCAACGTAGTCATCAATCAATTCCCGACGATGTGCTTCACGCACCTGCCGAAATCCTTCGACATGCTCCTCAATATCTTTCAGTGGCCCCTGGGGGCTGCCACCCACGTTTTTCGCACGACGACTCATTCAGCTTCCTCTTTATTATGTTCCGCATCAGACCTTCAATACGGATTTGCTGCGCCTATTGTAAACCAGGCTTAAAGAAGCTCAAATTTTTCGTTATTGCCTCTGGCTAAATAGTATAGCCAGTGCTATCTTTGTTGATAATGTAAGCACAAAACGTTGATGCATCCAGATCCGCAAGGATCTTACCGTGAGAGCGGTTTTATCTGCACCATGACGCAATGCTGGCTTACGGCTTCATTGAATTGATTGGGAGGTGACCATGAGCACCATGAAATGCTGCCTTGATTGTGGCAAATGCTTCCAGGCAAAAAGCGCGCCTGCTGTGGATGTGAAATCCTGGTTATGCGTATTAACCCGTTCGCCTTTCAGCCTGAAACTGATGCTGATTGAAAAGCTGACCGGGAAGAAAATTGGCGAGCGTACTTGCCCTAACCTGATCTGGCGCGGCTAAGCTCACTCAAGCCCGCGCAGTAAAAATTCCCTGACCCACTGGTTAACGCCAGTGGGTTTTATTTTGCTTTTTTTCTGACACCACCCATAAAAAAGCCGGGCTCAATAGCCCGGCTGGTCACTGCATAACGGTTTGGTTAGGCTTTGGCTAACTCTTCTTCTGGGCGCTTGAGGATGGCATAACCCAGCCCTGCAACCAGCGTACCTACGGCGATTGCCAGCAAATAACCCAGCACTGGCGTAATCGCGCCTGGAATCAGCAGTACGAACAAACCACCGTGCGGAGCCATAAGCTTCGCGCCAACCAGCATCGAAACGGCACCGGTCAGTGCGCCACCGATAATGCAGCACGGCAGGACACGCATTGGATCACGGGCCGCAAACGGAATTGCCCCTTCAGAGATAAAGCACAGTCCCAGTACCAGCGCCGCTTTACCGCCTTCCTGCTGTCCTTTATTGAACTTACGGCGCGCGACCAGCGTTGCCAGGCCCATCGCCAGCGGTGGCACCATACCCGCTGCCATGATCGCTGCCATCGGTGCATACGTTTGCGAGCTCAGCAGGCCAACCCCAAAGGCGTAAGCCACTTTGTTAACCGGACCGCCCATATCGGTACACATCATGCCACCGAGGATCGCTCCCAGCAGCACCGCATTCGCCGTACCCATATTCGCCAGCCAGTGCGTCAGGCCGGTCATGATAGCCGCGACCGGTTTGCCCACCACGAAGATCATCAACAGGCCGGTAATCAAGCTGGCGACCAGTGGAATGATCAAAATCGGCTTCAGGGCTTCCATACTTTGCGGCAATTTAACCTTGCTGCTCAGGAACTTCGCCGCGTAACCGGCAATAAAGCCCGCGATAATCCCCCCCAGGAAGCCCGCATTAATGCTGGTTGCCAGCATACCGCCGATCAAACCTGGCGTCAGGCCCGGACGGTCAGCAATCGAGAAGGCAATAAAGCCTGCCAGTACCGGCACCATGAGGGCAAACGCACTGCCACCACCAATTTGCATCAGTGCAGCGGCCAGCGTGCCCTGCTCTTTAAACGCGGTGATGCCGAAAGCAAATGACAAAGCGATACTTAAACCACCGGCGACCACCATTGGCAGCATATAAGAAACGCCGGTCAGCAGATGGCGATAGCCGCCCGCTTTCTCTTTCTTCTCTGCCTGCTGAGCACCGCTTTGGTTGCCAGAAGGCTGATAAGTTTTGGCTTCAGCCTGCGCTTTATCCAACTCCTGCGCGGTCTTTTTCAGCGCCAGGCTGGTAGACGTGCGGTACATCGGCTTACCGGCAAATTTTGCCAGTTCAACTTCAATGTCCGCCGCGACGATGACTAAATCGGCTGCGGCCACTTCTTCTGGCGTAATGGCGTTACCCGCGCCCACTGAGCCGCGTGTTTCAACTTTCACCCACCAGCCACGGCGTTTTGCTTCCGCTTCAATGGCTTCAGCCGCCATAAAGGTATGTGCCACACCCGTTGGACAGGCGGTGATGGCCACAATACGTTTTTGCGCATTGGCGGCGGCCGGTTGTGCCGCAGCAACGGCTACCGGTGCAGGCTGCCATGGACGCGCCTGGGTTTTGGCTTGTTGCAGTACGCTTTCCGGTGCATCCAGCGCCTGCTGTACGTCAGCCAGCCAGACAGATTTACCGTTCAGCGCCGCGTCAGCCGGTACCTGATGACCCAGAACAATCACCAGCTCAGCATCCGCTGGGGTTTCAGTAGCGACCAGGCCATGCGCTGCCAGTGCGGCAGTCAGGCGCTGTTTTGCCATAAATGTTGCAGCGATTCCCAGTGCGGGATCTTGTATCAGCAGCGTTTTCATTATCGCTCTCCTGCTGTCAGTTAACGGGTTGTAAGTCGACGCGCGCCATCATTGCGGCCAACTGAGTACGATCGGTAACGCCGACGTTACTTTGCGTAACGGCCATTGCCGCTACAGCCGTCGCCAGACGTAAGGTATGTTCGCTGGATTCGCGCATCAGCAGGCCATAGATCAGGCCGCCTACCATCGAATCACCCGCGCCTACGGTGCTCACCACTTCACAGGCCGGTGGTCTGGCAATCCACTCACCAGAAGCATTGACCCACAGAGCCCCTTCCGCACCGAGGGAGATCACTACGTGAGCGATACCTTGCTCACGCAGTTCATGGGCGGCGGCGATCACTTCCTGTAGCGTTGCCAGCTTACGGCCCGCCCAGATTTCCAACTCGCGACGGTTAGGTTTCACCAACCACGGTGACGCTTTCAAGCCCGCCACCAGCGCTTCGCGGCTGCTGTCAAAAATGATGCATGGGCATTGAGAGCGCAGCTCGCTCATCCAGCGCGTAAAGGCATCGGGATCAACGCCCGCCGGTAAGCTTCCGCTGACGCAAACCATATCGAACTGGCCTAACCAGCTCAGGGAGTCAGCGCTAAAGCGATCCCAATCCTGACGCGTTACGTTGAAGCCGGAGAAGTTCAGGTCAGTGACTTCACCATTCTGCTCGGTGAGTTTGACGTTAATACGGGTACGTCCTTCAACGACCTGGAAACGGTTGGCAATCCCCAATTCACTGAACAGCTGTTGGAAACCATCCTGATTCTCTCTGCCAAGAAAGCCCCCCACGGTGACATCAATACCCAGATCTTTCAGAACCTTGGCAACGTTGATGCCCTTTCCGGCTGCGTGCAGGCCGGTGGTTTTGACCAGGTTTACCTCGCCCCGCTCGATCTCTGGGGTAAAGCCCACCAGATCGTAAGCGGGATTCAGGGTGATTGTTGCTACGCGTCTGCTCATGCTGCACCCTCGCCTAAACCGGCGTTAATCGCTTCACCAATGGCCTCAATCGCCTGCTGCGCATCTTCGCCACTGGCGGTAAAGCGCAGGCGATGTCCTTTTTTCACCCCTAACGCAACCACTTTCATCAGGCTACGCCCGTTGGCAGGTTTACCGCTGCCGTCGAGGTTGATCACGCTGACATCACAGTTGAACTGTTTAATCACGGTCACCAACGCGGTGCCTGGACGGGCGTGCAAACCATGCTCATTACGAATGGTGAATTCTGCCGTAACCTGTGCCGCTTCTTCACTGACTTCACTGGTCAGCAGCGCCAGCACGCCGGCCGCATCGGCTTTGAGCAGGCGTTCGCCCTGCTGCTTATTCAATAAGGTATTCAACCAACCCAGCACGCTCAGCGGCTGTTCATCCGTTGCTGCAACGGTTACCAGCAACGCAGCCTGATTGCCCTGATGCGCAAAAGCAGTAGCAGCACGGCTCACGGCAACAGCGCTACGCAGATTGCCTTTGCCGCTGTCATTGAGCCAAATACCCTGCCCGAGATGAACAGGGGTAGCCGACACCGCATCCGCCACAAACGTCGCATCTACCGCACCTGCGGCCTGGAGACGCCCGGCATTAAGCGCTTGCAGGGTGATCAAATCAGCGGCCTGTACATCGAGGCCAATTAATGACGTGTCGAAAGTAAATTCGGCCTTCTGCTTCTCACCTTGCAGAATGGCGCGTAAATCTTCAGCTGAAGCCTGCTTGAGTTGATCGCTCAAGGTGTCATCGCTCAGCACGTGCGTCAGCTGGCGTAGCAATGCGAGGTGTTCATCGGATTTGGCGGCAATGCCAATCACCACATAGGCAGTCTGATCTTCTCCCCAGGCAATTCCCTGTGGGAACTGAAACACCTGCACGCCGGTTTTAAGCACCTGATCGCGCGTGTCCGTGGTGCCATGCGGGATGGCGATACCATTACCAAGGAAGGTCGAGGTCTGCTGCTCGCGTGCCAGCATACCGTTAATGTATCCATCCGCGACGTTACCTGCCGCAGTCAGTGCGGCAGCTACCTGGCGGATAGCATCTTCTTTATTCAGGGCGCTGGCCGCTGTGTGAATGGCCTGCAATTCGAGCTGCAACATAGAACTCCTCGCTTGCTGAGATTGAATCGTTTCAGCTACTGGTGAAAAAGAGACGTCACTCGACTTCAGGACAGAGAAGAGAGTAACGCTGAAACGTTTCAAGAATATTGAGACAGCGCAACCCGCCAGGCAAGCTTTAGCGAAAAGTGCGTAGCAGATTTTTGACATCACGCACACTTCGTAGATATTACCGGGGTTATCTGGTTGATTAGCTGAGAGAGTTGCTGTACACCCGCCACCTTTTATAGCAGCGCGTCAGCAACTTAAGGCGCGGTTTCAGCTTCTAGCTGAAGGAGCCAGGTCATGGCCTCAACACGGCTGTTGCCGCACATTTCGCGGGAGGGTTGCAGGCCAGCACACACTTTCGGTCGCAGTGGCGACGTAAAAATTTTACAGCGCTGGTCAGCACCCAGCTGAACGCAAGGTGTATTGGCCGGCTTGCCATTGGGCATACCGGGAATAGGCGAAGAAATAGAAGGTGCAGTGCAACAAGCACCACATTGACTCCGACACTCCATACCAGGCTCCCATGTCATTTTTTCGCGGACAATAGCAGTCCTTCAGGGTGAATGCCACGCTTATCGCAGCAGAGAAATATTTCCCCGCTGCTCTATTGCCTGTTACTGCGCCCAGGCGTAACGTGACGCGCAACGAAAGCTTGAAACTAGTGAGAACTGCAATGCCAAGAGCGAATGAAATTAAGAAAGGAATGGCCGTTACCTGGAACGGCAAACTGCTGCTGGTAAAAGATATTGATGTTCAGAGCCCAAGCGCACGCGGTGCGGTCACCCTGTATAAAATGCGCTTTACGGATATCCGCACCGGATTAAAAGTTGAAGAGCGTTTTAAGGGCGATGACATCATCGATGCGATTGCCTTGAGCCGTCGCGCTGTCACCTTCTCTTATATAGATGGTGATGAATATGTGTTTATGGATAACGAAGACTTCACCCCTTACAACTTCAAACAGGATCAGATTGAAGAAGAGCTGCTGTTCATTCCTGAAGGGGGCATTCCAGGCATTCAGGTACTGACAATGGATGGCCAGATTCTGGCGCTGGAACTGCCGCAGACTGTCGATATGGAAATTGTCGACACTGCGCCAGGCATCAAAGGGGCTTCAGCCAGTGCACGTAATAAACCGGCTGTGATGAGCACCGGTTTGTCGATTCAGGTTCCGGAATACCTCAGCAACGGCGACCGTATTCGCATTCATATTGCTGAACGCCGTTATATGGGTCGTGCTGATTAAGCACATCCCGTACTTTTCCTGCCCCTACTCTGTTATAAAATAACACTTTTCCGCCGTGCGCTGCTTCACTGCGCGGCGGCATGACTCAGTGGGGGCAAGGAAATGACCAAGGTAAACCTGATCACCGGTTTTCTCGGCAGTGGTAAAACCACGCTGCTATTACAGTTGCTGAAAAAAAAACCAGCACATGAAAACTGGGCCATTCTGGTCAATGAGTTTGGGGAAATAGGCATTGATGGTGCCCTGCTGCGCGCAGGCGGAGCCACGCTAAAAGAGATCCCTGGCGGTTGTATGTGCTGCGTCAACGGACTGCCGATGCAGGTCGGCCTGAACAGCCTGTTACAACAGCACAAGCCCGATCGTCTGTTGATTGAACCCACCGGCTTAGGCCACCCTAAGCAGTTACTTAAACTGCTCAGTTCCGATGTGTATGCCGACTGGCTGCAATTAAATGCCACGCTGACGTTGCTGGACCCGCGCCAGCTCGCCGATGAACAGATCCTGTCTGATGAAAATTTTCGCGATCAGCTCACCGCCGCTGATGTCATTGTTGCCAGCAAAGCTGACCGCTGGGTGCCGGAAGACCACACTCGCCTGGCACAATGGCAACAGCAGCAAGTGCAGGTGCGCCCGCTGGTCACCGCCCACTGGGGTGATATCCCCCTGACGCTGCTCGATCACCCACGCGACCCTGCCACAACGTTGCCTGATGCACGCCATCATCATCATCACCCCGATCGTAGCGGTTTTGCCGCCTTGAAACTGGACGGGCCGACTCGCTGGCGCCGTGCCGTCAATCAGGGCCAGGGTTACTTCTCTTGCGGTTGGTTATTTGATGCTGATACCGAATTTGATGGTGAAGGTGTACAAGCCTGGCTGGCAGAACTCCCGATTGAACGTGTAAAAGGACGCCTGAGGACGCCTCAAGGTGTATTGACGCTCAATCGCCAGGGCGATGATGTCCAGATCACACTGCAAGATGAAAGCGTCACAGATAGCCGAATTGAGCTGATACATCGCGAGCAGACGGACTGGAACCGACTACAATCCCAGCTGTTGAAGTTTCGTTTAACCTAAGCAGAGTAGGTTCCCCCATTTCGACTTTGAGTGATTATGATGCGCGCGACTCGTCTTATTACCATTCTGCTGCTTAACCTGCTCGGTCTGGTCCTGTTCTTCTCCTGGTATCTGCCGCCAGACCATGGATTCTGGTTTGCGCTGGATAAAGACATTTTCTACAGCTTTAACAGCAAAATGGTGACCCATCCGGGCTTCGCTATGCTGGTCGCCATTACCAATTTCCGCGGCTTTGATCTGGTTTCACTGCTCGCCATGGGCAGCCTGTACCTGTTCTTCTGGCGCAAGCAGACCCCTCAGGGTAAACGCCGCATGTTAGCGATTGGCGTGACCATGCTGTTAACGGCCGTGGTGCTTAACCAGTTGGGTCATTTGATTCCGGTTCATCATGCCAGCCCGACGCTGTTCTTTAAGGATGTGCATCGCGTCAGTGAACTGACCGGCATTCCGGCCAAAGATGCCTCAGGAAATAGTTTCCCTGGCGACCACGGCATGATGCTGATTATTTTTGCCTGCTTTATGTGGCGTTATTTTGGCGCGAGAGCGTTTATTGCCGGTCTGGTGATTGTTTTTGTCTTTGCGCTGCCACGTGTAATGGCGGGTGCGCACTGGTTCACCGATATTGCTGTCGGTTCCATGACCGTGGTGCTGGTTGGCTTAAGCTGGTGTCTGCTCACACCGCTGACCGATAAGATTATCGACTGGCTGGACCGTAAAATGCCGGGAAAATATAAGCCCGCTGCGTAACTGATAAGCCCTGGCGATAGAGTGGGTAAATTTCCACCGGCCAGGGCTTAACAATCGCCGGTTATTATCTATTTCTACTAAGGTTATTCCGCCAAAGGAAAAGATTATGTTGTAGGCGGAAAATCGTTGAAGTTTAATTATCGATGTCCAGCCAGAAAAGTCTTAAAAACCCCGTTACAACCCGCTTCCGACCGCGATCTGCCGTTTTATTTCGTAAAAAATACTCTTCAGTGGCGCAAAAGTGAACAGCATGTGACAGTTTGATTTCACATCAAAAAAACCTATAAGAATTTGGCTAAAACCGCTCGCCACGGCGTCTCGGATCAGTTAATCTCAGTCGCAGTGAGATAACAACAGCAGAAAATTCGGCACTTCCTGATTAAAAAATGTGTCCTGAAACACATTTTGACCATTAAGGAATTGTTTGTCGGTTTCACTCTTATTAATCTCATCTCGTTTTTGTCATCTGGCTGACGACATTTGTCGTAAAAGGACATCGAAGGAAAGAAACAATAATGGTCAAATCTCAACCAAGACTGAGATACATCTGGCGGATTGTCCCGGCAATGCTTTTGGCAACCCTCCTCTCAGCATGTACTACAGGTCATAGCAGTCAGAACGCGAAAAACGAGAATCATGAAGTTAACAACCACAATGGTTTTTTACTTCAGGCGTCTCAGGATGAATTCGAACAGATGGTGCGTAATGTCGATGTTAAATCGCGCATCATGGAACAATATGCCGACTGGAAAGGCGTTCGTTACCGTTTAGGCGGTGATACTAAACGCGGCATTGATTGCTCAGCATTCGTTCAACGTACTTTCCGCGAACAATTTGGTCTTGATCTGCCACGTTCTACGTCAGAGCAGCAAGACACAGGTAGAGAAGTCTCTCGCGGCAAATTGCGCCCCGGTGATTTAGTGCTGTTCCGCGCCGGTTCCACGGGCCGCCACGTAGGCATCTACCTCGGTAATGATAATTTTGTTCATGCTTCCACCAGTAATGGCGTGATGATTTCCAATCTCAATGACAGCTACTGGAAAAACCGCTATCGCGAAGCAAGACGGGTATTAAGCCTCCGTCGCCCAGGGACACCAGGCTAAAGCCTCTCCCCCTAAGATTCCTTTCTCAGCCAGAGAAAACAGAAACGCTGCCGATGCAGCGTTTTTTTTCGTCTTAATGCTGCACTTCTCTCCATCTCACGAAAAAAGTAATTGAGAATCATAATTATAACGAGACATCTCAATGGCACTCGTTATATTCTCATCTCCTTATTCAGAGCAGTCGTGCGTAAATTTACGAAAAAAATTTCCAGGGGAATGCACTTCATGCCACTGTTAGAGACGCCGTTGCGTCATGCAGTTTTTTCGCGCCGCATTATTATGTTCGGCCTGTTATTCTTTGCCCTGTATTGTTCTCTCATGCTGACGCTAACCTGGCACGACCGGGAGCTTCAGCATCAGCAATTGCTAGAATCCAGCAGCCTGACGCTACAAAAAGACCTCAACAGCCATCAACGGCTGCTCTCCCCTCTCTTACCTTTTACTCAAACGCCCTGCGACAGCATTGGCCAGGAACTCAGCTCACGGGCGGCGATTGCCGGGGATCTGCGTACCCTTCTTTTGGTGAATAACGACCACGCATACTGCTCATCCACAACCGGTGCCTTTGATCTGCCGGTAAGCGACATCTCAGCACAGGTGGACACCACACAAGACAGCGACATTCAGCTCATCAAAGGAACGTCGTTTCAACCCGGCAAACCTGCGCTGGTGATGTGGCTGAAAACACCCGGCAGTGCGCAATCCGGTGTGCTCACGATGATGGATCTGACGCTGGCCCCCTTTCAGCTGATGATGGCGAATCACCCTGAAATTACCGGTATTGCCTTAGAGAACCATGGGAACGCCATGACAAGCTGGCAAAGCCAGCTCACGCCACTGAATCGGCTACCGGCTGTGCCACTGCACAGACTCGCGGTGGCAGGCTATCCACTCGAATTTACGTTGTATGGCTCACACCTTGCGGCGCGTGATTACCAACTGACCGCGTTGGGTGGCATCCCGCTGACCCTGATGGTGATGCTGATCGCCTGGCTGGCCTTGTATTACGTGTGCGATCCGGGCAAACAGATTTTACTGGCGATCAAGCGCGGTGAATTTCACGTTGAATACCAACCGCTGATTGCCAGTGCCAGTGGCGCAGCTTACGGTGTTGAGGCCTTGTTGCGCTGGCACCACCCGCGCCAGGGCATGATTCCCCCGGACATTTTTATCCGCGTTGCCGAAAAACAAAACGTCATTATTGCCCTGACGCGCCACCTGTTCCAGCTAGTGGCGCGTGATGCCAAAATGCTGTGCCAGCATCTTCCCGCAGGAACACATATGGGGTTAAATCTGTCACCGCTCCACCTGGAAGATGAGGGTTTCCGCCAGGATGTGCTGAAGTGGGTGGCCACCATGCCTGAAAATCACTTTAACTACGTGTTTGAGATCACTGAACACATTATGGTGCGGGAAAAAAATGCTGAAGCGATTTTCAGCTGGCTACGTCAAAACGATATTCGTATTGCGATTGATGATTTTGGCACCGGGCACAGCGCGCTGATCTATCTGGAAAAGTACCCGTTTGACTATCTCAAAATCGATCGTGGTTTTATTCAGCCTCTCAGCAGTGATACCTTGACCTCCCCAGTGCTGGATACGGTATTGCAACTGGCACACAAGCTAAAGCTAAAAACCGTGGCTGAAGGCGTCGAAACCCGCGAGCAAGAAGCCTGGCTCATCAATCGTGGCGTCTCTCACCTTCAGGGCTATTTGTATAGTCGTCCGCTAAAACCAGAGGGGCTGATTAGCTGGTTTGAGCAACACGCAGCGCTAAAAATCGCCAGTTAACCCCCTGGCAACGCTATGTTGAAGAGGAATTGCCTGACCCATGCTACTGCGCTTTGTTTTCATCCTGCTGCTGGCGAGCCTGACTACACCGCTACACGCGGCCACCATCCATAATAGCTATGCCTTTGCGCGGCTGGGTGAACCCAAGTATGCGGTTGATTTTAATCACTATGATTACGTCAATCCGGCGGCGCCCAAAGGCGGAAAGATGACCATGGCCGTGGTGGGCACCTACGACAATTTCAATCGTTATGCCTCGCGCGGTAATCCCGCAATCGGGACCGATACGCTCTACGACGGTCTGTTTACCACCTCTGATGATGAAGCCGGCAGCTACTACCCGCTGATCGCCTCCTTTGCCCGTTACCCCAGCGATTTTCACTGGATGGAAGTCAGCATTAACCCGCGCGCGCAGTTTCAAGATGGCACCGCCATTACGGCGCAGGATGTCGCCTTTACCTTTAAAAAGTTTATGACCGAAGGTGTGCCACAATTCCGCGTGGCCTATCGGGGAGTGACCGTCACTGCCCTAAACCGGCTGACAGTGCGTATCGATTTACCGCATCCCGATAAAGACCAAATCCTTGGCTGGCTGACGTTGCCGGTGCTGCCTGAAGCCTTCTGGCACGATAAAAAATTCAATGAACCCCTGGGTTCCCCGCCACTCTCCAGCGGCCCCTACCAGATCACCCGCTGGAAGCAGGGTCAGTTTATTGAATACAGTCGGGTGAAAAATTACTGGGCGGCGGATTTACCGGTGAATCTTGGGCGGTTTAATTTTGATACGCTGCGTTATGACTACTACCTGGATGACAATGTCGCGTTTGAGGCGTTTAAAGCGGGTGCCTACGACCTGCGCGCTGAATCGTCCGGGAAAAAGTGGACAACGGAATACCGGGGACGCAACTTCGATAATCATCAAATTGTGAAATACACCGCGCCCAACACTGCCGCCACGGACACCCGCTGGCTGGCGTTTAATAATGAGCGCCCACTGTTTGCCGATCGCCGGGTGCGCCAGGCGTTAACGCTGGCCTTTGATTTTGAGTGGATGAACAAAGCGCTGTTCTATGGCGCTTATAAGCGTACTGACAGCTACTTCCAGAACACCGCCTATGCGGCAAAAGGTTATCCGGATGCCGATCAACTGGTCCTGCTCGCCCCGTATAAAAAGCAACTGCCCGCTGCGGTCTTTGATGATGAATATCAACCACCGCACACCGATGGCAGCGGATTTAATCGTGCCAACTTGCTGAAAGCACTGGATTTACTTCAACAAGCAGGCTGGGTGGTGAAAAATCAGCGGCTGGTGAATGCCGTTACCGGGCAGCCTTTCACCTTCGAGCTATTGCTCCGGTCTGGCACACCCAGTGAGTGGGCGCTTCCCTTCCAGCACAGCCTCGCGCGTCTTGGGATCACCATGACGCTGCGCCAGGTCGATACATCACAGTTTTTACGCCGCCTGCGAGAAGGGGATTACGATATGATCCCTACCATGTACCTCGCAATGCCCTTCCCTTCGCCTGACCTGCGTTTTGTCTGGCAGTCCGACTACATCTCCTCCTCCTGGAACAGTGGTCGGGTGAAAGATCCGCTGGTCGATCAGTTTATCAAGCTGATCATCGCCAATCAGGGGGATGAAAAACGCCTGCTCCCCTTAGGTCAGGCACTGGATCGCATCCTGCTGTGGAATGCGTACATGATCCCGCTATGGTATAACGCCGATCAGCGTATGGCCTATTGGGATAAATTCTCCCACCCGGAAATCAAGCCTGCGTTTAGCACCGGGCTGGATACCTGGTGGTACGATGTCAACAAAGCTGCCCGCCTGCCGGCGGATCGTCGCTGAGGAGATCGGTTTGCCCGCTTATTTTCTGCGTAGATTACTGCTGGTGATCCCCACCTTATGGGCGATCATCACACTCAATTTCTTTATTGTTCAGATCGCGCCAGGAGGGCCAGTCGATCAGGCGCTCGCCAATATTCAGTTTGGCCGCAGCAACGGTCTGCCCGGCAATATGGATACCAGCGTCAGCCACGGACGTCAGGCGATGGACAATCCCGCCAGCACCCAATATCGCGGCGCACGCGGGCTTGATCCCGAAGTGATCGCCGAAATTAAGCACCGCTACGGCTTCGATAAACCGCTGTGGCGGCGCTATGTCGATATGCTGTGGGATTATGTGCGTTTCGACTTTGGTAACAGCCTGTTCCGCAGTGCCTCCGTGATTCAGTTAATCAAAGAGAGCTTGCCGGTCTCGATAAGCCTCGGGCTATGGAGCACCTTGATTATCTATCTGGTGTCGATTCCCCTCGGGGTGCGTAAAGCCGTACGCAACGGCAGCGCCTTTGATATCTGGAGCAGTACGCTGATTATCATCGGCTACTCCGTACCCGCCTTCTTATTTGGCATCATGTTGATTGTGCTGTTTGCAGGCGGTAGCTATCTTGACTGGTTCCCCCTGCGTGGCCTCACCTCACCCCAGTTCGATAGCCTGCCGTGGTACGGCAAAATCACCGACTATTTGTGGCACATCAGTTTGCCGGTGTTAGCCACAGTGATTGGCGGCTTCGCGACGTTGACCATGCTGACCAAGAATGCGTTCCTCGATGAAATTCGCAAACAGTACGTGGTCACCGCGCGGGCTAAAGGCCTCGATGAGGGACGTATCCTTTATCATCATGTGTTCCGCAATGCGATGCTGCTGGTGATTGCCAGCTTCCCGGCCACATTTATCAGCATGTTCTTCACCAGTTCGGTGCTGATTGAGGTGATGTTCTCTCTCAATGGTTTGGGGCTACTGGGCTACGATGCCACCATCCAACGTGACTACCCGGTGATGTTTGGCACGCTGTATATCTTTACCCTGATTGGTTTACTGATGAATATTCTCAGCGATCTGACTTACACGCTGGTGGACCCGCGCATTGATTTTGAGGGACGCAAATGAGGCTTTCGCTGGTCAATCAACAACGCTGGCAGCGCTTTCGCCATAACCGGCGCGGTTACTGGTCACTGTGGATTTTTCTGCTGCTGTTTATTCTGAGTCTCGGTTCAGAATTGTTAGCCAACGAGAAACCATTACTGGTGCACTATCAGCAACGCTGGTACTTCCCACTGGTGAAAAATTACAGTGAAAGTGATTACGGCGGCGATTTAGCCACCGCCGCCGATTATCAGGACCCCTGGCTGCGCCAGCGCCTGGAACAGCAAGGCTGGGTGTTGTGGGCACCGATTCGCTATAGCGACAGCAGCATCAATTTCTCATCACAGCTCCCCTTTCCGTCTCCTCCCTCAGGGCAAAACTGGTTAGGGACCGATGCCAATGGCGGTGATGTGCTGGCACGCATTTTATACGGTACCCGTATCTCATTGCTGTTTGGGCTGATGCTGACGCTGGTCTCTAGCGTCATTGGCATTGTAGTGGGTGCCGTGCAGGGTTACTTTGGCGGCAAGGTTGACTTGATAGGCCAGCGCTTAATCGAAGTGTGGTCCGGTATGCCGTCGCTGTTTCTGCTGATCCTGCTTTCCAGCGTGATCCAGCCCGGCTTTTGGTGGCTGTTGCTGGTCACGATTGTCTTTGGCTGGATGAGTCTGGTAGGGGTGGTGCGAGCGGAATTCCTGCGTACCCGCAACTTTGACTATATCCGTGCGGCGCAGGCATTAGGGGTCAGCGATGGGCGCATCATGTTACGCCACATGCTGCCGAATGCGATGGTGGCAACCTTAACCTTCCTGCCCTTTATTCTCTGCGGGTCAATCACAACGCTGACCTCGCTCGATTTTCTTGGCTTCGGTTTGCCCCTTGGCTCCCCTTCGTTGGGGGAGTTGCTGTTACAGGGTAAAAATAACCTTCAGGCCCCGTGGCTCGGCGTTTCCGCCTTTATCACGCTTGCACTGCTGCTTTCGCTGCTGATTTTTATTGGCGAGGCGGTGCGCGATGCCTTCGATCCCAGCCGAGGAAGCTAACTATGTCGCCACTCCTGAGCATTAATCATCTCTCCCTGGCCTTTCGCCAGGGCGACCAGCTACGCCCCGTGGTCAACGATCTCTCCTTGCAGATCGACGCGGGAGAGACGCTGGCGCTGGTGGGCGAATCCGGCTCAGGGAAGAGCGTAACTGCCCTCTCCGTGATGCAATTGCTGCCCGCCGCCAACGTCCGCTACACCAGCGGTGAGATCCTGTTTGCCGGTGACGATGTGCTGAAAGCCAGCGAACGTACGCTGCGTGGCCTGCGCGGCAACCAGATGGCGATGATTTTTCAGGAACCGATGGTCTCGCTCAATCCATTGCATACCGTAGAAAAGCAGCTCTACGAGGTGCTTTCTCTGCACCGTGGGATGCGCCGTGAAGCAGCGCGCGGCGAGATCCTCAGCTGGCTGGATCGTGTAGGCATTCGCCAGCCACTGTCACGGCTCCAGGATTTTCCACACCAGCTTTCCGGTGGCGAACGCCAACGCATCATGATCGCCATGGCCCTGCTCACCCAACCGCGCCTGCTGATTGCCGATGAACCCACCACCGCGCTGGATGTGACCGTACAGGCGCAAATCCTGCACTTGCTACGCGAGCTACAGCGCGAGCTGAATATGGCGATGTTGTTTATTACCCATAACCTGAACATTGTGCGTCAGCTGGCACAGCGCGTTACCGTGATGCGGGATGGGCGCGCACTGGAGAGCAGCACGGCCACCGCGCTGTTTCAACATCCTGCACACCCGTACACGCGCGAACTGTTGGCCGCAGAGCCAGAAGGTCGTGCCCTGCCATTAGCAGCCGATGCCGCCGTGCTACTAAAAGTACGTAGTTTACAGGTGAGTTTTCCTCGTAAGTCGGGGCTGTTCAAACGCAAAGTTGCCGACAAAGTGGTGCTAAACGCACTGAGTTTTACCCTACGCCGGGGTGAAAGCCTGGGATTGGTGGGTGAATCCGGCTCAGGAAAAAGTACGGCGGCGCTAGCGCTACTGCGATTGCTGCGGGCACAGGGGGAGGTCTGGTTTGACGATCATCCTTTGCACCAGCTCAGCCGCAAACAGCTGTTACCTTTACGTAAACGTATCCAGGTGGTGTTTCAGGACCCTAATTCATCCCTGAATCCGCGCATGACGGTACAGCAGATTATTGCGGAAGGACTGAGCGTGCATCAGCCAGATCTCAGTGCTGCCGAACAGGAAGAGAAAGTGAAGGCAGTGATGGCCGAAGTCGGGTTGGATGTTGAGAGCCGTCAGCGTTATCCGGCTGAATTCTCCGGTGGCCAGCGCCAGCGCATTGCCATTGCCAGGGCGCTGATCCTTGAGCCGCAGCTGATCATTCTCGACGAACCGACGTCATCCCTGGATCGTTCCGTGCAGAAGCAGGTTTTGACCCTACTGCGCCGCCTGCAACAGCAGCGTCAGTTAGCCTACCTGTTTATCAGTCATGATTTACAAGTGGTGCGCTCGCTTTGCCATCAACTGGTGGTATTACGGCAGGGAGAAGTGGTTGAACAAGGGGATTGTGAGACGTTGTTTTCTGCACCAGGCACGGACTACACGCGCGAGCTGCTGGCTTCGGCGCTGGATCAGCCAGCGAAGTGACGGCTCGCTACGTCTTACTCGCGCATGGGTGAATTACACGGGCAACAGGGTTGTTTAGTGACCCGGAAACGTTTCGGCGATCGCCACACCCTGATTTTTCAGGCAGCAGTTGGTGGTGCTCTCATCACCGCAAGGCACCAACAAGCAAGGATAGCCGCCACACTCGGCAACCCGGCATTCAATCTGAATATCGCGCAGTGTCGCCTGTAACTGACGCAAAATTTCCCAGGCAGATGAACCATCGTGGCTGATTAAGCGTAGTGCTACGACATCAGCATCATTAATAAGCCCGCCCGCTTCCGCAATCTCTACCGCACTATGATGTTCGCTAACCCAGCGGAAGCGCTGCGGCAGCCGGTGCACAACCGAAAGTTGTAGCATAGTAGTGTCCCCAGAATGGACCTGTAATTATTCAGAACAACGACGATTGCGTTGTGAACCCCTGTTCCCGGTATTTCAATCCACGGACGTCAAGGCTTACCTTCTCGTTTTTAATATAAAAATGAGCCCAGCCATTTAAATTGTGGGCCAGATCTCACTAAGGGCTATATGTACCGCGATAGCAGGACTTATACAATCATTTTAGACGCTATTTCGTTACTTTCTTGTCTCTTTAAATTCACAAGAAAGAAACATTATTTTGTCTTGAAGAGGAACAAACGAAACTGCAGCCGCTTATTGCGGCTGCATATGAGGACGGGATGCGTAGAAGAACAGCGATATGGAAATAGTGGCACAGGCGGCAATTGTGCCTACCATCGGCCAGGCACTGTCAAAGCTCACCAGCGAGAGCAATGCCCCGACCAGTGCCCCAACGCCAAAACGTAAGGTTCCAGCCAGCGAGGATGCCGTACCCGCCATGTGTGGGAACTCATCCAGTACGACGGCCATCGCATTTGAAGAGACGGTGGACACGCAGCCAATAAACATCGCCACGCCCAGCACCAGGGGGATGAACCCCAGATGTAGCGCGCTGACCAACAGCAGCCACAGCCCGGTAATAAACTGGACTAGCAGCCCAAAGCGGAACATTTTGAGTGGCCCGACCCGACGAACCGCGCGGCTGTTAATCAACGTCATAATGAACAGGAACACCACGTTAAGGCCGAAATAGTAGCCAAAATTCTGCGGTGAAACATGGTTCACTTCGATGTAGACAAACGGGCCTGCGTTGAGAAAGGTAAACAGCCCGGCGAACGAAAAACCACTGGCCAGCATATAGCTGAAGACCCGTTTATGGCGGAACAGCAGCACAAAATTACCCAGCGTGGTACGCAGATGAAAACGCTGGCGCTGCGCCGGTTTCAGGGTTTCGCGGATCTGAGTGACCACCAGCAGTGTGGTGATTAACCCGGCAATCGAGAGCGCCCAGAAAATCGCGTGCCAGCTCCACAGCAGCAGTAGCCAGCCGCCAAGAATGGGGGCAACTAACGGTGCAATGGTGGTGACCAGCATGACAAACGACATCATGCGGGAGAAGTCCTCTTTGGCGTAGCTGTCGCGCATCAGGGCGTTAATCACCACGCTGGCCGCCGCCGCAGCCAGGCCGTGCAGGAAACGCATTGCGATCAGATATTCTACCGACTGTGACAGCGCGCAAGCTGCCGCAGCGCAGGCAAAGATCAAGGTTCCCAGTACAATAACCGGCTTACGCCCATAGCTATCCGCCAGCGGCCCGTAGACCAACTGACCAATAGCAAACCCCAAAATGTAGAGGTTTAGCGTCATTTGTACGCTGCCCGCACTCACCGCAAACTCGCGGGCGATCTGCGGCATCGCGGGCAAATACATATCGATGGAAAGAGGCATCAACATGGCGAGCAAGCCGAGGATGATGACCAGACCCACCGGTGAATTTTTTTCCTGACGCACGTTTGCTCCGGTTATCGCTGCTGTTTCAGCTCATCGGGCATGCCGATGCTGGCAATCTCTTCTTCCGTGAGCTCGCGGTATTCACCTTCTTCAAGATCTTCATCCAGGATGATCCCACCAATGCTTTCACGATGCAGTGCCACAACGTGGTTGCCTGAGGCGGCAAACATTCGCTTCACCTGATGATAGCGGCCTTCACTCAGCGTCACGCGTGCTTCCAGCGGAGAGAGAATTTCCAGTTCCGCCGGTTTGGTCAGCTCTTTTTCACCGTGGAGCTGAATACCCGCCGCGAACTGCGCGATCAGCGCTTCCTCTAAAGGATTTTCCAGGGTGACAAAATAGGTTTTTTCACAATGGTGGCGTGGTGAGGTAATACGATGTGACCACTGTCCGTCATCGGTTAACAGCACCAATCCGGTGGTATCGATATCCAGACGGCCCGCCGCGTGTAGCTTGCCCACTGCCGGTTCTTCAATAAAGTAAAGTACGGTGGGGTGATCGGGATCGTCAGTTGAGCAGACATATCCCTGCGGCTTGTTCAGCATGAAGTAGCGCGGCCCAATCTGCTGTTTCAGCGGGTTGCCGTCATATTCCACTTCATGTTCCGGCAACAGTTTGAACGCGCCGTCACGGACCACTTCACCATCGACGGTGATTTTGCGTGCGCGCAGTTCACGTGCTGCGATCGCACGGCTGATTTCAAGTTGCTGGGAGATAAATTTGTCGAGTCGCATGGGAGAGTTTTGCCTGTTACTGCGGGGAACCATTTACCCCGTAAAAAGTGCGGGAAGTATAGCCGGATCTGCCTGGCGCTAACAGTGCTGTGCTCGGTGTTTCATCTGCTTTCATGCAATAATGACAAATGACAGCCAGTTCCGAAAAAGTGATGCCCATGTCATTCAGTTTACGTCCCTACCAAAAAGATGCGGTGGAAGCCACCCTCAATCATTTCCGCCGTCACCCCGATCCTGCGGTGATCGTATTGCCCACCGGTGCCGGGAAAAGCCTGGTGATTGCCGAACTGGCACGTCTGGCGCGTGGGCGCGTTCTGGTGCTGGCGCACGTAAAAGAGTTGGTTGAGCAGAATCACGCGAAATATCAGGCTTATGGGCTTGAAGCGGACATTTTTGCCGCCGGCCTGAAGCAGAAGCAGTCCAGCGGCAAGGTGGTGTTTGGTAGCGTGCAGTCCGTGGCGCGTAATCTCGACCAGTTTGATGGCGCTTTTTCCCTGATCATTGTCGATGAGTGCCACCGTATTGGTGACGACAGCGGCAGCCAGTATCAGCAAATTTTCAGTCAGTTGCGCCAGCAGAATCCACAGCTCCGGCTCCTGGGCCTGACCGCAACCCCATTCCGCCTCGGTAAAGGCTGGATTTATCGCTACCACTATCACGGCATGGTACGCGGTGATGAAAAGGCGCTGTTTCGTGACTGCATTTTTGAACTGCCGCTGCGCTATATGATCAAACACGGCTTCCTGGTGCCGCCTGAGCGTCTGGACATGCCTGTGGTGCAGTATGACTTTAGCCGTCTGGTGGCACAGACCAATGGGTTGTTCAGCGAAGCCGATCTTAACCGGGAATTACAGCAGCAACAGCGTGTTACACCGCATATTTTACGCCAGATTGTCGACATGGCCGAAGACCGGCGCGGCGTAATGATCTTTGCTTCCACTGTGCTGCATGCCCGTGAAATCCTGGCGCTGTTGCCGGAAGGCAGCGCGCTGGTTTCCGCCGAAACACCGGCCAGCGAACGTGACAGCATCATTCGCGCCTTTAAAGCCCAACAGCTGAAATTCCTCGTCAACGTCGCCGTTCTGACCACCGGTTTTGATGCGCCCCACGTTGATTTAATCGCCATTCTGCGCCCGACCGAATCCGTCAGCCTGTATCAGCAAATCGTCGGACGTGGCCTGCGTCTGTTCCCCGGTAAAAGTGATTGCTTGATCCTTGATTACGCAGGTAATCCACACGACCTCTATACGCCCGAAGTGGGCAGCGCCAAAGGCAAAAGCGATAACCAACCGGTGCAGGTGTTCTGCCCCGCCTGCGGGTTCGCCAACACCTTTTGGGGCAAAGCCACCTCCGATGGCACGGTGATCGAACATTTTGGCCGCCGCTGCCAAGGCATTTTTGCCGATGATGAGGGCGAGCGTGAACAGTGTGATTACCGTTTCCGCAGTAAAAGCTGCCCGCACTGTGGCGCGGAAAATGATATTGCCGCCCGTCAGTGCCATCAGTGTGCCGGGGTGTTGGTGGACCCGGACGATATGCTGAAAGCCGCGCTGAAGCTGAAAGACGCGCTGGTCCTGCGCTGTGGAGGTATGGAACTCACACACGGCAAAGATGATAAAGGCGAGTGGCTGAAAGCAATTTACTACGATGAAGAAGGCACCAGCCTGAGCGAACGTTACCGCCTGCACACGCCAGCGCAGCGTAAAGCGTTTGAGTATCTGTTTATGCGTCCACATCAGCGCGCGCCGGGCGTGCCTTTAGGCTGGGAAACGGCGGCGGACGTCGTTGCGATGCAGCCACTCCTCCGCCACCCCGATTTTGTCGTCGGACGGATGAAGGGCCAGTACTGGCAGGTGCGTGAGAAATTGTTTGATTACCAGGGACGCTTTCGTCGCGCCAATGAGTTGCGCTGAGCGCGGGGCAAACCATTTGCCCGCGATACGCAAAGAGGCTATAATCCCGCCCGCTTTTGCTTATGCATCAGCACAATCTGAATCAATCCCTGTTGCTGGGTCGCCTGTAACAGGCTAGCTAAAAGAGAATTAGAATGTCTATTATTGCACAAGTACGTAAAGAGCAGGGTAAGGGTGCGAGCCGCCGCCTGCGCGCAGCTAACAAATTCCCAGCGATCATTTATGGTGGTGAAGAAGCTGCTGTTGCTATCGAACTGGATCACGACTTCGTAATGAACGCTCAGGCAAAACCTGAGTTCTACGACGAAGTTCAGACCCTGGTTGTTGATGGTAAAGAAGTTAAAGTTAAAGTGCAGGCTGTTCAGCGTCACCCGTTCAAGCCAAAACTGCACCACATCGACTTCGTTCGCGCTTAATCGCTGACGAGTTGATTAAAGAACGCCGCATCTGCGGCGTTTTTTTATGTCTGCGATTTACGGCTTGCCGGTGCGGCGTTGTAGCTGGTCGCGCAGGTTAGGTGGCGTGCCTTTAATGGTTAGCGTATCGGTTGCCGGGTCCCAGAAAATGCGCTCGCCTAGCAGCATCGCATCAAAGTTCAGCGTCAACCCACCGCCGCTGCCCGCATATTTGGTGAGCTGGCGTAACGTACTGCGATCTGCCGGGAAGTGCTCTTCCAGTTCATAACCCTGGTCCTGAGTAAACGCCTGGAAACTTTTCTCACCCAGTGGAGGCAACTCGTTAGAGAGCTCTTCCAGCGCAATCTCTTCGCCCGCCTGCAACTGCTCATTACAATAGCTGTAAACCTGCTGACGGTAGTTTTGACGCTCGTTTTTATCGAGGTTAGATTCCGCACAGTAATCATCCACCGCCTGTAACAAGCCACGGTTCTGCGCTTTGGTGTCAAGGCCGACGCTGGCACCGAGGAAATCCATAAAGAAATCAGACACCTTACGGCCAACACGTCCACGCAGGAACGTCAGGTAACGGGTCGATTCAGGATTGGTTTCCCACTCGGTCAGATCAACACGCGCGACAATATCTGCATGGTTGATGTCAAGATAGTGCGTTGAGCTGATATCCAGTTGCTCATTGACGCGTAGACTGCTCAGGCTGCTTAGCACTGCCACCAGCAGATACTCCACCGCGAGGTAACGGTAGTGGATAAACAGCACCACGCCGCCTTCGGCAAACGGGTATTTACCTAACTCGTCACGCAACCGACCGGTCGCTGCGCGGCTAAAGGCCAGAAAATCATCCTGTCCCTTGCGGCAATTG
Organism: Candidatus Pantoea multigeneris; assembly: GCF_011752615.1. NCBI lineage: Bacteria > Pseudomonadati > Pseudomonadota > Gammaproteobacteria > Enterobacterales > Erwiniaceae > Pantoea > Candidatus Pantoea multigeneris. The sequence continues at coordinate 152,065 of NZ_VWXF01000006.1, forward strand.
CGTAGCGCTTCAGCCAGTTCACTTTCCGCGTCAAACAGCCCATAGGCTTTGTTTTTTGCACTGTAAACACGGTGCAGCTCTGCGACCATCTCTTCTGCCGTGGCATTCGTAGGCAATAGTGAATCACGCAGCACCACGTCAAGCTGGTTTTCCTCACGCTTGACCAACTGGTGCAGGGCAATCTGGCTGATATCCACACTCATTATTTACTCTCCTCTGATTTCAGGCGCGTATTCAAACACCGCCCGCTGCGGCTTTCAACACCTGAACACAATTCACACGCGCTGCTTGCGATAAAAGATGGGGAAAAAAGTGTGCTGTTACGGTAATATATCGTCTTTTGAAACGAGATTAGTCGACGTTATGCCACAATCATCCCGTTACAGCGACGAACACGTTGAGCAACTGCTTGCGGAGCTGGTGCAAGTGCTGGAAAAGCACAAAACCCCTACTGACCTTTCCCTGATGTTACTGGGCAATATGGTCACGAACCTGATTAACACCAGTATTGCGCCGGCCCAACGCCACGCGATGGCCCGTTCGTTCGCCGATGCCTTGCAGGCTTCCGTGCACGATGACAAAGCCCATTAATTGACTGATTCGATAGCATAATATGGTAACCAACCACCAGCGCTACCGCGAAAAAGTCTCCCAGATGATTAGCTGGGGACACTGGTTCGCCCTGTTTAATATCTTTTTTGCGTTGATATTAGGTAGCCGCTTCCTGTTGGTTGCCGACTGGCCTGCCTCTCTGTTGGGGCGGGTTTATGCCTACAGCAGTTGGATCGGCCACTTTAGCTTTATTGTCTTTGCCGTTTACCTGCTGGTGATTTTCCCGCTCACCTTTGTGGTGATGTCACAACGCCTGCTTCGGGTGTTGTCGGCCATTATTGCCACCACCGGCCTCACGCTGCTGATGGTGGACAGTACCGTCTTCAACCGTTTCCATCTCCATCTCAATCCGGTGGTGTGGGAACTGGTGATTAACCCTGACCAAAGTGAGATGGCGCGCGACTGGCAGCTGATGTTTATCAGTGTGCCGGTGATCTTCCTGGTGGAGATGTTATTTGCCACCTGGAGCTGGCAAAAGCTGCGTAGCCTTAACCGTCGCACGTTTGGTAAGCCGCTGGCCGCGCTGTTTATCTGCGCCTTTTTTGCCAGCCACCTGCTCTATATCTGGGCAGATGCCAATTTCTATCGTCCAATCACAATGCAGCGTGCCAACCTGCCGCTCTCCTATCCGATGACAGCGCGTCGCTTCCTTGAGCGTCACGGTCTGTTGGATGCGCAGGCTTATCAGCGTCGTCTGGTACAGCAAGGCGACCCGGAAGCGCTGTCAGTGCAGTACCCGCTGAACGATGTCACTTTCAGCGACAGTGGCTCGCACAACAACCTGCTGGTGTTGACGGTCGAAGGACTGAACGGCAGCAATGCCACACAGGCCCTGCCGCAGCTGAATCAATTTGCCCAGAGTAATGTGCAGTTCACGCAGCATTTCAGCGCGGGTGATACCGCTGAAAAAGGCCTGTTTGGTCTGTTCTATGGCATTTCTGCCAGCTACATGGAAGGCGTGCTGAGCGCCCGTATTCCTTCCGCGTTACTGAATGCACTCAGTACTCAGGGCTACCAGTTTGGGCTGTTCTCGTCGAATGGCTTTAATCAACCACTCTATCGACAGGCGCTGCTGGCGGATTACACCCTGCCTGCGGTGAAAAGCCAGTCGAACAGCCAAACCATTGACCAGTGGCAAACCTGGTTGAATGGTCAGAATGGTAGCAAAAACCCCTGGTTCTCGTGGGTTGCCTTAAATGGCATCACCCCAACGGGCGATTCGCCGAAGGCGTTGCAGCGGAGTTATCAGCGCCAGGCCAGCAGCCTCGACGATCAAATTCACAGCGTGCTGGATACACTACAGCAGCGCGGATTGCTGGATAACACCGTGGTAGTGGTGACTGCGCAGCATGGCGTAGACCTGGACAGCACCAGGACCACAACCGGTGACCGTTCGCTGCTGCAAGTGCCGTTAGTGGTACACTGGCCGAATACGCCAGCGCAGACCATTACGCACCTGACCGATCACCAGGATGTGATGGTCACACTGATGCAGCGCCTGTTGCACGCCAATACCAATCCGGCCAGCTATGCCCAGGGTGAAGACCTGTTTACCACCCAACGCCATCGTGACTGGGTGGCCAGCAGTGAGCAGAATCGTCTGGTTATTACCACGCCGCAGGTCACGCTGGTGCTCAACAATAACGGCAGCTATGAAGCCTATGACGCCAATGGCAAGCAGTTGAAAGACCATAAACCGCAGCTTGCACTGCTGCTGGAAGTGTTGACGGAAGAGAAACGCTTCATTGCTAACTGATTAATTTTTCGGCATTTAGCGGACAGGCATATTGCATTGGTAATAAAACCCGGTAGTATGTTTTTCCACAGTTCGGCACGTAGCGCAGCTTGGTAGCGCACGGTCATGGGGTGTCCGGGGTCGGAGGTTCAAATCCTCTCGTGCCGACCAATAATCCCTGAAGAGCAGCCTTTTATGGCTGCTTTTTTATTGCCTGTAATTTGATGTGCCCCCCAGGCACTTCTCCCCTTTTCTTCCTCTGACACCCGGCTTTTTGGCCTTTCGCCCTGGTTAACAGTGACGTAGCTCTCATCTCAAATTGAAACTAATATTTTGTTTTTATTTTTTCCTGATAATATATTTCATACGCATTGCCAACGTTGGCAATCTACATCGGATTGTGGAGGATTGAGATGTCTCAGGTTTATCGTGTAGGGATAATCGGGTATGGATTCTCGGGTAAGCATATCCATGCAAACCTGATCAACAATACCCAAGGGCTAAGCCTGGCAGCGGTGTGCGATCGGCACGCGACAGCCGGTCAGAGAGAAACCTACCGCGTGGTGAACGATGCGGAAAGCATCATTCAGGCTCCTGATATTGATTTGGTCGTCATCGCTACCCCCAACCAGCTGCATTTTCCCCTGGCAAAACAGGCGCTGGAAGCCGGTAAAGACGTGGTCATCGACAAGCCTTTTACGGTATCTGTCGCCGAGTCCCTTGCGCTGGCTGAGCTGGCTAAACAGAAAAATAAGCTCCTGTGTGCATTCCAGAACCGCCGCTTTGATAGCGACTTCCTGACGGTAAGCCAGCTGATTAAAGAAGCCGCAGTGGGCGAAGTTCGGTATTTTGAATCGAACTACACCTTCTTCCGCCCTGAGGTGGATGCAGGATGGCGTGAGAATCACGCGCCTGGCAGCGGCGTTTGGTTTGACCTGGGTGCGCACCTGGTTGACCAAATGGTTAACCTGTTTGGGCAGCCTTTATCCGGCAACGTGACGCTGGGTCAACACCGTATCGGGGCGAAAACCACAGACTTTTTCCATGCCACCTATAACTACGCGTCACTGCATGTCTCCTTACGCGGCAGCTTGTTTGGTGCCCCACAACAGCCGCGCTTCCTGATTGATGGCACAAAAGGCAGTTACATCAAAACCGGGCAAGATCCACAGGAAGATGCGTTGATTGCTGGCCTTGTACCCACTTCGCCGGGTTGGGGCATTGATCCGCAGCCAGGGAAAATCATCACTGGCAGTGAACAGCAGCAAAATGAAGCGATCTACCCCTCGGTGGTAGGCCGCTATGGGGCATTTTATGCAGCGATCTATCTCGCGATGCTGGGTGAAGCCCCCTCCCCTGTGGCACTCAACGAGACGTTAACCACCGTGCAGCTGATTGAAAAAACGTCACAGGCGACAAAGATCGATTTTTTATAAAGCACTGACGTTTGCGTATTGCTTTCAGGTCATCGCATCAGGAGATGCGATGCTGAGGATTGCAGTCGATGACGTTATTGAACAACAACCTGTCAGGCCTGGAGGCTTTTGATGGCTGGTTATCAACTTTCTGTTTGCGCCGAAATGGTGTTTCTCGACCTGCCCTTTGTAGAGCGTGTTAAGCGCATTCACCAACTTGGTTTTGGTGTGGAAATCTGGGGATGGGCGAATAAAGATATCGATGCGCTGGTGGCAACCGGTGCGCGTTTTACCTCAATGACGGGCTATCTCAGCGGTAATTTTACCGATGAGCCGGAAATCGAACAGCTGCTACAGAGTGCAGAAGCATCATTGGCGGTTGCGGAACGTTTGAACTGTCCGGGGCTGAATCTGCACGGGACCGGACTGGACGATCGTGGCTTGCCCGTGAAGCCGGTCGAAGTGGTCACTGGCACGATGTGGTTAAAAGCGGTCGAGACTTTACGTAAAGTCGCCGAACTCGGTGAACGCGCAGGCCGGGTCTTTACCCTCGAGAACCTCAATCTGCCGGTGGATCATCCCGGTACGCCGTTCGCGCTGGCGGCCGACACTCTGGCGTTAGTCGAAGCGGTAAACAGCCCGGCGCTGAAAATGAATCTCGACCTGTATCATGCGCAAATTGGCGAAGGCAACCTGATTGAACTGATTCGCCGCGCTGGCCCCGCCATCGGTGAGATTCAGGTGGCCGATGTCCCAGGCCGTCAGCAGCCGGGCACCGGAGAGATCAACTATCGTGCCATCGCACGGGCGCTGCACGAGGTGGGTTATCAGGGCACGGTCGCCATGGAAGGATGGGCCAGCGGCGACAGCACCCTGGCCCTTGAGCAGTTCCGCGACCACTTCACCTTTTGACTGCTCCCCGCCCCAAGGGGCGAGGATTCCCAATTCACAGAGTCCAACCTAAGCCGCTTGATGCGATTTAGGGTTTACAGACTCTCCAGGGGCTAACACCGCGAGACCAGCGGCTTTAATATTTTTAGCGGCGTTAACGTCACGGTCATGGTCAGTATTGCACTCAGGGCATACCCAGGAACGTGTATTTAACGCCAGTTTAGACAGGGTGAAGCCGCACCTATTGCATCGTTTTGACGAGGGGAAAAACTGATCTATGGCTACCAAAGTTCGACCATGCCAGTCAGCTTTATATTCCAGTTGGCGCGTGAATTCGCCCCAGCTTGCGTCTGCTATCGCCCTGGACAGCTTAGGGTTGCGGATCATGTTTTTCACTTTCAGGGATTCAACGCAGACAACTTGGTTCTCGTTAATCAGTCTGCGGGACAACTTGTGCAAGTTATCCAGACGGCAATCAGCAATTTTTGCGTGGAGTTTTGCGACTTTCTGTTTTGCTTTAGCGCGGTTACTTGAGCCTTTTTTCTTCTTGCTCAGGCGGCGCTGTAGCAGAGCTAAACGTTTCGCATATTTCGCAGTATGGCGGGGATTGCCGGTTTTCAATCCGGTATCAGTGACAAACAAATCTGTTAAACCAACATCAATGCCCGTTGTTTTTGCAGAAACAGGCAGTGGTTTTGATTCAAATTCACACAAGCAGGACACGAAATACCTGCCTGATGCGTCTTTAGAAATGGTGACACTGGAAGGGGGTGAAGACAGTTCGCGGCTCCAACGAATATCTAATGGCGCTTTGCTTTTGGCCATGTAGAGCTTGCCATCATGATACTTAAAGGCGTATTCATGAAAGTTGCTGATTGCCTGTGGTGCTTACTTTTGAATGCCGGATATTTAGCGCGACCCGAATAGAAGTGAGCAAAGGCCGATTGTTGGTGGCGTAGTGCTTGTTGCAGAGGGACAGAACTAACGTCATTGAGCCATGAAAGTTCAGGGCTTTCTTTCATAGCGGTCAGTCGTGCGCTCGCATGGGTGTATGTCACTTTCTCTTTTCTTTCATAGAAAGCATCGGTACGCCAGCGTAGGATTGAGTTGTAGACGAAACGCACACAGCCGAACGTTTGAGCTAAAAGCTCAACCTGTTCAGATGTTGGGTAAAACCGATATTTATAGGCGCGTTTCATTTTTACATACTACTATTTAATTGTGTAATTTACTGGCATTATTTACAGTAAAAGTCTACTACACGCTTATATCTCCGCCCGTATTGGGCGAGGTTTTACGCGCTTAACTGATAAACCTGTGCCACCGGGTAGCTGCCTGTTACCCGGTGTCATTGCATTTGCTCTCCTGACTCCGCCATAGACAACCTGATTACCAGTGACTAGTATCCTATAACTATTTTTATAGGTGATGCCCGTTACCCGTATGAATGATGATATCAGAAAGCTGGATCTCAACTTATTAAAAGCGCTGGATGCGCTGCTTGATGAAGGCAGCGTGACCCGTGCGGCTCAACGCCTTGGCCTGACACAACCCGCAGTGAGCAGCATGCTGAACCGTATGCGCGACTATTTTGGCGATCCGCTGTTTATCCGCACGCCGCGCGGCATGACACCTACGCTGCGCGCCATCGAACTTGCGGTGCCAGTCAAAATGATCCTGACGGATATCTCCGTTCTGTTAAAACCCGCGACGTTCGATCCGGCAACCGCAGAACTGACCTACAGCATCATGGCAACGGATTATGCATTACAGGCGGTTATCGTCCCGTTGATGAGTGCGTTAAAAAAACGTGCGCCCGGCATTCGCGTGGCAGTGCGCGCGGAGGACAGCACCCACCTGTTTTCCCTGCTGGAACACGGTGAGGTTGATCTGGCACTGGTCACCCCATCGACCACGCCGGACGAACTGCATGGACGCGCGCTGTATCAAGAGCAATATGTTTGCGTCATGCGCCATCATCATCCCCTGGCGACCGCCGCCACCCCGCTGACGCTGGATCAGTTCTGCGAGCAGGAGCATATTCTGGTCTCTTTTGAGGGGCGATTCACTGGTGTAACCGATGAAGCGCTGGCGCGATTAGGGCGTACGCGCCATGTAGGCATGTCGGTGAATAGCTTTCTGGTTATCCCCGAAATATTGCGTGAGACGGATATGATTGCGGTTGTTCCCCAGCGCCTGGTCCGTCAACAAGACAACCTGACCGTGGTCGCGATGCCGCTGGAAGTACCGGGGTTTACCAAAAGCATGGCCTGGCATGAACGTACCCATCGTAATCTGGCCCATCAGTGGATCCGCGCTTTATGTGTGGAAGTGAGCCAACGCTGATATCGAATGGGCCGGTAAAAACGCCGTGATATAAAATTATTTATATTGAATATTAATAATATCAATTTGAGTGATATCTGAAAGTATTGATAATAGTGTGCATAGCAAGATGTGGCGCTGAAAGAAGTAAACGTGACATCTTTCTCAGACCCTACTCTTAATTTCAGGATATTGACTATGCACGCAATTATCTGGCCAGAAGGTTTTATTCCGGGCTTTAGCGATAACTTCGTTTCTAATGAAATGATTATCTCAGGCTTGAGCGTTAATGATGTCTGGCCATTCCTCAACCAGCCATTCTTATGGCCTGATTACTATAAAAATTCAGCAGACATCCGCTTTTATGATAATAAAGGTCCGGAACTGGAAAATAATGTCCGTTTTTACTTCACCACCTTTGGCTTCCCGGTCGAAGCTCAGGTTGTAGAGTATGTTCCGGCTGCTGATGGCCAGCCTGCTCGCGTTGCCTGGCATGGCTGGGCGGGTGAAGAAAATACACCAGAGCGTCTGGATGTCCATCACGCATGGTTGCTGGAAGATTTACCGAATAACCGAGTGCGCATTCTGACGCAAGAAACACAGAACGGTGAGCCGGCTAAAGTATTGGCCGCTACGCGTCCTAACCCGATGCTCAACGGTCATCAGGAGTGGCTGGATGGACTGGTTGATTCGGCATTGAAAGCTAAGATTTAAATATTACGTCTCAATTTGATAACAGTTCTGATTGAACCGATATCAAATTGAGTATTACGCCTGTTTGACAATGTATAAAATCCGCCGGGTATATTTCCAAATAATCTGATTACTTAATTTTTTAATTTTTTACTTGTATTTTCTTTACTTTCCTAACACACGATTATAATTGACAATAAGCTGCGCTAGCTGGAACTGTACTAGCTTATCAACTCGCTCTTTTTCTTCTGCTGACAATTTGTTTTTTAGTACCGCAATCCCAATTTTTTGTAACTGATCGGAGAGGTCGTCAACCCCTTTCTGTAACGATGTGAGCAAATTCTGGTCTTTATAGGTAATTTCTAAGCCGTTGGCGAGTTTATCCGCTTCAACAGCAAAGCTGATAACCTCCTGATTATCTACCCTGTCATCCTTAGCAATAGCATCCAGTTTTTCACTTAACTCAGCATAGTTTGTAGCAAGTTTAAGTTTCATAAAAACCTCTTTGATTATTGGTAAATGTTTACAGCTATTTAAATCTAGTCTTAAAATCCACTCCGTCAAGCCAGCCAAATAAAAAAGAAATAGCGCGACTAAACGCCGCGGAAAGCAAGAAAACACCCACTGCTTTATTGTTAATCACGGAGATTATCTCTGCGCAACATCACATTTTGACGTTTTTATGACACAACTTCATCGCATTGAAACAAAACCGTCACATTCCAGGTTTATTCTGATGGTCCCTGAGAAATGATGGGAACATCGATATGGTTATCAAAGCGAAAAATCTGCAGGACGCCGAAGAGCTGCTCCATTCAGGTATTAGCAAAGTCGAACTGGCCTATGATATTGGTAGTGATGACTTTTTCCGCCTGGCGTCTCGCTGGTGCGATCGCGGTGCTCGCATCGTTAAAGACCAGGACCATTTTGTGGTACAGCTGAAAGGCATGGCGATTCCACCTAACCAGTGACACCTTGTCCTTACGCTTCCCGGCTGGTTTAATGGGTTTTTACCCTGCTGCCCGGAGCGTGAATGCTTTACCCGACCCCTACAGAGCCGCTGCTTTCAGGCGGCTTTATTAATGGCTTTAGTCGCAGCGTCAGCGATCCTTTAATCGCCGTAAGCCATTTCGATCTTGCCCATTTCCACGACGATCTGTTAACCCAGTTTGCTGTCCCGCTTCCGGCCACTCTGCAACGCGCCGTCAATAAACGCAAAGCGGAATATCTCGCCAGCCGCCTCCTGGTACGCGAGGTGTTGTCTGACTTTGGCCACCCGAATTTCCTGTTAACCAATGCGCCAGACCGCTCTCCACGCTGGCCTGACAATCTCAATGCTTCACTCTCTCACAGCCAGGGGATCGCGGTGCTGGCCGTTACCCGGCAGGCATTGTGCGTGGGCGTGGATGTTGAACATGTGATGGCAGAAAAAACGGCGCAGGAAACCGCCAGAATGTTGATGAACCAAGAGGAGCAACAGCGCTTAGCGGCACTGCCGCTCACGCTGGCTGAGGGGGCGACCCTGCTGTTTTCGCTGAAAGAGAGTTTGTATAAAGCGCTGTGGCCTAAACTGCACGAGGTAATGGATTTTCATCAGGCGGCGCTGGTAGAGATCGATCTCCCCGCCGGAAAGGCACTGCTGCGACTGGAGCATCACTTTAATGCGGACTTCCCACGGGGAACGCTGCTCGAGGCCGTGTTTACGCCAGTGAATGAGCATGTCATCACGCTAGTCACCTATGACGCCAATAAAAAACCGGCACAGCAAGTGGGCTGAGCCGGTATACAGAAACACAACAAGACGACAGAAAAAGTTCCAGGGATGCACAGACCTCAGTCTGGGCTGGAATTAGCTTAGTCCTTTGGTTGTGCATCTCGCCAATAAGCCTTTTCGCTAAGCTTTCCCACTCCGTGTTAAAAGCCCGTGTCAGTACGCTGTACCGCATCACGTGAGGCCAGTTCTCGTTCAGCCCCTGTCAGCTCATGCAGTTGGCCTTCGCGCATCTCTAACAACCGGTCGGCATGGCTGAAGTAGTGATCGTCATGGCTGATGGCGAAGACGGTTTTTCCACTCGCCTGTAGCCAGGGTAACAGCTCACGATAAAACACGCGGCGGAAATGCGGGTCCTGATCGGCAGCCCACTCATCCAGCAGCAGAATATCGCGCTGTTCCGCAGCGGCTAACAGCAATGCCAGTCGCTTACTCTGCCCTTTTGACAGTTGCAGATTCAGCACACGATTGCCCTCCAGCTTGAGCTTTTCCTGCATTTTCAGGCGCACCAGCCACTGTTCAACCAGCGCTGGATCGGCCTCTGTGCCTTGTGGGCCAAGCAGACGATCAAATAAATGGACATCGGTAAACACGGCGGAGAAATGCTGTCGCCAGCCATCGATATCCTGATTCGCGCAGACCTTACCATCAATCAGCAAAGTCCCACTCAGCGGCTGATATAACCCGGTCAATAACAGGGCAAGCGTTGATTTTCCGCTGCCGTTGCCGCCAATCAAAAACACCAGCTCGCCACGTTGCAGCGTCAGGTTGACGGGCCCGACGACAAATCCATTCTCACCGTAGCGGAACGTGACATCGCGCAGTTCCAGCGTTTGCCAGGCCGTGGTGGCCGAAGGAGAGGCAAATTCGGCCTGATAAGGCGCCAAATCAAAGGTGTTGAGCTTCCTGAAAGCCACCTGCGCGCTGAGTAAGGTGGGCAAAGCCCCGACGGCAGAGAGCAGTGGTGTGCGCAAAAATAGCAGCGTTAATGAATAGGTTGCAGCTACCGCGGTATCCGCCCAACCCAGGGTGTTGGCCATGAAGAACACCATGCCAATTGCACCCAACGTCATGATATTTGACCAGTTCACCGCACTGAGGTGGAAGGTGTCTGCCCGCACAATATGGTGGCGATAGTCGCGCGCATCTTCCTGATAAACCGTGTCATAGATCTGCTGGGCACGTTGACGATTAAGCTGTAACTCTTTACGGCCATCAATAATGGTTTGGTAATCGCGATACAGATTGTCTTCTACGTCACGCAGTTTAGCCATGTGCTGGTAAACCCGAGACACTAGCAACCAGCCGCCAACCAGAGTGACCGCTAACCACAAGCTGGTAACGGCAAGCATACGTGGCGAAAGCCAGGCAAGATACAAAGCAGAGCCAAGGGTAATGATCACACCCTGAATCAGTTCAGGCAGGCGGACAAAGGCGATAGTAATGGCACGCACGTCGCTGGTCAGTCCGGCAAGCAGTTGCGCGCTGCCAATTTGTTCAATGCGGGCGATGCGCGTATCGAGAATACGCTTGATAAACTCGCCGCGCATCCGCCAGACGAAATGGTGGCCGAGCAGCGTCAGCGCTAGCTGCGCGCCCAATGTCACCGCCATCAGCGCCAGGAGTAATAACAGAAACTGTGGCAGAACCAGCCATGAACCGTTAACTGAAACAATCATTTCACGGTTGATAAAGGCAATCATGCCGATACCCACCACGGCACTGAGCAGCGTCAGTGCAATAACACCCAGAAAAGGCCAGCGAAACTGGCGAAAAACAACGTTGAGCAGCGCCATGTAAAAATCCGGCTAAAGAAGAACAGCCAGCAGTGTAATGCGCCAGCCGCGAATCGCAATCAGAATCGTTTAGCCGGGGTCAGAAAGCGCGACGGAAGGTGAGATTGTAGCGAAAAGCCCCCGCTAACGGATGTACACCCGCTTTTAACGGCAGAATCCCATGATAGCGCAGCCGTGAAGGGCCACCCCAAACCACCACATCGCCATGTTCCAGCAGGACCTTTTGCGTGCTATCGCCACGTTCAAAACCACCAAATTGAAACACCGCGGGTAAACCCAGTGAGACCGAAACGATCGGCTGCTGGAGATCCCGCTCGTCTTTATCCTGATGCAGCGTCAGTTTAGCCTCAGGGGCATAGCGATTAATCAGGCAGGCGTCCGGATTAAACCCCGGAAAACCTGCCTCTGCCGCTGCCTCCTGCGCTAACTGGCGAAACAGCCCAGGCATTGCAGGCCAGGGTTGGTGACTGTGGCTGTCTTTTTCACTGTATTGATAGCCGCGAATATCCGAAGACCAGCCCACATCGCCACAGTTGGTCATTGCAACCGACATACGATAGCCGCCCGGCGTGATGCGATGTGCAAAAGGATTGATCTGCGCGACTCGCGCAATTTCATCTAACAGCGCCTCTCCCTGATCAAAGGCGCGACGGCGAATAATCACCGCCCCTTCGGCCAGCGGTTCCTGCCACGGCGCTTCGCCACTAAACAGATCCAGCATCGGCTTCTCCAGTCCGCTACTTCTGCGGATTTTCGATGATAAAGTTGCGAAACTGCGGTGACATCCAGCTATGGAATCCGTCCGCCTCTTTGGTGATCAAATAGACCGCCAGATGTTCACGCAACGCCAGCGCTTGCGCTCTCTTCTCGCCAAGCACCATTAAGCCCGTGTCCCAGCCATCGGCTTCCAGCGCGGTAGTGGCGATCACCGTAGCAGAAACTAACCGGTGTTCGATAGGACGTCCGGTAGCAGGATCGATGATATGCGAGAGCCGTTTGCCATCCAGCTCATAGTAGTTGCGATAGCTTCCCGAGGTGCTGATGCCGTGCCCTTGCAGATCAACCAGCGCCTGTACGGCATTTTCACGATCGGTAGGTTTCTGGATCGCAACACGCCAGGCGTTTCCGGACGGATTTTTCCCCCGGCTTAGCACCGCTCCGCCAACCGAGACCAGATAATTGGTGATCCCCTCGCGCTCCATTAAGCGCGCCAGATGATCGGTTGCGTAACCCTCACCCATCGTGGAGAGATCAACATACAGGCCGGGCAGATCTTTTTGCAACCACTGCCCAGAACCCCCCTGAATCACCCGTAAATGTTGTAATCCAATTTTTGCCTTGGCGGCGGCGATTTCTGCATCACTCGGGGTGTGCGTGGGCACTTTTGTCGGGCCGAAGCCCCACAAATTCACCAGCGGCCCCACGGTAATATCCATCTCGCCGTCAGTTTTTTGGCCGATACGCAGCGCTTCCGTCACGATATCCGCCATATCTGCACTGACAGGCTGTGGCTCGCTTCCCTGATACTGATTAAAGCGCGACAGGACAGAATCACTCTTCCAGGTGGAGATTTGGTGATCGTCTGCATCTAACTGCTGCTGAATCGCCTGCTGTAGTCCTGCCCGACGTGCGCTCTCTACCCCACTCAGACTTACGCGCCACACAGTACCCATGGTTTTGCCTTCCAGCACCATGCCGTTTTCAGCTGAAGGCGTGGCACCATCACAACCCACCAGCACCATCGCCAGCGTCATTAGCAGAACATTCCGATAAAGAGTCAATTCATCACCTGTAATACTGAGTTTTACTTGTTTAGCACGTTTTATCACCGCAACGCTCTGCCTTGTTGCCCAATTCACACTGTAGTAAATGGAGAGCATACGATGATCTATTATGTCATTTTGGCAATTGCCGCAGCATTGTTGTTGTTCAGTGGCTGGCGTCTGTGGTCACAGCGTCACCGCCACGGGCTAGCCAGAAAACGCCAATCCCGCCGTTGATGTGCACCAAAACCGTACTGCTGCACCAACCTGAAGCGAGGCGCAGTGTACCAAACCCGCACAGCGGGCTGTGTCGCTGAGAGCTATCTGCATGGCACGATTTCTGCACGGTTTAACCTGGGTTAATCGTGGAGAGTCACATGAGCAATATTCAGAACAAACAGAAAGGTTGGCAACACTGGCTGCGCTTTTCCGCTTTTACACTGGCAGGTGTCGCATTTGAGGGAGGCGCAGTCGCGCAATCGGTGGCGAAACCGAAGAAGTGGCCTGCATCTGGGCAGTAACCCCGAACATGGCAAAAAAAAGCGCAGCCGAGGCTGCGCTTGTCGTTTGTAGCGGGGATTAGAACTGGTAAACCAGGCCCAGTGCTACGGTGTTATCCGTGCTGACATCAGCCGCTTCGGTGAAGTCGTTGTCTTTGATCAGGTTGATATTGTAATCAACATAGGTCGACATGTTTTTGTTGAAGTAGTAAGTCGCGCCGACATCGATGTATTTTTTCAGGTTCTGCTTGCCGTAGCTGCCGATGCCTGATGCACGTTCAGTCACGAAGGCCAGAGACGGACGCAGGCCGAAGTCAAACTGATACTGCGCAACCAGTTCCCAGTTGTCGGTTCTGTCCGCGAAGCCATACAGGCTTGAGTCGCTTGAGCCGAAACGGTTAGCGTTGTAGCCACGGGCATACATTGCCGCCAGGTAGATGTTGTTAGCATCGTACTTAATACCGCCGTTATACACAGCAGCTTTATCACCACGACCAGAGATGTTAGCGGTTGCCGCGGTCAGGCCATTCTGTTCGTTAGTACGATCAGACTGGAACATAGACGCACCCAGCGCAAAACCTGAACCCAGATCGTAGGTGGTGCTCATGCCCCAGCCGTCGCCGTTCTGGCTCAGCACATCACGACCGTTAGCAGATTCGCTGGTGCTGCCGTTTTTACCCTGATACTGCAGGGCAAAGTCCCAGCCATCCACCAGGCCGAAGAAGTTGTTGTTACGGTAAGTCAGCAGGCCATTAGCACGCTGGAACATGAAGTTGTCCGCGCCATAGGTATCGCCACCGAACTCTGGCAGAACGTCGGTCCATGAACCGATGTCGTACGCTACGCCGTAGTTACGGCCGTAGTCGATAGAGCCAGCATCGCCAAATTTCAGACCCGCAAAGCCAACGCGGGTGTAAGAGTTGGCGGTGCCTTGTGATTCAGTTGTGTTCAGTGCTGCCTGGTACTCCCACTGGCCATAGCCGGTCAGCTGATCGCTGATTTGGGTTTCACCTTTAAAGCCGAAACGCAGATATGACTGATCGCCATCGCTTCCGCTGTCTTTAGAAAAATAGTGCAGGCCGTCAACTTTACCGAACAGGTCTAATTTGTTGCCGTCTTTATTATAGATTTCTGCTGCGTGCGCTGAACCAGCCACCAGCAGAGCGGGGATCATCAGGGAGAGAACTTTACGTTTCATTTATTACCCTCTATTTATAAATTTGTTATGTGTGCCACTGCTAACTGAATGCTTAAAATCCAGCCGCAAGCCATTGTTAATATATGACGCGCAATAATCTATCACGAATATGCTACTAAATATCCATATATGTTTCAAAATACGAATTAGTTATTGCAGGATATGAATATAGAGGAACTAATAAACAGCACGGAAGGATTAAAAATATCGCACAGTTTGATAAGAATATATAAAAAACAAACAAAACAACAAGTTACAGGAACCCCTCCTTTCGCACTGAATGATAAAACTTAGTAGTGACGTAGGAATACAATTAGCTCGCTATCATCATTTATTTCATTATTACCTTCATTCACCCCGAATGATATGTTTTACCCTATTTTCCCGCCAGGCCTTGTGCCTGGCTTTTTTTTCGCCTGTTGAACACTGTGCCAGAGAAGTGTGACCGTAAACTTTCACTGCGATTAAAAATAAGCCACCCTATAGCCAGCACCATTTGTTAAAATTAGCACAAAATGGAAAAATAATGCATAGTTAATTTCCTGACGTAATAAAAAACCCCACTCTCATTACCGCACCAAATATCCCTCTAAATTCACCGGGTATATTTCAGGCTGCTACTTGCGATATTAGATGCCATTCTGCGCATTTCAGTCGGCGAATTAACCTAAGCAATTGGCCTGTTATCTTCGGCCCAGCGCGACGCAGCGATGATTGCTTGACCAGGAAAGTTCTGGAAAAAAATGGCAGCGTTCAAAAAGACGGTAGAATGTTCTCTGGCTTCCGGCTAGACACGGAAAAAACCAGAAGAATATATTGATGCGCCACAGCATCACTGTGACCTGATTGTCCGACTTTGAACCTGTTTGTTTGATTTAGCTGAAACTATGACTGCACCAGATACTGTAATGCACCACCCCATCACAGCGTATCCGATGATCCGCCCAGCGTTATCTGCTGGCGTTTGCCTGTGCACGTCCCCAGCTCGCCAAATGCCGCAGACCGCCTCGCGATCTAACGGGTGGCGAATGGTTGTGAGCCAGGCAGGTAATGCTATGCTAAATCAATACGATAAGTTATCACCTCAGGTGATTTCACTCATGACAATGCCGGGATATAAAGGTATTCTTTCAGGTCCATCCTTGGCTGGATTTGCTGGTAAATGCTTGACGATGGGAATTACAGTGCTGTTGTTCGCCCTTCAGCCACGCACCAGGTTGCCAGTGCCCGACTGGTTATGCGCTTATTGCAGGACTCTGATACACGATGCTGCCCTATAAGTTTTCCATGACATCCGGCAATGTGACGCGCTTCTTTGTCGTGTTTAACCTTGTGCTATTACTGGCACTGGGCTTTATGGTGCAAAACAGCGTCAATGCCTGGCTGGCGGACAAACGTAACACCATGGCGGATGCTTCACGTTCTCTGCAAAAACGCATCGATAGCTATCGTTTCGCGACCTGGCAGATTTACGAAAATCTCGCTACCAGTGCAACCGGTGCGGCGGGAAATAGCTTGCAGGAAACTCGCCTGCGCCCGGACGTCTATTATCTGGAAAAAACCCGGCGGAAGACGGAAGCCCTGATTTTCGGCTCACATGACAGCAGCACGCTGGATATGACCATGCGCATGTCCAACTACCTTGATACGCTGTGGGGCGCAGAAAACCCGACCTGGTCGATGTACTACCTGAATGGTCAGGACAATAGCCTGATCATGATTTCAACCCTACCGCTGAAAGATCTCTCCACGCGTTATAAAGAAGGCATGATCAACAGTCTGGTGGATGCTCGCCGCGCCGAAATGCTACAGCAGGCGAATGCACTGGATGAGCGGGAAAGCTTCTCACCCTTGCGCCACCTGCCGTTCCAGAACGATCACTACGTTACGTTGCGTACCACCTTTAATCAGCCTGGACATCTGGCTACCGTGGTGGCCTTTGATCTGCCGGTGAATGACATCCTGCCGCAAAACATGCCGTTGGAAAACTTCCAGCTGCGCCAAAGCAATGCGCCCGCACTCAGCAGCGATGATAATGACAACGCCATCACGCAGGTGACGCTAGCGAACCCAAACCTGGAAATTAGCGCCAGCCTGCCGGGTACGACGCTGCAACTGGTGTACCGGGTGCCGTTGCTGAGCCTGGCGCTGGATACCCTGCACAACCTGATGTGGCCTCTGTTTATCAACGGCCTGCTGTTTGCCCTCTCCTTCACGGGGATTACCCTGCTTCGCCAGCAAACACTGCGCCCCAATGAGAATCAGAGTGCTGAGCTGGATTCACTGCGCCGCTTAAACGACGAAATTGTTGCCAGCCTGCCGGTCGGTCTGATGGTGTATGACTTTGCCAGTAATCGTACCATTCTGAGTAATAAGATTGCCGAGCACCTCCTGCCGCACCTGAATCTTCAGAAGATCGTCAATATGTCTGACGAAAACCAGGGTGTACTACAGGCAACCATTAACAACGAAGTGTATGAAATCCGCCATGCACGCAGCATGTTGTCACCGCAGACCCAAATTTTCCTGATGCGCGATCAGGATCGCGAACTGATCGTGAATAAAAAGCTGCAAAAGGCGCAGCAGGTACTGGAACGCAACCATCAGATGCGCCAGCAGTTGCTGCAACATCTGGGCGACTCGCTCAGTCAGCCACTGACAAAACTGACGGCCCAGCTAGTGCATCTCAGCCAGCATGATGACAATGAGCAGGTGATAGATCTCCTTAATGAGGGGCAATATCTCCAGCGCTTCGTGGAAGATATTGTGTTGCTGAACCAGCTGGAATCCCACGACTGGGCACCGGATAAAGCCGTGTTCAGCTTGCAAGAGCTGCTGGATGAATTCACGCTTGAGCACCTGCCTCTGTTGCGCCGTAAGGGCCTGGCGCTGATCGTCAACAATCATCTGCCGTTAGATGAGCAACGCTTTGGCGATCGCAACGCACTGCGCAAAATCCTGCATACCCTGATGCATTACGCGCTTACCACCACACAGTGGGGGAAAATCAGTCTGAATATCGATAGCGCCACCCCGAGCGGTGAACGCATTAATTTCCAGCTGATCGATACCGGTGAGGGGCTTAATCCTGAAGAGCTGAGCAATATGGACTTCCCGTTCCTCGGCGACGTGCAGAAAGATCGTTACGGCCAGCCAACCGGAATGGCATTCTTCCTGTGCAAGCAACTGAGTAAGCACATGGGCGGGAGTCTGGAAATCGTCGCAAAACAGGGAATTGGTACGCGCTATAACCTACAAATCCCACTGACTTTAGAACCCGCTCAGCCCGAGGAAGATGAAAAGCTGCTTGAAGGCATTACGGTACTGCTGGAAATTGCGGTGGAAGATGTGCACAAGATTGTCAGTCGACAGCTGGAGCATCTGGGTGCGCGCTGCCTGACGTCAGATGAACGTATCTCAGGCCAGCAACATGATTTCCTCGTGACCGACGAACCGGCGAAACTGCAGGGTTGGGGCTTACTGCTTACCGGTGATGAACCGGGTGCCAGTGCCTTGAATGAAAAACAGTTCCGCGTCAATTTCAACCTCAGTTCTGCACTGCAAGACGCATTACTGACCTTAATCGAAGCCCAACTGGCGCAGGATGAACTGGAGGGGAATGAAGAAGACAGTACATCAGAACCTCTGCTTAGCGGGGGCTACTTCCAGCTGTTTACTGAGACAGTACCGGATGATGTAAGTAGGCTGTATACTGAGGCAGCGGAAAAGGACTACTCCGCGCTTGCTCAGACAGCGCATCGCCTGAAGGGCGTGTTTGCCATGCTGAATTTGCATCCAGGTAAACAGCTTTGTGAAAAGTTAGAACTCCACATTAAGTCGTGTGACGATTCAACCATTAAAAATACCACCAGTGACATTGACACTTACGTCAATCAGCTGCTGCAGCAAGGTAACCAATAAGATGAATAATCTGAACGTAATTATTGCCGATGACCATCCAATCGTTCTGTTTGGAATTCGTAAGTCCCTGGAACAAATTGAGTGGGTTAATGTTGTTGGTGAGTTTGAAGACTCCACAGCACTGATTAATAGCCTTTCGCGGCTAGATGCCAATGTGCTGATCACCGACCTTTCCATGCCGGGCGAGAAGTATGGCGATGGCATTACCCTGATCAAATATATCAAACGTCACTATCCTGACTTGTCGATCATTGTTCTGACCATGAACAATAATCCCGCCATTCTGAGCGCCGTGCTTGATCTGGATATTGAAGGGATCGTGCTCAAACAGGGCGCCCCGACCGATCTGCCAAAAGCGCTGGCCGCGTTGCAGAAAGGGAAGAAATATACCCCGGAAAGCGTGGCAAAACTGCTGGAGAAGATCAGTGCCGGTGGTTACGGAGACAAACGTCTGTCACCGAAAGAGAGCGAAGTATTGCGTCTGTTCTCTGAAGGCTTCCTGGTTACAGAGATTGCCCGTAAGCTGAACCGCAGCATTAAAACCATCAGTAGCCAGAAGAAATCAGCGATGATGAAACTGGGTGTCGATAACGACATCGCGCTGCTGAATTATCTCTCTTCGGTCAGCGCCAACCAGCCAAAAGAGTGATAAAAAAAACGGTGCTTCGCGCACCGTTTTTTCTTTCCTGCTTATCCCACCCGACTTTTCCGTACCCGCTCTGCATACACGGCCAGTGTGGATTTCAGTACGTCCAGCGTGACCGGTTTCGACAGACAATTATCCATGCCGGCGTCAATACAGCGCTGCTTCTCTTCCGCTAACGCATTTGCCGTGACGCCAATCACCGGGAAGGCATGACCAAGTTGACGTAAACGCTGGGTCAGACGATAGCCATCCATGTTCGGCATATTGACGTCAGTGAGTACGATATCAATTTCACTGCGGCTCAAGACGTTCAACGCATCTACGCCATCCTGCGCGGTTTTGATCTGATAACCAAAGGTGCCTAACTGCTCTGACAGCAGCATACGGTTAATCGGATGGTCATCCACAATCAGGATCATAATATCGTCATTGTTGGTCACGGTAGTTTCCGGGGCTGGCAGAGCAAAGCCCGCGCTGTCACCTTCAATTGCAACCCGGTAAATACGGCCCAGCAATACCGGTAGCTCATGTGGCGTCGCGGTGCTATGCAGCCACTGGCCTGGCTGAACCTCGCGCGGCATATCAATATGCTCACCGCTAAAGGTGATCAATGCACGCAACTCAGGCAGTGAGTCAGGCTGATAGTCTGTCACCAGAACATCGTCAGGACCGCCCTTGCCCTCATAACGCATCGCATTGATCCCCTGCCCTTGCAGGCTGCGCATGACAAAGTCCGCCAGATAGTCATTGCGCATATCAATCCAGACGCGTTTGTCGTGCAACGCGTCCAGCAGCGCCAACGACGGCCGCTGTCCCTTGTAAATAGGCAGGCGCACCACAAACTGGCTGCCCATGCCAGGACCCGAGTCGACCTCAATATCGCCATCCATCATGTTGACCAGCTTTTCGCAGATCGCCAGCCCCAGTCCGGTCCCCTGGAAGTTACGCTGCACGCCCGTCCCGACCTGATAGAACGGATCAAACAGCTGCGTGATTTCACTGGCAGAGATCCCGACCCCGGTATCCCGCACCCGGAACAACAAATACCCCTGATGCACATAGGCATGGAGGATAATACAGCCCGTGTGGGTGAATTTAATCGCATTACTCAACAGGTTAGCGATCACCTGTTGCAGGCGCAGCGGATCGCCATTCAGCGTCAGCGGTACATCATTTTCGATGTAACAGTATAAGGTGAGGCGTTTTTTCATCACCAGTGACAGATAGTTACCGGCAATATGGGTAATCACTTCACGCGGCGAGAACGGCCTTGGCTCGATTTTGAGCTGTTCGGACTCAATTTTTGAGAAGTCGAGAATATCGCTGATGATTTTCAACAGCAGGCTGGACGAGTTATTCATGGCGCTGACCAGAGAATCAATTTCTTTAGGCAGCGCTTTGGTTTGCAGCAGGTCGAGGTTACCAATGATGCCATACAACGGCGTGCGCAGCTCATGGCTGACGGTGGCAAGGAACATCGATTTTGACTGACTCGCCTGCTCGGCGGCCTGCGCCATTGCCTGTAACGACTGCTCCATCTGCACACGCGTGCTGACGTCAACCAATACGCAAATGGCCACGTTTTCATTACGGTAACGCGAATGCACAAAACTGATTTGCAAGTTGGTATTACTGCCGGTCAGCAAATCAACGAAGTTGACCTGCTGGCCGCTGATGATCTCATTCAGACGCTGGCGATCTTCCTCGGTTAACAACGTCAGGTAGTTATGTGCCAGCTCGTTACTCAGGATGTTGCTGCCATCGCTGGTGCGCAGAATACAGATCCCCACCGGCGCGGAAGCGACGATTTTACGGTTGAACTGCTCATGCTCTTCCAGCCGCTGTGCGTGATCTTCTGCAGGCAGGAACATGCGGCGCTCAAACAACCAGGCCAGGGTAAATAACAGCATGGCGCTGATGATGTTCATCAATACGGCGTTAATCATCATCAGCTTCAGCTGATCCACCAGCACATCGGTGGAAACCGACCACACTACGCTCAGATTAGAGGGTGGCAGGGGTTTCTTCAGCACCAGTTGACGATAGCTGTCGAGATAGCCGAACCAGGTTTTATCATCCGGCAAGGTGTCCAGCGTGTAACCCGGCCCGCCGCGACGTGAGGTCATCAGCACCTGGTTGTCATCATCAATAATGGTGGCTACAACGGGCAAAGTGCCCGGCTGGATAAACTCATCCAGCCGAATATTCTGTTCCAGTCCCAACAACGCCTGCTGCTTATTGGCGGCATAGACGGGCATCATAATGGAGAAGTGCCCCACGCCCGGTTGGCTACCTTCACTGATCCAATAATAGGGGCGATCGCGCTTGTCCTCTCCGCTATTGCGGTAGTTAAGTAGCTGCTCACGCAACTCTTTCAGGCTGTTTTCACGGTCTACTGAGCTACTGCCTACGGCGAAGTCCGCCAGACACTGGCTTTCACTGCCAATAAAAAAGATGCGATTCAGCTCGTAAGCGGAAGAGAAGTGACTTTTCCAGAAATTAATGTAGCCACTGAGGGCATCCAGCGGGGTGTTCCAGGTATCACTCATGCGGGTGCAGTCACCGTTGGCATAGAGTGGCACCATCTGCGGCTGGATAAACTTGTTACTGCCATCACTCGCGGGGTCAGCCGTGAGGCGGTTTTCACTGATGAACTTTAGCTGCCGCAGCATATCCGCAGAGTGACGCACATACCACTGCGCCTGGCCGTAATTATTAGCAAACTCCTGCCGCACCATGCTCTCTTTCTGATGCAAGACGCTAATAATGTAAAAGGTGGTTAAGAGTGCGCCCAGCGTCCAGAGCAACAACGCCAGCGTGCGAAACAGATAGCGTGAAATTCTCAGCGTGGTACGAAAAGAGACAAGGTATCTCAACGGTGACTTACTCCGGTTAGTTTGGCGTGCTGCCACCCGCTTATCTCCCTGTTTAAGCCTGGCCATAAATAGCAAAACGGCAGGCCAGGTTTCCCTGCCCTGCCGTTTTTTCAACCTGACAGATTACTCTTCGTCATCTGCTTCAGGTGCATCATCTTCAACGTCTGCTTCTGGCGCGATGTCGTCCTCGCCTTCCGCTACGCTGCCGTCAATCGCATCCAGCTCTTCTTCTGCGACAGGTTCCGCAACACGTTGCAGACCGACAACATGCTCATCTTCAGCGGTACGGATCAGGATCACACCCTGGGTGTTACGCCCTACCACACTCACTTCAGATACGCGAGTACGCACCAACGTACCGGCATCAGTGATCATCATGATCTGATCGCTGTCTACCACCTGTACTGCGCCAACCACTGGGCCATTACGATCGGTGACTTTGATCGAGATAACACCCTGCGTAGCACGAGACTTGGTCGGATACTCGCTGGTTGCCGTACGCTTACCGTAACCGTTACGCGTGACTGTCAGAATTGCGCCTTCTTGTTGCGGCACAATCAGTGACACGACGCTATCGCCTTCCGCCAGCTTGATACCGCGTACGCCCGAAGCCGTACGGCCCATGGTACGCACTGCCGTTTCAGAGAAGCGCACCACTTTACCCGCAGCAGAGAACAGCATCGCTTCGTTACTGCCATCAGTCAGTGCCACGCCGATCAGCTCATCGTCATCACGCAGGTTCAGGGCGATAATCCCGGCACTACGAGGACGGCTAAACTCTTTCAGCGAGGTTTTCTTCACCGTACCGCTGGCGGTTGCCATGAAGATATTGACGCCTTCTTCATACTCACGGACTGGCAGAATCGCGGTAATACGTTCGTTTGCTTCCAGCGGCAGCAGGTTGACGATTGGACGACCACGCGCACCACGGCTGGCTTCTGGCAGTTGGTACACCTTCATCCAGTAGAGGCGACCACGGCTTGAGAAGCACAGAATGGTGTCATGGGTGTTGGCAACCAGCAGGCGATCAATGAAGTCTTCTTCTTTGATGCGCGCAGCAGATTTACCTTTACCACCACGACGTTGCGCTTCGTAATCTGACAGCGGCTGATACTTGACGTAACCCTGGTGCGACAGCGTAACCACAACATCTTCCTGATTGATCAGGTCTTCGATGTTGATATCCGCGCTGTTGGCGGTGATTTCGGTACGACGTTCATCACCGAACTGGTCGCGCATGGCGATCAGCTCTTCGCGAATCACTTCCATCAGGCGATCGGCGCTGTTCAGGATACGCAGCAGTTCTGCAATCTCATCCAGCAGTGCTTTATATTCGTCGAGCAGTTTTTCATGCTCCAGGCCGGTCAGTTTCTGCAGACGCAGATCCAGAATCGCCTGAGCCTGCTGTTCAGTCAGGTAATATTGACCGTCACGGATGCCGAACTCAGGTTCCAGCCACTCCGGACGCGCTGCGTCATCACCCGCACGTTCCAGCATTGCAGAGACGTTGCCCAGCGCCCAGGACTGCGCGATCAGGCCCGCTTTTGCTTCCGCAGGGGTAGGTGCACGGCGAATCAGTTCGATGATCGGATCGATGTTAGCCAGCGCAATCGCCAGGCCTTCAAGGATATGAGCACGATCGCGCGCTTTACGCAGTTCGAAAATGGTACGGCGCGTCACAACTTCACGGCGGTGGCGCACAAACGCTTCAATAATATCTTTCAGCGGCATGATTTTCGGCTGGCCTTGATGCAGGGCCACCATATTGATGCCGAAAGAGGTCTGCAACTGGGTCAGTGAGTAGAGGTTGTTTAACACCACTTCACCAACGGCATCGCGTTTGATCTCAATGACAATACGCATGCCGTCTTTATCTGACTCATCACGCAGGCCGCTGATGCCTTCAACACGCTTCTCTTTTACCAGCTCGGCAATCTTCTCAATCAGGCGGGCTTTGTTTACCTGATACGGAATTTCATTGACGATAATGGTTTCACGTCCGGTCTTGGCATCAGTTTCCACTTCAGCGCGCGAACGGATGTAGATTTTGCCGCGCCCGGTGCGGTACGCCTCTTCAATGCCGCGACGACCATTAATGAAAGCAGCGGTAGGGAAATCTGGGCCGGTGATGTGCTCCATCAGACCTTCTACGCTGATGTCTTCATCTTCGATATACGCCAGGCAGCCGTTGATCACTTCCGTCAGGTTGTGCGGTGGAATGTTGGTTGCCATACCTACCGCGATCCCGGACGAACCGTTGATCAGCAGGTTAGGAATTTTGGTCGGCAACACTTCCGGGATCTGTTCTGTGCCATCATAGTTTGGCACGAAATCCACGGTCTCTTTTTCCAAATCGGCCAGCAATTCAGAAGAGATTTTCGCCATACGCACTTCGGTATAACGCATCGCAGCGGCATGGTCACCATCGACCGAACCAAAGTTACCCTGACCATCAACCAGCATGTAGCGCAGGGAGAACGGCTGAGCCATTCGGACGATACTTTCGTAAACTGCGGAATCACCGTGTGGGTGATATTTACCGATTACGTCGCCGACAACACGGGCGGATTTTTTATAGGGTTTGTTCCAGTCGTTGCTCAGCTCGCTCATCGCAAAGAGCACGCGGCGGTGCACCGGCTTCAGGCCGTCACGCACATCGGGTAAGGCTCGGCCAACAATGACCGACATGGCGTAATCGAGGTAGGAGTTCTTTAACTCCTCTTCAATATTGACCGGTGTAATTTCTCTCGCAAGGTCGCTCATGGAGCCGCTATCCCTCTAATAATCCCGGAATTGAAAGGTGCGAAAGTATATCACATTTCATTCATACGGTGAACGTTCAGCACGGGTTTATGCTGCCTTTCATCATGATGGACAGGTGCGCCAACCGGGGTTAAGCGTTTATACTGCCCGAACATTTTGTCAGGAGTTATATCGAATGAATGCACAATCTCCGCAAAGCCCACAAAACGTTGATGCACAGGAGATCGCAAAGTTTGAAGCGGTCGCCTCACGCTGGTGGGATTTAGAGGGGGAATTTAAACCTCTGCACCGGATTAACCCCCTGCGCCTTGGCTATATCGCGCAGCGCAGCAACGGCCTGTTCGGCAAGAAAGTGCTGGATGTCGGCTGTGGTGGCGGCATTCTGGCTGAGAGTATGGCGAAAGAGGGCGCGCTGGTTACCGGGCTGGATATGGGTGCCGAACCGCTACAGGTGGCCCGTTTACACGCGCTGGAGAGCGGCGTGAAGCTCGACTACGTGCAACAAACCGTAGAAGCGCACGCCGAAGAGCACGCCGGTAGCTACGATGTGGTGACCTGCATGGAGATGCTGGAACACGTTCCTGACCCCGGCTCCGTGATCCGCGCCTGTGCGCGTCTGGTGAAACCGGGCGGAGAGGTCTTTTTCTCGACTATTAACCGCAACCCGAAGGCCTGGCTGCTGCTGATCTTTGGTGCTGAATATGTGATGCGCATGGTGCCGCGCGGCACCCACGATGTGAAAAAGTTTATCCGTCCGTCAGAAATGCTGGCATGGGTTGATGAAACACCATTGCGTGAACAGCATATCACTGGCCTGCACTATAACCCGCTGAGCAATAAGTTCCGTCTGGGCCCAGGCGTTGACGTCAACTACATGCTGCACACCCGTTACGTGCAAGAATAACATCACCTTTTCACCCTGCTTCGGCAGGGTGAAGCCGCCTGCGTCATCATACTGTCACCTCTTTCCTTTATGCTGATTTAGCAATAACTGAATATTTTACATTCCATTAAAATTTCAGTTAAAAACACTGCCAAGATGAATCTGATACCCAAAGCGCCACTGTTGCTGGTAATTAACACAGCAATGCATAAAAAATCAGCGGTCGATCAAAAAGAGGAATTTTTTAGTAGAACCGTTGACAAGAGGAACGCCCTTATCGTGCGCGGCCTTAGTAAAAACAGCGGAAATTACAAGCCCTTCTGACATCATTTTTTCCTCTTGTGTAAGCGCCACAACAGACTAAAATAACCGCCATCTTGTTGTTACTATTTCCAACACCCCCAATATGTAGTGTTTATCCACAACATTATTCACAGGAATATGCTGTGCATAAACTCGGGGTTCTCTTTACTTTTCGGATACTCACACATGAACCAGAGTCTGCTCGTTACGAAACGCGATGGCCGCCAGGAGCGCATTGATCTCGACAAAATTCACCGGGTGCTGGACTGGGCCGCTGAAGGCTTGAGCAATGTTTCGGTCTCTCAGGTTGAACTGCGTTCGCACATCCAGTTTTATGATGGCATCAGAACTTCTGATATCCACGAAACCATCATCAAAGCCGCGGCAGACCTGATCTCGCGCGACGCGCCAGACTACCAGTACATGGCAGCTCGCCTGGCTATCTTCCACCTGCGTAAAAAAGCCTACGGCCAGTTTGAGCCACCAAAGCTGTATGACCACGTCACCAGCATGGTTGAGCGCGGCAAATATGACCGCCACCTGTTAGAAGATTACAGCGTGGAAGAGTTTGAGCAGATGGAAGCGTTCCTCGATCACTGGCGTGACATGAACTTCTCTTACGCTGCGGTTAAACAGCTTGAAGGGAAATATCTGGTTCAGAACCGCGTTTCCGGTGATATCTACGAAAGTGCCCAGTTCCTCTACATCCTGGTTGCCGCGTGCCTGTTCTCAAACTACCCACGCGAAACCCGTATGGATTACGTGCGCCGTTTCTACGACGCGGTATCGACCTTTAAGATTTCACTGCCTACGCCAATCATGGCGGGCGTGCGCACCCCAACCCGTCAGTTCAGCTCCTGCGTACTGATCGAGTGTGGTGACAGCCTCGACTCCATCAATGCGACCTCTAGCGCCATTGTGAAATACGTTTCGCAGCGTGCGGGTATTGGTATCAACGCCGGTCGCATTCGTGCGCTGGGTAGCCCAATTCGCGGTGGCGAAGCCTTCCACACCGGTTGTATCCCGTTCTATAAGCATTTCCAGACGGCGGTAAAATCCTGCTCACAAGGCGGCGTACGTGGCGGTGCAGCGACACTGTTCTACCCAATGTGGCACCTGGAAGTGGAAAGCCTGTTGGTACTGAAGAACAACCGTGGTGTTGAAGGCAACCGCGTGCGTCACATGGACTACGGCGTCCAGCTCAACAAACTGATGTATCAGCGCCTGCTGAAAGGTGAAGATATCACCCTGTTCAGCCCATCCGATGTGCCGGGCCTGTATGATGCTTTCTTTGCCGATCAGGAAGAGTTTGAGCGTCTGTACACCAAGTACGAGCAAGATGACAGCATTCGCAAACAGCGTGTAAAAGCGGTTGAGCTGTTCTCACTGATGATGCAGGAACGTGCTTCTACCGGCCGTATCTACATCCAGAACGTTGACCACTGCAACACCCACAGCCCGTTTGATCCGGTTATCGCGCCAGTGCGCCAGTCTAACCTGTGCCTGGAAATTGCCCTGCCGACCAAACCGCTGAATGATGTGAACGATGAAAACGGCGAAATTGCACTCTGCACCCTCTCCGCTTTCAACCTGGGCGCAATCGACAGCCTGGATGATTTAGAAGAGCTGGCGATTCTGGCTGTTCGTGCGCTGGATGCACTGCTGGATTACCAGGACTACCCAATCCCGGCGGCAAAACGCGGTGCAATGGGACGTCGTACGCTGGGTATCGGTGTGATTAACTTCGCGTATTACCTGGCGAAGAACGGCGTACGCTACTCTGATGGCAGCGCAAACGGTCTGACCCATAAAACGTTCGAAGCGATTCAGTACTACCTGCTGAAAGCCTCCAACGAGCTGGCGAAAGAGCAAGGTGCCTGCCCGTGGTTCAATGAAACCACCTACGCGAAAGGCATCATGCCAATTGATACCTATAAAAAGGATCTCGACAGCATTTGCCAGGAGCCGCTGCACCTTGACTGGGAAACACTGCGCGAGCAGGTGAAAACCCACGGCCTGCGTAACTCAACGCTTTCCGCGCTGATGCCATCAGAAACCTCTTCGCAGATTTCGAACGCGACCAACGGCATTGAGCCACCGCGTGGCCACATCAGTATCAAAGCGTCTAAAGACGGGATTCTGCGCCAGGTGGTGCCAGAGTATGAGCGTCTGAAAGATCAGTACGAGCTGCTGTGGGAAATGCCTTCTAACGACGGCTACCTGCAACTGGTTGGTCTGATGCAGAAATTTATCGACCAGGCAATCTCGTCTAACACCAACTACGATCCAACGCGCTTTGCTAACGGCAAAGTCCCGATGAAACAGTTGCTGAAAGATCTGCTGACCGCTTATAAACTGGGTGTGAAGACGCTGTACTACCAAAACACCCGCGACGGTGCGGAAGATGCCCAGGACGATCTGGCACCTTCTATTCAGGATGATGGCTGCGAAGGCGGCGCCTGCAAAATCTAAGGTAAAGCGGGCTGCATGCCCGCTTTAATCATGTCACGGGGCCCCTGCGGCCCCGGCTACTTTTGGACAGTTTTATGGCTTACTCCACGTTTTCCCAGAATAAAAATGATCAGCTGAAAGAACCGATGTTTTTCGGTCAGTCGGTGAACGTTGCGCGTTTCGACCAACAAAAATATGACATCTTTGAAAAGCTGATCGAAAAGCAGCTTTCGTTCTTCTGGCGTCCAGAAGAGGTGGATGTTTCCCGCGATCGTATCGACTATCAGGCGTTGCCAGATCACGAAAAACACATCTTTATCAGCAACCTGAAGTATCAGACGCTGTTGGACTCCATTCAGGGCCGCAGCCCAAACGTGGCTCTGCTGCCACTGATCTCGATCCCGGAGCTGGAAACCTGGATTGAAACCTGGGCGTTCTCTGAGACGATCCACTCGCGCTCTTATACCCATATCATCCGTAATATCGTGAACGATCCGGCCGTGGTATTTGACGATATTGTCACCAACGAGCAGATCCTGGCGCGTGCGGAAGATATCTCGAAGTACTACGACGATCTGATCGAGATGACCAGCTACTGGCATCTGCTGGGTGAAGGCACGCATGAAGTGAATGGCAAAACCATCACGGTGAATCTGCGCGCCCTGAAAAAACAGCTCTACATCTGCCTGATGAGCGTCAATGCGCTGGAAGCCATCCGCTTCTACGTGAGCTTTGCCTGCTCCTTCGCCTTCGCTGAGCGCGAACTGATGGAAGGTAACGCAAAAATCATCAAGCTGATCGCCCGTGATGAAGCACTGCACCTGACCGGAACACAGCACATGCTGAACCTGTTACGTACCGGTGAAGACGATCCAGAAATGAAAGAGATCGCTGCCGAGTGCCGCGACGAATGCTACGAGCTGTTCCGTAAAGCGGCTGAGCAAGAGAAAGAGTGGGCGGAATACCTGTTCAGCGGTGGCTCAATGATCGGCCTGAACAAAGACATTCTGTGCCAGTACATCGAGTACATCACCAACATCCGCATGCAGGCTGTTGGCCTCGATCTGCCATTCCAGACGCGCTCAAATCCAATTCCATGGATCAACAGCTGGCTGGTTTCAGACAACGTGCAGGTTGCACCGCAGGAAGTGGAAGTCAGCTCTTATCTCGTGGGCCAGATCGACGCCGAAGTTGGCGAAGACGACTTCAACGACTTCCAGCTGTAATTATGTCGCGTTCTGTTGTCATCGTGCGTAACTCCGGCCAGCGGCTGGAGTGTGCCGATCACCACCGTACCTTGTTGGCGACGCTTGAAGCCAACAAGTGTTACGTGGAATTCCAGTGCCGCGAAGGGTTTTGTGGCTCCTGCCGCACCCGTCTGGTGAAGGGCGAAGTACACTATCCGCAAACGCCTATCGCATTCGTACAGCAAGGCGAGATTCTGCCCTGCTGTTGCCAGGCCAAAGGCGAGATTGAGATCGAGCTATAGCTGACAGCCCGGACACCAGTAGAACGGCCGGGATGAAAGCACGCCCTTCTCAATAATCGTGCCGCAGCGGCGGCACTTTTTCCCCTGCCGATGAAACACTTCAAAGCGAAACGCCGCCTCTGCGTGATACTTTTTCATGGAACCACGCATCCGGTAAGAGTGCCGTGGCACAGAGAGCAGAGCTTCACTCAGCGCCTGTAGCTGCTCCTCAGAAAGATCCACCGCCCGATGCTGAGCCAGTAAGCCTGCTACCCACAAGATTTCCACCCGGAGATAATTCCCCAGTCCGGCAAGAAACGCCTGATCTAACAACAAGCCACTAAACTGCCTACGGCTAAAACGGCGCGACAACAGCCGCTCGCGTACCGTAGCCACATCAAGCATGGGATCTAACACATCCGGGCCGACGCGCATTAAGAAAGGATGCGTCGCCAGGGTCTCGGCATTGAGCAGCTCAATGTCCGAAGCGCTGTACAATAAAATCGTCTGGCGGGCGGTGGCCAGACGGACGCGCAGCTGGCGCTTACTTTCTGGCACTGTGCCGGTATCCACCACGCGCCAGACACCGTAAAGCTGGTTATGGCTATACAAGGTTAAGCCGTTGCTGAAGTGGGTTAGCAGCGCCTTGCCGCGTGTCTCAATGGCAGTGACCTGCTCACCGACCAGGGCCGCTTCATAGGTTTTTAATTCTGGAAACGCAAACCATGCCTCGGTCAGCGGCTGATGTAACACCGCGGCCTCTAGCTGATCGGCAGCGCGTCTGATTTCCGGTCCTTCTGGCATAGCGCTCCCTTTAAAGATGGCTGGTCACTGTAATTTGCTGTTCGGTAAACAAGGCGCGAAGCTGGCGCGCAAAGTGCAGAGCATGTGCGCCATCACCATGTAAGCACACGGTTTGCGCCTTCACGGCGATCCACTCGCCTGCTAGCGTGCGCACTTTGCCCGTTGTCACCATGGTTAAGGTCTGCTGCAACGCCTGGTGCGCATCTTCCAGCACCGCGCCTGGCTGTGAACGTGGTACTAATGCACCGTTGGCCTGATAGGCGCGATCGGCAAACACTTCTTCCCGTGTCACCAGGCCGTGATGCGCGGCGGCAAGGATGGATTCGCTGCCCGCCAGACCAACCAATATTAAGTGGGGATCGACCGCCAGCACCGCCCGGGCAATGGCATCGGCCAGCACAGCATCTTCTGCCGCCTGGTTATACAGCATGCCATGGGGCTTCACGTGGACCAGCCGCTGCCCCTGGCTTTCCGCCAGGCTTTTCAACGCACCCACCTGGTAAACCACCTGAGCGAATACCGTCTCTGCGGCAAGCTGCATGGCGCTACGACCAAAATTTTCCCGATCGGGAAAGGAGGGATGCGCACCAATCGCCACGCCATACTCCGCCGCCCAGCGGATCGATTGCAGCATGGTTTCTGCATCCCCGGCATGGAAGCCACAGGCGATGTTGGCCGAACTGACTAACTGAAGCAGCTCACGATCGCAGGCTGCGCCCTCACCCAGGTCCGCATTGAGATCAATTTTCACGCGCTAACCCCCATGCCATGCTGCGGAGTGCCCTTTCCTGCTCGCGCCGGGCCTGCATCGCTTCAGCCAGCGTGCAGGGAATAAAGTGGATCGGCTCGCCAAGGCGCACCTGAGCCAGTTGATAGAGATCGGCCTCGATAACACAGGCGATACGTGGATAGCCTCCGGTGGTCTGTGCATCTGCCATTAATACAATCGGCTGACCGTTGGGCGGTACTTGCACCACGCCGGGCACCAGACCATGAGATAACAACTCACGCGAAGTTTGCCGTTGCAACACCTCCCCTTTCAGGCGGTAACCCATGCGGTTGCTCTGCGGGCTGAGCTGCCAGGCTGAACGCCAGAATGCCTGCTGCATCTCTGGGCTGAACTCGGCATATTCAGGCCCCGGTAAGGCGCGAATACGATTACTCCACAGCAACTGGCGCACGCCCACCTGACGCGATAACTGACGCGAAGGTGGATTAAGCGGGAGTTTATCGCCCTCGACGAGTTTACGGCCCTGCCAGCCGCCAAAACCGGCCTTTAAGTCGGTGCTGAAGGAGTCCAGCACCGGCTCAACGGCAAACCCACCGTGGATCGCCAGATAACTGCGCATGCCATGCTCGGAGTGGGCCAGAGTGAGCACCTGCCCCTTTTTCACCGGTGTGCGCCAGCCGGTCCATACCGGCTGTCCATCCAGATCGGCATTACAACTGGCCCCGGTCAGGGCAAACCACCCTGACCGCTGGAAACGCGCCTTGAACTGACCCAGCACAATTTCCAGCACGGCACTGTGCTCATGGTTAGCTACCAGCATATTGGCAGTGCGCATCGCGGGTTCATCCAGCACGCCCCCAAGGCTGATGCCTGACTGCCGCCACCCCTTACGCCCGCTGTCCTGTAACGTAGAGCTCAATCCAGGCCGTAAAATGGTTAACATATGCCCTCCTGCTGCGGCACGAAGCGCACGCTATCCCCCGGACGCAGCAGCGTCGGTGGCGTCTGTGTAGGATCGAAAAGGGCCAGTGAAGTCTGGCCAATTAGCTGCCAGCCGCCGGGCGTAGCCAGCGGATAGACGCCGGTCTGACTGCCGCCAATTCCCACGGAACCCGCGGGAACCTGCAATCGCGGCTCGGCACGACGCGGGCTGTGTAAACGGCTATCAAGGCCGCCAAGATAGGGGAAACCCGGCTGGAAACCGATAAAATAGACCACGTAATCCACACTACTGTGCAGTTCAACGACCTGCTGTGGCGTGAGATTGGCGTGGCTGGCAACCTGAGCCAAATCCGGCCCGGCTGCGCCACCATATACGACCGGGATTTCCACCCGCCGCGACGCCGGCAGTTGCTCTTCACTCGCTTCCCACCAGGCCTGTAAAAGCGCAATCGCATCCAGCTCACTGTACTGGGGCTGACGCAAAATCACGGTCACGTTGTTCATGCCGGGAATGACTTCTGCCACCTGCTCATTGCCTTGTAACTGCTGGCATAGCCCCCAGATTCGCTGCTGGCTTTGCAGCGACAACGGCGGCTCCAGCTCCAGTACTACCGCCCGCTCACCGAGCAAATAACAACGCGGTCGTTGCATCCTTCTCTCCGATCGTGGCGCGGGCCAACCCCGCGTCGGTTTCAACGTTAGCATTACTGTTGCGGATGAGGTCAGAAAGTGTCAATCGTTTTGCGCCTGCATCACCGCAGGCGCAAGGGAACATCAGGCCGGATTGGGGATATCAATAAACGTCACATCAAGACCGTAGGCATCAGCCAGCCACTCGCCCAGTGCTTTGATCCCGGCGCGTTCAGTGGCATGGTGTCCGGCAGCAAAGAAGTGCAGACCCTGCTCGCGAGCGCTGTGAATGGTCTGCTCTGAGACTTCACCGGTGATGTACGCATCAACGCCAAACGCGGCCGCGTTGTCGATGAAACCCTGTCCGCCGCCGCTGCACCAGGCGACACGCTTGATCTCCGCCGGTGCGTTGTCACCACAGTGCAGCGGTTCACGATCCAGCACCTGGGAAATCCGCGCGGCCAGCGCTTCGCCACTCAACGGCGTTTTCAGTTCGCCCCAGAATACCAGCGGCATCACTTCGCCTTTGACTTCGATATCCAGCATCTTTGCTAACTGGGCGTTGTTGCCCAGATGGGGATGCGCATCAAGCGGCAGGTGCCAGCCATAGAGATTAATATCGTTTACCAGCAAGGTACGCAGGCGCTGGCGCTTCATCCCTTTAATCACCGGCGCTTCGCTTTTCCAGAAGTAACCGTGGTGCACCAGGATGGCATCTGCCCCGTGCGCCACCGCAGCATCCAGCAACGCCTGGCTGGCGGTGACGCCAGTAACAATTTTTTTCACCTCAGCACGGCCTTCAACCTGTAAGCCGTTGGGGGCGTAATCGCTGAAGCTGCTGCTGTTCAACTGCTGGTTAACGATATGCTCTAATTCAAACTGATTCATAACTGCTCCGTCCTCACTTCAGGCGGCATTTTTTGCCCGCTCGAAGGCGTCTAATGTTTTTTTACGTGCTTCCTTATGTTCCACGATTGGCGACGGATAATCGAGTGTGCAGCGATTTTTCTTCGCCCAGACATCAGGCTGATGGATCGCACTGTCAGGGACATGGGCCAATTCCGGCAGCCACTGGCGAATAAACGCCCCCTTGGGATCAAAGCGTTCGCCCTGCGTTGTCGGGTTGAAGATACGAAAATAGGGAGCCGCATCGGTGCCGGTAGAAGCGGCCCACTGCCAACCGCCGTTGTTGGCCGCCAGGTCGCCATCAATCAGCTGCTGCATGAAATAGCGCTCACCTTCACGCCAGTCAATCAGCAGATCCTTCACCAGGAAACTGGCGACGATCATGCGCAGGCGGTTGTGCATCCAGCCCAACTGATTGAGTTGTCGCATCGCCGCATCGACAATCGGATAGCCCGTCTTGCCCGCTTGCCATGCCGCCAGATGCGCTGCGCTCTTCTGCCACTGCACCTGGCGCGTCCAGTGAATAAACGGCTGGTGCTTGCACAACGCGGGCCAGGCGACCATTAGATGACGATAAAACTCGCGCCAGATCAGCTCATTGAGCCAGACCATCGGCTTTTCATCATCCAGTGCAGCGGGGTGTTCCCTTAATACCCGGTGCAGACACTGACGGGGGGAAAGGACGCCGGTGGCGAGGTAGACAGAAAGCCGGCTGGTGCCATCCACCGCCGGTTTGTCCCGTTCGGCGGCATAATCCATCACCCCCTGGGTCGCAAAATGCCGCAGCTGTTTGAGGGCAGCCGCCTCCCCCGGTGGGAATAAATCGTGATCAAAGCACGCCTGCGGATAGGCGAACCTGGCGATTTTTTTAGCCTTGAGCGGCGCACCGCTGCGCGCTTTAGGCGCGGGGACACACTCCGGTAAGTGCTGCTGCAAGCGGCGGACAAAAGCCCGACTGAAAGGCGTGAAGACTTTGTACATTTCATTATTGCCGGTGCGCACACTGCCCGGCGGTAACAGCAGGCTATCGTCAAACCCCTGACAAATTACGCCTGCGGCATCAAGGCGCTTTTCTGCGGCCACATCCCGCTCACGCTCGTTCACTTCATATTGATAGTTGTAAAACAGGTTATCCACCTGCTCTTGCTGACAAAACGCCGCCAGGTAGTCAATCGAGGCTGCAAAATCATCACATTGATGGGTAAACAGTTCGATACCGCGTTCACACAGCGACGCCTGCAGTAATTCCAGGCTCTCAAAAATAAATGCGGCCTGTTTGGGGGCCATATCATGCTGTTGCCACTGCTGCTCAGTGGCAATAAACAAGGCAATCACGCGGGCGTGACCGTCTCGGCAGGCGGCATGCAGCGCCAGATTATCGTTGATGCGGAGGTCATTACGTAACCAGACCAGATGCGTAGTCATTAATTATTGTCCATAACGAAGGCGCAGTGCTTCCGGGTAAGGTTCAAAATAGCGCTGTTGTGCCAGCCACGGATGCGGATATTGCGCCATATAGTGTTTGAGCATGGTGATCGGCACCAGTAGCGGCTGTAAGCCACAGCGGTAGCGATCGATCAGATCGGCCAGTTCCTGCCGTTGTGGTGAACTCAACTGGCGGCGGAAATAGCCCTGAACATGCATCAGTACATTGGTGTGGTTGGTACGGGTTGCAGGATGACTTAGCAGATGCATCAGGCGATTACGGTACTCAACTGCAAACGCATCCAGCGAGCTCCACTGGCCGATACTGGCGACAAAAGGCCCTAACTGCCGATATTCCGGCTGAGAATGGGACAGCAACAGGAGTTTGTAGCGGCTGTGGAATGCGATCAAACCGGCGCGCGTCAGCCCCTGCTGCCACATTTGGTTGAATTCATGTAAGGCACAAATGCGGGAGACGAAGTTCTCACGCAGTACCGGGTCGTGTAACCGGCCATCTTCTTCCAGCGGCAACCAGGGCATCTCGCGTTGCAGCATTTCGGTAAACAGGCCCGTTCCCGCTTTACGGTTATTGTTACTTTCTGGCTCATACACGCGCACGCGCTCCATGCCGCAACTGGGCGATTTCGCACACAGAATATAGCCGCAGAGATGGTGCAAGGATTTCACCCGCTCTGCTGACCAGCTGCGCATCGCGTCGGTCACTTCGCTACCGCCCTCTTTGCTGAAACACAGGTGCACTTCATCCTGCTGTTTCACCAGCCGCAGCGCCGGGCGCGGGACCGGCAGACCAATCGACATCTCAGGGCACACGGGTTCATAGCGCACAAATGGTGCCAGCTCATCGGTGGCAAAACTCAGACGTTTGTGTCCGCCATCGAAACGCACCTGCTCACCCAACAGGCAGGCACTAATACCCACAGGAATATGATTTGCCATACTTGTACAACCTCCATAGCCTTGTACAAGTTTAAGTGTAGCCTGGTCTGCGAAGATTTACAGCAGGTCGTTACCTGCGGCACAAAAGAAAACGGCCACCCGAAGGCAGCCGTTTTATTAAGCAATGATTTGTTTAATCAGGCGTTTTTCAACACTTCACTGACAATTTCCACCGCTTCTTTCTCGATTTGCTGACGATGTTCAGCGCCGAGGAAACTTTCACAGTAGATTTTGTACGCGTCTTCTGTGCCAGAAGGACGAGCGGCAAACCAGCCGTTTTTAGTCATCACTTTCAGGCCGCCAATGGATGCGCCGTTGCCTGGTGCCGCCGTCAGGCGTGCAGTGATTGGGTCACCAGCCAAGGTATCGGCACTCACCATTTCCGGTGAAAGCTTAGACAGCGCAGCCTTCTGCGCAGAGGTTGCCGCAGCCTGCAAACGGTTGTAGCTCGGCGCGCCAAAACGCTGCGCCAGCTCATCATAGTGCTGCTGTGGGTTTTTACCGGTTACTGCGGTGATTTCCGCCGCTAACAGGCAAAGAATGATGCCGTCTTTGTCCGTTGACCAGGCTGAGCCGTCGAAGCGCAGGAACGAAGCCCCGGCACTCTCTTCGCCACCAAAGCCAAAGCTGCCATCAAACAGGCCATCCACAAACCACTTAAAGCCCACCGGCACTTCAACCAGCTTACGGCCAATGTCTTCAACAACGCGGTCAATCATGGCGCTGGAGACCAGGGTTTTACCCACGGCAACCTCTTTGCCCCACTGCGGACGGTGCTGGAACAGATAGTTGATCGCCACGGCCAGATAGTGGTTCGGGTTCATCAGCCCTGCCGGGGTGACAATGCCATGACGGTCGTAGTCGGGATCGTTACCGAAGGCGAGATCGAACTTGTCTTTATAAGCCAGCAAACCGGCCATTGCGCACTCTGACGAACAGTCCATGCGCACGACGCCATCTTTATCCAGATGCATAAAGCGGAAGGTCTGGTCGATCGCATCGTTAACGATGGTGATATCCAGCTTGTAGTGCTCGGCAATGCGCTGCCAGTAAGCCATACCTGATCCACCCAGTGGATCAACACCGATTTTCAAACCCGCTTTTTGAATCGCCGGGAAATCAATCACCTGTGCCAGGCCTTCAACGTAAGGCTGAATCAAATCCTGCTCAACGATGCGGCCACTCGCCCACGCCTGATCCAGTGGTAAGCGCTTAACGTCTTTCAGCTCACCTTTGATCAGTTGATTAGCACGATCTTCTACCACTTTCGTGACGTTGGTATCAGCCGGACCGCCGTTTGGCGGATTGTACTTGATACCACCGTCTTCCGGTGGGTTGTGCGAAGGCGTAATAACAATACCGTCAGCCTGTGCGCCGCCACGTTTGTTATGTTCGAGAATGGCATTAGAGATAGCAGGGGTTGGCGTGTAGCCGTTGTCCTGTTGAACAATGACATCCACACCGTTCGCTGCCAGCACTTCCAGCACCGAGATGATGGCCGGCTCGGACAGCGCATGCGTATCTTTGCCGACATAACACGGACCGGTGATCCCGTTTTTTTGGCGATCTTCGGCAATCGCCTGGGCAATGGCCAGGATATGTTGCTCATTAAAGCTCTGACGCCCAGCGCTACCGCGGTGGCCGGAAGTCCCGAACTTCACCGCATGATCCGGATTAGCGGCATCGGGCTTAAGGACGTAGTACTGTGACGTTAATTGTGCAACGTTAATCAAATCGCTCTGACGGGCAGGTTGTCCTGCACGGGGGTGATTGGCCATTGGCGCTTCTCCCTGACGCTTCGGTTTAAATGGTGCCGCAAACTTTCTCTGTCAGTTCCGCCGGGAACTGCATTGCCAGCATAATATGCTCTACCATGCTGCATTTGCGACCGGTATTGGTATTGGTAATCACCCAGTACGGTGTGCCTGGCACGTGCTTCGGCTTCGTATGGGTGCCATTCTGCAACAGCGTCTGCTCATCACCCGCAAAATAGACACGAGTGCGCCCCTGCAGTGACGCAGAAGCATCAGAAAACGCTTGTGGATCAAGACGATAAAGCGTTGACAAAATCAGCATAAAACGGTTAACCGCTTTTTTCTGCTCGGCATACTCATCTGACAACAGTAATTCACGCACCGCACGTACGCGATCCTGTGGCCCTTTGCGCGTCTCTTTTGGTGCAATGCTTTCTGCCGGGCGGCTGACCGCAGCAACAGGCGCTGCTTGCCCAGGCGTAAATTTAAGCATCCGCCGTAAAATGTCAGAGGCGCTCTCCCCAATGTGTTGAGTATGGCTGGCAATGTAGCGGTAGAGATCTTCGTCAACTTCAATCGTTTTCATCTTGGTCCGTATCGTTCTTGCTCATGACAGAACCGACCAACCGCATACAGAGTTAAGAAAAATCTGGCCTGTACACGCCGGGAACGGGTTCTAACATCAGGATTATAAAGTTAAATTCAGGTGGGTCGAAAGTCTTCAAACCGATTAACCGCAAAAGTCAGAATATCACCCAATTGCACGCTAGCCCCCCGAAATCGTGGAAGCATGATACCCTAAGGCAAGGTCACAACCGTAAAGAACTTTGCCATGATTTTGAACGCTCGTCTGCAAACTGAACAATCGACTGCTGATTCTCTCCCCATTCTGCTTATTCATGGCCTGTTTGGTAGCCTGGACAACCTCGGCGGCCTGGCACGCGGCCTGAAAAATGATCGTCCACTGATTCAGGTTGATGTGCGTAATCACGGTCTCTCGCCACGAAGCGAAGAGATGAACTACCGCGCCATGGCGCAGGACATGTTCGACACGCTGGACCATCTGGGTATTGATCGGGTTTCCGTCATTGGCCACTCCATGGGTGGAAAGATTGCCATGACCATGAGCGCCATTGCCCCTGAGCGTGTCGAGCAGCTCGTGATGATCGACATTGCGCCAGTGGATTATCAAACCCGACGTCATGATGAAATTTTCGCGGCCATTCGCGCCGTGACAGCGGCAGGTATCGTTTCCCGCAGCGAGGCGGCGCAGTTGATGCGCGAAAGCTTGCCTGAAGAGGGCGTGATTCAGTTCCTGCTGAAGTCGTTCCAGGAGGGGGAGTGGCGCTTCAATGTGCCGGTCCTCTGGGATAACTACAGCACGATTTCTGGCTGGGAGGAGATTCCCGCCTGGCCTGAACCGGCGCTGTTTATTCGTGGCAGTGAATCACCGTATCTGGATAATCGCTACCGAGATGCCCTGTTACGTCAGTTCCCGGCCGCCCATGCGTATGTCATCAGCGGAGCCGGGCACTGGGTTCATGCAGAAAAACCCGAAGCAGTACTGCGTAGCGTGCGGCGATTTTTTGCACTTTAACAGCAATTGCTTGCCGACCAGTGGTTTAGGGTTGGCGTACGCCGCCAGGCTAGAGTATGATGGCGCGCTAAAATTTCAGGCCATGCTCAGTGAGTGGGCCTGAATGATACCTAAATAAACATCGCGCAGTGTGCGCCCATTCAGTTTCACAGAGTCATGGCTAAAGAAAACACTGATCGTACCACGCTCGATCTGTTTGCCGATGAGCGCCGCCCCGGTCGTCCCAAGACCAGCCCGCTTTCGCGCGATGAGCAACTGCGTATCAATAAGCGCAACCAGTTAAAACGCGATAAGGTGCGCGGATTGCGCCGTGTCGAACTTAAACTGAACAGTGAAGCCGTTGAAGCACTGAACACCCTTGCTGAGCTTCGCAACATCAGTCGTAGCGAATTAATTGAACAAATTCTGCTGGCGCAACTCAAAGCAGCGGATGAGTAGAAACCGCACGCAGTAACACAAACCAGGGGCTGATAAAGTACCGCCCCTCTCCCCGGTCTGCTATCATTCGCACAATTACGCAGGCATACACATTTATCCCACAATCCGGATGTAAGAGGTTTTTTATCCATGGCAATCGTAGGCATCTTCTTTGGCAGCGATACCGGCAACACTGAAAATATTGCGAAAATGATCCAGAAGCAGCTGGGCAAAGACGTTGCTGACGTGCACGACATCGCTAAAAGTACCAAAGAAGATCTGGAAGGTTACGACATTCTGTTGCTGGGTATTCCTACCTGGTACTACGGCGAAGCCCAGTGTGACTGGGATGACTTCTTCCCAACCCTGGAAGAAGTGGACTGCAACGGCAAACTGGTTGCGCTGTTTGGCTGCGGCGATCAGGAAGATTACGCTGAATACTTCTGTGATGCGTTGGGCACCATCCGTGACATCATCGAACCGAACGGTGCAGTGATTGTCGGCAACTGGCCAACCGAAGGCTACCACTTTGAAGCCTCTAAAGGCCTGGCCGATGACAAACACTTCCTCGGTCTGTGCATCGATGAAGATCGCCAGCCAGAATTGACTAACCAGCGCGTTGACGGCTGGGTGAAGCAAATCAAAGATGAACTGCAGTTAGACGCGATTATTAACGCCTGATGTGCATTTTCTATCAATGTGAGCGCTGGCTCACATTGATGGAAAGGAAACAGCGATAGAAATAATAGCCACACGTTTTTTATTTTCACCTGCAACACTGTACAATACCCACAACGGTCATCCGCCTATTCTCCTCCTGGATTGCAGGACAGCGGAACAACCGACATCTGATGCTCCACCTCTGGCTCAAGACTCTTCGCCTTACAGCCTGTGTTGATTTATCCGGTGTTCGGGTTTTCATTTTGCTGCGTCGGTTCTATAATGAGACGCAAATGAGAATAGCGCGTGACCAACATTCAAGGCCAAGCGCCACAAAGTGACTCGCTAAGTAACAGGACAATATCCGCATGACTGACAACAACTCCGCATTGAAGAAGGCAGGCCTGAAAGTCACGCTTCCACGACTGAAAATTCTGGAAGTGCTTCAGGAACCTGCATGCCATCATGTCAGTGCGGAAGATTTGTACAAACGTCTGATCGATATCGGCGAAGAGATTGGCCTCGCAACCGTATATCGCGTTCTTAACCAATTCGACGATGCTGGCATTGTCACCCGTCACAACTTTGAAGGTGGCAAGTCTGTTTTCGAACTGACTCAGCAGCAGCACCACGATCACCTGATCTGC
The DNA here is from genome assembly GCF_011752615.1 of Candidatus Pantoea multigeneris. Lineage (NCBI taxonomy): Bacteria > Pseudomonadati > Pseudomonadota > Gammaproteobacteria > Enterobacterales > Erwiniaceae > Pantoea > Candidatus Pantoea multigeneris. Next base: position 193,544 of record NZ_VWXF01000006.1, read on the forward strand.
CTGGACTGCGGTAAAGTGATTGAGTTCAGCGATGAATCCATCGAGACTCGCCAGAAAGATATCGCGACGCGTCACGGTATTAAACTGACCAACCACAGCCTGTACCTGTATGGTCACTGTGCGTCTGGTGACTGCCGTGAAGATGAAACACTGCACAACGATTAATCTTTGATGCAGTAAAAAACCCGCCACTTCGGCGGGTTTTTTTTATCTCTTTAGACCACTCGGGTCTCTTGCAGGTAGCGCCAGCGCGGCACGCGTGAACTAAAATCCAGCACCGCAACAGCGATGCGGCTGTGGCTTTCACCATTCATCATCTGTATTTCGCGGTATTGCACCGTCACTTCTTTTTCGTGCGCTGAAATCAAACGATGCTCGCAGGTTGCAATGCGCATGCCCTCTCTCGCCCCTTGCAGACGGCGAAACAGCGCTTCAGTATCATTGAAATTTAACGCCGCACCTTGTGGTGTCACCATGGTAAATTCCGGGTGAAAGTGCGAGAGAAACAGTGACATAGCATCTGAATCGTTGGAGTGATTAAAAATTTGTTCGATCAGTTGGTGCAACTCCACAACACTATGGCGAGCTTCCTGAGCAAGAGATGTCATTTTCCTTACGACTTCCTGTTATGAATGAACTTTATGGCTCCCAGCCTACCGAAATCTTGCCTGTTTGCCTCAGAGAATACCTAAATTGCTTGAATATCAGACAACGCCCATCATGCAGATAAAAAAAACGCCTGAAATCAGGCGTTTTTTTCATTCAGCGATTACTCGCCCGCTTTTGCCCAGGTATCACGCAGGCCAACCGTACGGTTGAACACCAGATGACCGGGCTTGCTGTAGACGCTGTCGGCACAGAAGTAGCCTTCGCGTTCGAACTGGTAAGGTGCGCTGGCTACCGCATCAGCCAGGCTCGCCTCAACGAAGCCCTGCTTGATCTGCAGAGAATCAGGGTTGATCGCGGTGAGGAAGTCCTCTTCCGCACCCGGATTCGGTACGCTAAACAGACGGTCGTACAGACGAATTTCTGCTGGCAGCGCATGCTGCGCTGAAACCCAGTGGATCACACCTTTCACTTTGCGTCCGTCAGCCGGATCTTTGCTCAGCGTATCGAGATCAACCGAGCAGTACACCGTAGTGATATTGCCTGCGTCATCTTTCTCAACGCGATCGGCACGGATCACGTAAGCATTACGCAGACGCACTTCCTTGCCCAGCACCAGACGTTTGTACTGTTTGTTGGCTTCTTCACGGAAATCCGCGCGATCAATCCACACTTCATGGCTGAATGGCACTTCACGCGTACCCATTTCTGGTTTATTAGGATGGTTAGGCATCGTAATAATTTCGGCGTGATCGGCTGGCAGGTTTTCCAGTACCACTTTGATCGGATCGATAACGGCCATAGCACGCGGTGCATTTTCGTTGAGATCGTCACGAATGCAGGACTCCAGCGACGCCATCTCTACGATGTTGTCCTGTTTAGTCACACCAATGCGGCGGCAAAACTCACGAATAGAGGCTGCGCTGTACCCACGGCGACGCAGACCAGAAACGGTCAGCATACGTGGATCGTCCCAGCTCTCGACCACATTTTCGCTCACCAGCTGCGTCAGCTTGCGCTTCGACATCACGGCGTATTCGAGGTTAAGACGAGAGAACTCGTACTGACGCGGGTGCACCGGAATCGTGATGTTATCCAGCACCCAGTCATACAGGCGGCGGTTATCCTGGAATTCCAGCGTACACAGCGAGTGCGTAATGCCTTCCAGCGCATCAGAAATACAGTGGGTGAAGTCGTACATCGGGTAGATGCACCACTTTTCACCGGTCTGGTGGTGTTCAGCGAACTTGATGCGGTACAGCACCGGATCGCGTAGCACGATAAAGCTGGAAGCCATATCAATTTTGGCACGCAGGCAGGCTTTACCTTCAGCAAAACCACCGCTGCGCATTTTTTCGAACAGGGCGAGGTTCTCTTCCACGCTGCGATCGCGGTACGGGCTGTTTTTGCCCGGCGCAGTCAGCGAGCCACGGTATTCGCGAATCTCATCAGCCGACAGTTCATCAACATAGGCCAGGCCTTTGTTGATCAGTTCAACCGCATACTGATGCAGCTGATCAAAATAGTCAGAGGAATAGCGTACATTGCCGCTCCACGCGAAGCCAAGCCACTCTACGTCACGCTTGATGGATTCAACGAACTCCATGTCTTCTTTTACTGGGTTGGTGTCGTCGAAACGCAGGTTGCACTGACCTTGATAGTCTTGTGCGATGCCAAAGTTCAGGCAGATAGATTTCGCATGACCAATATGCAGATAGCCATTGGGTTCAGGCGGGAAACGGGTATGCACGCTGTTGTGCTTACCGCTCGCCAAATCTTCGTCGATGATCTGACGAATAAAGTTCGTTGGGCGGGCTTCAGCCTCACTCATCTCAAAAATCCTCAATACAAAGCTAATGATGGCATCACGAATTAACGGATTATGATCCACAAAGCGCCGTCGGGAAACAACCTGTTTGTGTGGGCTTGATAAGAAAAAAGGCAGGAATCGCTTCCTGCCTTACGGGAAACTGCGGGGAAATTAACCTTTAACTTCAAACAGCGGCGTTTTGCCCGCTTCAACCTGGCCACGCGCCAGAAGATTCAGCCCAACAAACTCGTCGCTGTTGCTGACCACGACCGGGCTGACCATGGAGCGCGCGTTGGCATTTAACCAGGCAAGATCCATCTCCAGCACCGGCTGGCCAGCGGTAACAACGGCATCTTCTTCTACCAAGCGGGTAAAGCCTTTGCCATCAAGTGCCACGGTATCCAGCCCCATGTGCACCACGATTTGCACTCCGTTATCGGTTTCAAGGCAGAACGCATGGTTGGTCGGGAAGATTTTCACGATGGTGCCGCCAATAGGCGCAACCACTAAGCCATCACGCGGCTTAATTGCCAGGCCTTCGCCCACGGCGCCACTGGCGAAGGCTTCATCGGGCACATCTTCCAGCGTCACAATCACACCGCTTACGGGTGCCAGCAGCGTTGCAACCACCTTCCCTGCGCTGGCAGGTACCGGTGCCGCTGCGGCCACAGGTGCAACCGGTGCAGCCACTGGTGCAGCTTCAGCAGGTGCGACCGGGCCTTTCTGCAACACGCGCTTCATGGCATTGGCGATAATTTCTGCCTGGGTACCGACAATAATCTGTACGCTCTGCTTATTCAGGCGAATCACCCCGGAAGCGCCGAGTTTTTTCGCCAGACCTTCGTTCACCTGTGCTGCGTCTTTCACCGTCAGGCGCAGGCGGGTAATACAGGCATCAATCACCGAGAGGTTTTCTGAGCCACCCACGGCACCAATGTAGCGGCGAGCCAGGTTTTCGGTTTTATTTTCACCGTTATCACTGTGCTCAACATTCACGTCATAGCCATCGCTTTCATCACCCGCCACTGACAGTTCGCGACCCGGCGTCAGCAGGTTGAAGCGCTTAATGGTGAAGCGGAACACGGTGTAGTAGATAACAGAAAACACCACGCCTTGTGGAATCAACATGTACCAGTGCACTGCCAGCGGGTTACGCGTCGATAAGAACAGGTCGACCAAGCCCGCACTGAAACCAAAACCGGCAATCCAGTGCATCTGCGCGGCGATAAACACGGAAATACCGGTCAGTACCGCATGAATCAGATACAACACCGGTGCTACGAACATGAAGGAGAATTCCAGCGGTTCGGTAATACCGGTAAAGAAGGAAGCAAAGGCGGCTGCCAGCATGATACTGCCGACTTTGACCCGGTTTTCCGGACGTGCGCAGTGATAAATGGCCAGGGCTGCACCCGGTAGACCAAACATCATTACCGGGAAGAAGCCCGCCTGATAGCGGCCGGTAATGCCAGGGATGCCCGAACCATCGGCGATAGACTGCGCGGCACCGAGGAATTTAGGAATATCGTTGATGCCTGCCACATCAAACCAGAACACCGAATTCAGGGCGTGATGCAGACCAACCGGAATCAGCAGACGGTTGAAGAAGGCGTAAATCCCGGCACCGACTGAACCCAGTTTCTGAATGTGCTCACCAAAGCTGACCAGCCCGCTAAAGATCACTGGCCACACATACATCAGCACAAACGCGACGGCGATCATCAGGAAAGAGACCAGAATAGGCACCAGACGACGGCCACTGAAGAAAGCCAGTGCCTTCGGCAACTCAACGTGGCTGGTGCGGTTATACACCTCCGCCGAGATAATCCCCACCATGATGCCGATAAACTGGGTGTTAATTTTGCCGAACGCGGCGGGCACCTGGTCGAGAGGGATTTTTTGAATCATCGACACAGCGGCAGGTGAACAGAGCGTTGTCACCACGAGGAAACCGACATAGCCCGTCAGCGCGGCTGCACCGTCTTTGTCTTTTGACATGCCGTAGGCAACACCAATGGCAAACAGCACCGCCATGTTGTCGATAATCGCTGAACCCGACTTGATGAACAGCGCTGCCAGTGCATTGCTTTGTCCCCAGCCAGTAGGATCAATCCAGTACCCCACCCCCATCAGGATGGCGGCCGCAGGCAAGGTGGCAACCGGCACCATTAGAGAGCGCCCGACTCTCTGTAAGTAACTTAACATTGATATTTTTCCCCTTGAGACAAGCTGTTATCACTGTATCGATCAGGATGATGACCAGCTGGCATTTTGTATGACATAACAGTACTGGTGAAGAATTGTAAAGAGTATTTAATTCGCTTCGCAAATTAAATACTCACCATCTGTGATAGTTATCACCATAAAACGATAATAACCACCAACAGTGCTAGAAAAACCACCCGACTTATTTTATGATGCGAAATATCTGGTCGTACCCATCCAGGCAACATGACGTACACTGTAAATGCCCGCGATGGCCGCGCCACCACCGCTTTCATTTTAAATGTTGAGGCCAAACATGAGACTAATTCCCCTCGCCACACCGACCCAGGTAGGAAAATGGGCCGCTCGCCACATTGTTAACCGCATTAATGCGTTTAACCCCACCGCAGAGCGTCCTTTTGTCCTCGGTTTACCGACTGGCGGCACCCCACTGGAAGCGTACAAACACCTTATTGAGATGCATAAATCAGGCCAGGTTAGCTTCCGCCACGTTGTGACGTTCAATATGGATGAGTACGTCGGCCTGCCTAAAGAGCACCCGGAAAGCTATCACAGCTTCATGTACCGTAACTTTTTCGATCATGTCGATATCCAGCCGGAAAATATCAATCTTCTCAATGGCAATGCGCCGGACATTGACGCAGAATGTCGCCGCTATGAAGAAAAGATCCGCGCACTGGGTAAAATTCATCTGTTTATGGGGGGCGTGGGCAACGACGGTCATATCGCGTTTAATGAACCTGCTTCCTCGCTGGCTTCCCGCACCCGCATCAAAACGCTGACCCATGAAACCCGCGTCGCGAACTCGCGCTTTTTCAATGGCAACGTCGATTTAGTGCCTAAATATGCCCTGACTGTGGGCGTTGGCACGCTGTTGGATGCCGAAGAGGTGATGATTCTGGTGATTGGCCAGGTCAAAGCCCTGGCATTGCAAGCTGCGGTCGAAGGGAACGTCAACCATATGTGGACCATTAGCTGCCTGCAGTTGCATGCAAAATCCGTGGTGGTGTGTGATGAGCCCGCGACCCTGGAGCTGAAAGTCAAAACCGTGAAATATTTCCGCGAAATGGAAGCGGAAAACATAAAAAACGTATAACGCCGCCTAGTGCCGTGATACAGAAAGGATTAAGCCGGGAGAAAATGATGTACGCACTCGTTAATGGCCGAATTTATACCGGCTATGAAGTACTTGATAATCATGCTGTAGTTATTGCGGACGGTCTGATCGAACGCGTCTGCCCCATTGCAGACCTTCCGCCACAAGTGGAACAGCGCGATGTTTCAGGCGCGTCCATCGCTCCCGGATTTATCGATCTGCAACTCAACGGCTGCGGGGGTGTGCAATTCAACGATGATATCAATGCGCTTAGCGTTGAAACGTTGTCGATTATGCAGCGCGCCAACGAAAAGTCGGGCTGTACCAGCTTCCTGCCAACGTTGATCACCAGCCGTGATGAACTGATGGTGCGCGCCATTGAAACCATGCGTAGCTGGCTGAAAGACCATCAGAATCAGGCGCTTGGCCTGCATCTTGAAGGCCCATGGCTAAACAAAGGCAAAAAAGGCACGCACGATCCCGCCTTGATCCGCCAGCCCGATCCCGCATTAGTGCAGTACCTCTGCGACAACGCGGATGTGATCAGCAAAGTGACGCTGGCACCGGAAAACGTCTCACCAGAAGTGATTCGCCAACTGACGGCGGCGGGGATTGTGGTTTCAGCAGGTCACTCATGCGCCACCTATGAGCAAGCCGTTACGGGTTTTCGTGCGGGCGTCACCTTCGCGACCCATCTCTATAATGCCATGCCGACCTTTGCTGGCCGTGAACCGGGTCTGATCGGTGCGCTGTTTGATTCACCGGATGTTTATTGCGGCATTATTGCAGATGGTTTGCATGTCCATTACGCTAACGTGCGCAACGCAAAGAAAATCAAAGGCGACAAACTGGTGCTGGTGACGGATGCCACCGCCCCGGCAGGCGCGCAGATTGAAAAGTTCATCTTTGCGGGCAAAACCATATACTATCGTGACGGACTGTGTGTAGATGAAAACGGTACGCTAAGCGGTTCCGCTTTGACCATGATTGAAGCGGTGCGCAACAGCGTAGAACATGTCGGTATCGCTCTGGATGAAGCGTTACGCATGGCTACCCTCTACCCGGCACGAGCAATGGGCGTGGAACAACGTCTGGGGTCGGTGAGCGAAGGAAAAGTCGCTAACCTCACGCTGTTCACGCGCGACTACAAAATCATCAAGACGTTGGTCAATGGAGACGACGTCCTCAGCGAGTAATTACGGAATGACCACTGGCGGCCAGGCACAAATAGGAAATGTCGATCTTGTTAAACAACTCAATAGCGCCGCCGTTTACCGGCTGATTGACCAACAAGGCCCCATCTCCCGGATCCAAATTGCGGAACTGAGCCAGCTCGCCCCCGCCAGCGTCACGAAAATTACTCGCCAGCTACTTGAACGTGGTTTGATTAAAGAAGTCGATCAGCAGGCGTCCACCGGTGGACGCCGCCCTATCTCCATCATCACCGAAACCCGCCATTTTCACACTATCGCCATTCGCCTTGGACGTAACGACGCCACGCTATCGCTGTATGACCTGAGCGGTAAATCGCTGGCGCTGGAAGATTACCCCCTGCCAGAGCGCACGCAGGAGACACTGGAAGCGGCCCTGTTCCGCGCGATTGAACAGTTTATTGCCCAGCATCAGCGTAAAATTCATCAGTTGATTGCCATTGCGGTGATCCTGCCAGGGTTGGTCGATCCGATTAATGGCGTGATCCGCTATATGCCCCACATCAGCGTCAACCAGTGGCCGCTGGTCGCTAATCTGACGACGCGCTTTAACGTCAAAAGTTTTGTCGGCCATGATATTCGCAGCCTGGCGCTGGCCGAGCACTATTTTGGCGCAAGCCGCGACTGCGCGGACTCCATTCTGGTGCGCCTGCATCGCGGTACCGGTGCCGGTATTATTACCAACGGGCAGATATTTCTCGGTAGCAACGGCAATGTGGGTGAGATTGGCCATATTCAGGTCGATCCGTTGGGTGAGCGCTGTCACTGTGGCAACTTTGGCTGCCTTGAGACCATTGCGGCCAACGGTGCCATTGAAAGTCGGGTGCGCAATCTGATTAACCAGGGCTACCCCACGTCCCTGACGCTGGACAATTGCCAGATGCCGCAGATTTGCAAAGCCGCCAATCAGGGCGATGCGCTGGCGTGTGAAGTGGTTGAGTATGTTGGCCGCTATCTTGGAAAAGCCATCGCCATTGCGATTAACTTGTTTAATCCGCAGAAAATCGTGCTGGCGGGGGAGATCACCGAGGCAGAAAAAGTGCTGTTCCCGGCCATTGCGGGCTGCATCAATACCCAGTCACTGGAAGCTTTCCGCCGCAACCTGCCGGTGGTGCGCTCCGAACTCGATCACCGTTCCGCTATCGGTGCCTTTGCACTGGCTAAACGCGCCATGCTAAATGGCCTGTTGCTGGTGCATCTGATGGAAAACTAACAGAGCTTCCTCTTATTACCAGAGGCCGCCGGGCTCGGCGGTTTCTCTGGTTCAAACGTGAACACATTGCCCATCTCATCGGCGATGAAATCACCACAAACGCCAAAAAATTGCATAATCAGCAAAAATTAATGCGATTCATTGCGTTTTATCTAAAAATTCAGCCTCCGCGATAATCTTTTTCTCAATCGACTCTATTTGTTCTTGCATTACCTCCCCCAGATAGCGCATTTTCTTATACATCACGCAGTCATTCACTGCCGGACAAGCAAAAAATACATCACTGTTAGGTGAGTTCAGGAGTCAGATATGTGTTCTATTTTTGGTGTGCTGGATCTGAAAACCGATCCTGTTGAACTGCGCAAAAAAGCGCTGGAGTGTTCTCGTCTGATGCGTCACCGTGGCCCGGACTGGTCAGGTGTATTTGCTGATGATAACGCTATTCTGGTGCACGAGCGCTTATCGATTGTTGACGTTAACAACGGCGCACAGCCGCTGTACAACGCTGACCACACCCATGTACTGGCCGTGAACGGTGAAATCTACAACCATCAGGCGCTGCGTGCTGAGCTGAGCGATCGCTATGCGTTCCAGACCGGTTCTGACTGCGAAGTTATCCTCGCGCTGTATCAGGAAAAAGGCCTCGACTTCCTCGATGACCTGCAAGGAATGTTCGCCTTTATCCTGTGGGATAGTGTGAAACAGCAATACCTGATTGGCCGTGACCATATCGGTATCATCCCGCTGTATATGGGCAATGATGAGCACGGAAACCTGTTTGTCGCATCAGAGATGAAAGCATTGGTGCCGGTCTGCCGCACCATCAAAGAGTTCCCACCGGGAAGCTTCCTGTCCAGCACCGATGGTGAGATCCGTCGCTACTGGCAGCGTGACTGGATGGACTTCGCGGCCGTTGCCGAGAACACCACCGATGCCGCTGGCCTGAAACACGCGCTGGAAGAGTCAGTAAAAAGCCACCTGATGTCAGACGTGCCTTACGGCGTACTGCTCTCTGGCGGCCTTGACTCCTCTATCATCTCTGCCGTCACCAAGCGCTTTGCCGCGAAACGTGTAGAAGATGAAGACAAAACCGATGCCTGGTGGCCACAGCTGCACTCTTTCGCAGTGGGTCTGGAAGGTTCACCGGACCTGAAAGCGGCGAAATCTGTCGCTGAGCATTTGGGCACCGTGCACCATGAAATCCACTTCACCGTGCAGGAAGGCCTCGATGCGATTCGCGATGTGATTTATCACATTGAAACTTACGATGTCACCACGATCCGTGCATCAACGCCGATGTATTTGATGTCGCGTAAGATTAAAGCGATGGGCATCAAAATGGTGCTGTCGGGTGAAGGTGCTGATGAAGTGTTTGGTGGCTATCTCTATTTCCACAAAGCCCCGAACGCCAAAGAGTTCCATGAAGAGAACGTGCGTAAACTGCTGGCGCTGCATATGTTTGACTGTGCGCGTGCCAACAAAGCGATGTCCGCCTGGGGTGTGGAAGCACGTGTACCGTTCCTGGATAAAAAATTCCTCGACGTTGCTATGCGCATTAACCCGGAAGACAAGCTGTGTGGCAGCAACGGTAAGATGGAAAAACACATCCTGCGCGAGTGCTTCTCTTCTTACCTGCCAGAAAGCGTTGCATGGCGTCAGAAAGAGCAGTTCTCTGATGGTGTCGGCTATAGCTGGATCGATACCTTGAAAGAAGTGGCTGCGAAGCAGATCAGCGATCAGCAACTGGCAACGGCGCACTTCCGTTTCCCGTACAACACGCCAACGTCAAAAGAGGGCTACCTGTACCGTGAAATCTTTGAAGAGCTGTTCCCGGTAGCCAGTGCCGCTGAGTGTGTGCCTGGTGGTCCATCTGTGGCTTGTTCGTCAGCAAAAGCCATTGAATGGGATGAAGCATTCAAAACCATGGACGATCCTTCAGGCCGTGCGGTGGGTGTCCACCAGTCTGCCTACTGATAAGTCATCTCTTCTGCATAGCGGGTCCTACGGGACCCGTTTTTTTTGCGCGCTATTTTTATCGGATCATCGGTTATTTCCCTGTTTTGCTGGAGTAATCTGCAATTATTGCTGAATAATTCGACGTAGTGGTTATAAGCCAGACAATCAGTCACATTCTGAGGAAAAACGTCAAAAAACTTGTTGACGCTACAAGGCTCAATACGCATAATGCGCCCCGCAACGCCGATGAAGGCAGCGAGAAAAAAGATGGCTACGTAGCTCAGCTGGTTAGAGCACATCACTCATAATGATGGGGTCACAGGTTCAAATCCCGTCGTAGCCACCATCTTTTTTCATGCATGCGGGAGTGGCGAAATTGGTAGACGCACCAGATTTAGGTTCTGGCGCCGCAAGGTGTGCGAGTTCAAGTCTCGCCTCCCGCACCATTTCTTCATAGGCAGCAGTTGGGGTATCGCCAAGCGGTAAGGCACCGGTTTTTGATACCGGCATTCCCTGGTTCGAATCCAGGTACCCCAGCCACTTTTTTTCGATGTACTCATAGTTTGAGTAAACTGGTGGGGTATCGCCAAGCGGTAAGGCACCGGTTTTTGATACCGGCATTCCCTGGTTCGAATCCAGGTACCCCAGCCAACATCGAAAGGGTTCGTGTAGTAAAGCAGTAATTATGGCTACGTAGCTCAGCTGGTTAGAGCACATCACTCATAATGATGGGGTCACAGGTTCAAATCCCGTCGTAGCCACCAAATTTTTGGGGTGTCGCCAAGCGGTAAGGCACTGGTTTCTGATACCAGCATTCCGGGGTTCGAATCCCTGCACCCCAGCCATACAAAACAATTTGACTGAAACACCTTTTGGGGTGTCGCCAAGCGGTAAGGCACTGGTTTCTGATACCAGCATTCCGGGGTTCGAATCCCTGCACCCCAGCCAAATTGACAATAAAGCCCACCTCGTGTGGGCTTTGTTGTTTTTGTCGTTTACACAATAAAAAAACTGAACGGCCCGTGGCGCGTTCAGTTTGGTCGATTAGAGTCCTAAGGCATAACGTAGTGCCTGACGCTTAAGGACGCCAGAGTGCTCTGCGGCGATCAGTCCCAGATTACGCAGCACCTTTAATGGGCCAAGACGGTTGCTGAACGAGAAATAGAACAGATCCATGCCCGCCTGCATCAGACCATTATCCCGTTGGCGTTTACGCTGGTAGCGCAGCAGCACGGTTTCGCTGTGCCACTCTTCCGCCTGATCGCGTGCCGCCACAAGCACATCCAGTAACGCATCAACATCACGATACCCCAGGTTTACGCCCTGCCCGGCCAGTGGATTAATGGTGTGTGCAGCATCGCCAATCAGCGCCAGCCCGGAGAGGACATAGCGCGTAGCGTGACGCCGTACCAGCGGGAAAGATGCCGCCGCCGTCGCATGGATACGGCCTAAACGCGCAGGGAAAGCACGAGCGATCTCCTTTTCCAGCTGTGGCATCGGCAAGCTTTGCAGCTGCCTGATGCGCGCTGGGCTGTCATACCACACCAGCGAGGCGCGATTATCAAACAGCGGTAAAAACGCTCTTGGCCCTTCTGGCGTAAACTGCTGCCAGGTGGCGTCGCCAGGCGCATGCTCGCAACTCACGCTGATTAACATACAAGACTGCGCGTAGCTCCAGCCATGGACGCCAATTTGCGCCCGCTGACGCACCTGAGAGTTGGCACCATCGGCCCCCACTACCAGACGCGTCTCAATCTGCTTGCCGCTTACCAGGCCTAAATGCCAGCCGCCGTTGTGCTGCTGCATCTGTTGCAACACCTCCGGGCAGAGTAACGTAATGCCCTGCGCTTGCATCTGTTCCCACAGCGCGCGTTGCAGGACGCTGTTCTCCACCATATAACCCAGCTCCGGCAGCCCGAGTGAAGCGGCATCAAAGGTCACATGTGCACTCTGCCACTCCCAGGTTTCCAGTTTTCGGTAGGGCGCACTGCGCATGGCCATGACGCGTGGCCACACCTCCAGTTGCTTGAGCAGATCGACGGAAGCACTGCCAATGGCGGAAATACGCACATCGGGCGCGCTTGTGGCCTCAAAGACAGCCGGTTCACTGCGTTCAATCACCGCAACGCGAAACCGCTGCGCCGCAAGGCCGCAGGCCAACGCTGCACCCACCATGCCGCCACCGACAATCACGACATCAAAGGCATTATCCTGCATTGCTTTTTCCTTCTTATTTTGCCCGGCAGGTATCAGAAATGACCGGGTAGATAGCGCAAAGTGTACCGTAAAACCGTGCCACAAACAGAAAAGCCCTGGCACTGGTCACAACACCAGCAAAGCATTACAATACGCGCCCCGCATTGCACTGAATCAATGGCTTATTCGACGATGAAAAAACTGTACATTAAAACCTGGGGCTGTCAGATGAATGAGTATGACTCATCCAAGATGGCTGACCTGCTCAACAGTACCCACGGCTACACTCTCGCCGAAGAAGCAGAAGATGCGGACGTCCTGCTCCTTAACACCTGCTCGATTCGCGAAAAAGCGCAGGAAAAAGTCTTCAACCTGTTAGGTCGCTGGAGACAGCTGAAAGAACGTAACCCTGATTTAATCATCGGCGTTGGCGGCTGTGTTGCCTCGCAGGAAGGGGAAAATCTGCGTCAACGTGCCAGCTGCGTAGATATCGTATTTGGCCCGCAAACCCTGCATCGCCTGCCAGAAATGATTAACCACGTCAGAGGCACGAAAAGCCCGGTGGTGGATATCACTTTCCCGGAAATCGAGAAATTTGACCGTCTGCCAGAACCGCGTGCAGAAGGCCCGGCGGCGTTTGTTTCCATCATGGAAGGCTGCAACAAATACTGTACTTTCTGCGTCGTGCCATACACGCGCGGTGAAGAAGTGAGCCGTCCGAGTGATGACATTCTGCTGGAAATCGCTCAGCTAGCCGAACAGGGCGTGCGAGAAGTGAACCTACTGGGGCAAAACGTGAATGCCTATCGCGGTGAAACCTTTGATGGTGAAACCTGCACCTTTGCCGATCTGCTGCGCCTTGTGGCGGCTATTGACGGTATTGACCGCATTCGTTTTACCACCAGCCATCCGATTGAGTTCACCGATGACATCATCGATGTCTACCGCGATACACCCGAGCTGGTCAGCTTCCTGCACCTGCCGGTGCAAAGTGGTGCAGACCGCATTCTGACGCTGATGAAGCGTGCGCACACCGCGCTGGAATATAAATCGATCATCCGCAAGCTGCGGGCGGCACGCCCTGATATTCATATCAGTTCCGATTTTATTGTGGGCTTCCCCGGTGAAACGCAGCAGGACTTCGAGCAGACCATGAAACTGGTGGCGGATGTGAATTTCGACATGAGTTTCAGCTTTATCTACTCTGCACGCCCTGGCACACCCGCCGCGGATCTGCCGGATGATGTATCCGAAGAGGAGAAAAAACAGCGCCTCTACATTCTGCAAGACCGCATTACTCAGCAAGCCATGTCCATGAGCCGCAAGATGTTGGGCACCCACCAGCGCGTGCTGGTTGAAGGCTTGTCACGCAAGAATGTGATGGAACTGGCGGGCCGTACCGAGAATAGTCGTACGGTAAACTTTGAGGGCAGCCCGGAGCTGATCGGTAAGTTTGTTGACGTAGAAATTGTAGAGGTCCTGACCAACTCACTGCGTGGCAAAATCATCCGCACAGAAGATCAGATGGGCCTGCGCGTCGCACAAAGTCCGGCCTCGGTGATTGCCCGCACTCGCAAAGAGAATGAGATCGGTGTTGGCCTCTACCAGCCTTAAAACCTCTGCGTATTTCTGGTGACAGCGCACAAGTGCTGTTGCCGTTTTACCGCCGTTGCACTTGCATTCCCACAACGCCGCCCAAATATGCTGTTTGAGGCTTGCGCCTGTGCTTTGCCACGTAAATACTTTCGCAGCGACGCCGTTCTGTAACGGAAACGGCGTCTGATACTTTTTCAACTGGCCCTGAGTGACCCAAAGGATTCGTTTGAATATCGAAACGCGTGAAATCGCCCTTGAACCAGCCGATAACCATCGGTTGTTAAGCCTGTGCGGGCCGTTTGATGACAATGTGAAGCAGCTGGAACGTCGCCTCGGCATCGAAATCAATCGTCGCGATAACCTGTTCAAGCTGGTTGGACGCCCACTGAGCGTCAATGCGGCTGCGGATATTCTGCGGACGTTATACGTGGATACCGCACCAGTACGTGGTCATATCCCGGATATCGATCCCGAGCAGATTCATCTGGCCATCAAAGAGAGTCGCGTGCTGGAGCAGACGGCGGAAAGCGTGCCGGAGTTCGGTAAAGCGGTCAACATCAAGACCAAACGCGGTGTCATTAAGCCACGCACGCCAAACCAGGCGCAGTACGTGGCCAATATCCTTGATCACGACATCACCTTTGGCGTTGGCCCAGCCGGTACCGGTAAAACCTACCTGGCCGTAGCAGCGGCAGTTGATGCACTGGAGCGCCAGGAGATTCGCCGCATCCTGTTAACCCGCCCGGCGGTCGAAGCCGGTGAAAAACTGGGCTTCCTGCCAGGGGATTTGAGCCAGAAGGTCGATCCCTACCTGCGCCCGCTGTATGACGCTTTATTTGAAATGCTCGGTTTTGAGCGCGTCGAGAAGCTGATTGAGCGCAACGTGATTGAAGTGGCACCTTTGGCCTACATGCGCGGCCGCACCTTGAATGATGCTTTCATCATTCTTGATGAAAGCCAGAACACCACCATCGAACAGATGAAGATGTTCCTGACGCGTATTGGTTTTAACTCCAAAGCCGTTATCACCGGCGACGTGACCCAAATCGATTTGCCACGCAACCTGAAGTCCGGTCTGCGCCATGCGATTGAAGTCCTGAGTAACGTCGACGAAATTAGCTTTAACTTTTTCCACAGCGAAGATGTTGTGCGTCACCCGGTGGTGGCTCGCATCGTTATCGCGTATGAAGCCTGGGAAGCGGCGGACCAAAAACGCCGTGACCAGTTGGCCGAAGAACGTAAACAGGCCGCACTGAACACACACCCGCAGGAACCCACATGAGCGAAGTAATTCTGGATCTGCAGATAGCCTGCGAATCTCCACAGGGGCTACCAGAGGAAGCTGACTTTTTACGCTGGCTTACCGCCGCGGTCAGCCCTTTCCAGCCGGAAAGTGAAGTCACGATCCGCCTGGTTGATGAAGCAGAAAGCCACGAGCTTAATCTGACTTATCGCGGCAAAGATAAGCCAACCAACGTGCTCTCTTTCCCGTTTGAAGCACCGCCAGGCATTGAGCTGCCCCTGCTGGGCGATCTGATCATCTGCCGCCAGGTGGTTGAAGCCGAAGCGCAGGAGCAGCAGAAAACCGTGGAGGCCCATTGGGCGCACATGGTGGTACATGGTACGCTGCATCTGCTGGGCTATGACCATATCGAAGATGAAGAAGCTGAAGAGATGGAGTCGATCGAGACCGAGATAATGCTTGCTCTCGGCTACCCCGATCCGTACATTTCCGAGAAAGAAGAAGACTGATAACCCTGTCAGTCTGATACGTTGCTGGCTGAGTGTGCGCCAGCAACTTTGATTACGCTAACGAGAGAACACAACCAAAACGCCATGAGCGACGACCATTCTCAAAACAACGACGCACCCAGTAGTAAAAAGGGATTTTTCTCACTGCTTCTCAACCAGTTATTTCACGGCGAACCTCAAAACCGCGATGAACTGCTTGAACTGATCCGCGATTCTGAGCAAAAAGAACTGATTGATCCTGATACCCGCGACATGCTCGAAGGGGTCATGGAGATTGCCGAGCAGCGCGTCCGCGACATCATGATCCCTCGCTCACAAATGGTCACATTAAAACGCAACCAGAACCTCGAAGAGTGCCTGGCTGTGATCATCGAATCTGCCCACTCTCGTTTCCCGGTCATCAGTGAAGATCGCGATCACGTAGAGGGCATCCTGATGGCCAAAGATCTGCTGCCGTTTATGAGCAGCGAGTCTGAGCCGTTCAGTATCGAAAAAGTCCTGCGCCCTGCGGTTGTGGTGCCGGAAAGCAAGCGCGTTGACCGCATGCTGAAAGAGTTCCGCTCACAGCGTTACCACATGTCGATTGTGATTGATGAGTTCGGCGGCGTTTCCGGACTGGTCACCATTGAAGATATTCTTGAGCTGATTGTCGGCGAAATTGAAGACGAATATGACGATGAAGACGATCGTGATGTACGTCAGCTCAATCGTCATACCTACACGGTGCGGGCTTTAATGCCTATTGAAGACTTCAACGAGGTGTTTGGCACCCAATTCAGCGATGAAGAAGTCGACACCATTGGTGGACTGGTGATGCAGGCCTTTGGCCACTTGCCTGCGCGTGGGGAAAGCATCGACATTGATGGTTACCAATTTAAAGTCGTGATGTCCGACAGTCGCCGTATTATCCAGGTTCATGTCAAAATCCCTGAAAACGCAGCGCTACCCCAACTGGATAACGAATAATTTATGGATCTGGTTTCACTTTTTCAGCGGCAGCGCGTGCGCCTGCTGCTGGCGCTACTGACGGGTGCCGCTGGCACCCTCGCTTTCTCACCTTATGATTTCTGGCCGGCTGCACTGATTGCCCTCACCGGTCTACAACTCCTGACCCTTAACCGCACCACGCCACAGGCGACCGCCATTGGTTTCGTCTGGGGCATGGGGCTGTTTGGCAGCGGTGTGAACTGGGTGTATGTCAGTATTGCCACCTTTGGTGGCATGCCCGGCCCGGTCAATATCTTCCTCGTGGTGCTGCTGGCGGCTTACCTGTCGCTCTATCCGATGTTGTTCAGTGCCTTGCTGAACCGCATCTGGCCGCGCGCCACGCTGTGGCGTCTGGCGCTGGCTGCACCCGCCCTGTGGCAGGTGACGGAATTTCTGCGGGGCTGGATCCTCACAGGCTTCCCGTGGCTGCAATTTGGTTACAGCCAGATTGATGGCCCACTCAAAGGGATTGCTCCGCTGGCAGGCGTAGAAACGCTGACATTTGTTTTGATGATGGTGGCAGGCCTCCTGGTATGGGCCGCCTGGCACCGCAGTGTCAAAGGCCTGCTGGTCGCTTTAGCACTGCTGCTGTTGCCATGGCCATTGCGCTACGTTCACTGGTATCAACCGCAGCCAGAACGCGCCGTCCCTATCGCCATGGTGCAAGGTAACATTGCACAGTCGATGAAATGGGACCCGCAGCAGCTGTTGCGCACCCTGCGCACCTATACCGACCTCACGCGCCCGGAAGTGGGTAAAGCGAAGATCATTATCTGGCCTGAGTCAGCCATTACCGATCTGGAAAGCAATCAGCAGCCCTTCCTGCAGGAGATGGATCACGCCCTGCGTGAACGAGGAAGTACACTGATTACCGGCATCGTTGATTCGCGCCTGCAACAGAATCGCTATCATGATTACAACAGTGCCATCGTGCTGGGCGATCAGCAGCCGTACAGCTATCAAAGCCACAACCGCTATCAGAAAAACCACCTGGTGCCGTTTGGTGAGTTTGTCCCTCTTGAGACGCTACTGCGTCCATTAGCGCCGTTCTTTGATCTCCCCATGTCCTCTTTCAGCCGGGGTGCCTATGAGCAACCCGCTTTACAGGCGGCGGGTTATCACCTGACTGACGCTATCTGCTATGAAATTGTGTTGGGAGAACAGGTTCGCGCTAACTTCAAGCCGGACACGGATTTCCTGTTGACCATGTCCAATGATGCCTGGTTTGGCCACTCTATTGGCCCGTGGCAGCACTTACAGATGGCAAAAATGCGTGCGCTGGAACTGGGCAGACCGCTGCTGCGTTCCACCAATAACGGTGTCACCGCCGTCATTGGCCCGCAGGGCGATGTGCAAAAAATCATCCCGCAGTTTAGCGAAGGCGTACTGAGCGCCACGGTAACACCAACAACCGGTGAAACACCGTATTCGTGGTTGGGCGTTTGGCCAGTTTGGCTGCTCACGCTGCTGACGGCTGCCGTGGCGCTGTTACGCCGCCAACGTTAATGCCCCTGCTGGCGAAACTGCGGTTTCGCCAGCGTTCTCCGCTTCCTTTTGCATTTCCCACCACGCTTTCCCCTGTTTTTCCCCGACTCTGCCGATCTTTAACTGCATTCACAGCAAAATCATCTCCCCTTAAATAATTTCTGGCACGATGATTGCTAATTATTTCAGGGTTTTTCAGTTGGATAACGCAGGGTTACCTGTCTCGCTGTAGATATGCACTGCGGTGATGCAGGTGAATGCACCAAAACAGCGCGTATCTCGCAAAATGATCGTTGATGGTGCGAGTTACACCGCAAAAACAAAATGTTCCTTGTTTCATTGTGTTAACAATCCGCTATGTTATGAAATAACCTCAGCGCGAAAGCGCCAGGATTAAAGCAAAAAGGCAGCAATAACTGCCACAACATCACACACCGCACAGCATTTCCCCTGTGCATCACAACCGAAAGGAGTGACAGATGAAATTACGGAAACTTGGTCTGTGCCTCGCACTGGCCGGACTGGCATCTGGACTGGCACACGCAGAAGACGCACAAACCACTGCTGCCCCCGCAGACGCCGCACAAACTGCGACGCTGGACAAAATCAGTAAAAACGGCGTGATTGTCGTAGGGCACCGTGAATCGTCTGTACCGTTCTCTTATTACGATAACGATCAAAAAGTCGTCGGCTATTCGCAGGACTACTCCAACGCTATCGTTGATGCGATCAAGAAAAAGCTGAATAAACCTGACTTGCAGGTGAAGTTCATTCCAATCACCTCACAGAACCGTATTCCGCTGCTGCAAAACGGCACCTACGATTTTGAGTGTGGCTCCACCACCAATAACCTCGAGCGCCAAAAGCAGGCGGCCTTCTCCGATACGATTTTCGTCGTCGGCACCCGTTTGCTGGTGAAGAAAGGCGGTCCGATCAAGGACTTTGATGACCTGAAGGGTAAAACCGTTGTGGTCACCTCTGGCACCACCTCAGAAATTCTGCTCAACAAAATGAACGATGAGAAGAAAATGGGGATGCGCATCATCAGCGCTAAAGATCACGGTGACTCCTTCCGTACGCTGGAAACCGGTCGTGCGGTGGCCTTTATGATGGACGATGCGTTACTGGCGGGTGAACGCGCGAAAGCGAAAAAACCGTCAGACTGGGAAATTCTCGGCACGCCTCAGTCACACGAAGCCTACGGCTGCATGCTGCGTAAAAACGATCCTGCTTTCAAAACGCTGATGGATGACACCATTGCTCAGGCACAAACTTCAGGTGAAGCGGCGAAATGGTTTGATAAGTGGTTCAAAAACCCAACGCCACCGAAAAACGTTAACCTGAATTTCGAACTGTCTGACGACATGAAAGCGCTGTTCAAATCACCGAACGATAAAGCACTAAACTAATAACGATGACACGGGCGGTGTTTACCGCCCACGTGATTGCTGAAACCACGGCACGGACAGACAACTGCACAGGTCGTTCCCCTGATGCAGACCGCAAGATGCCATTCATCAATCTTCAGGGTAGCGCTGCTACCCTTTTTTTACCGGAGTTCACTATGGGTATCGACTGGAACTGGGGCATATTTTTGCAGCAGGCCCCGTTCGGCAACACCACTTACCTCGGCTGGTTGTGGTCCGGATTTCAGGTCACCGTTGCGGTTTCCTGTTGCGCCTGGATTATCGCCTTTTTCGTTGGTTCATTTTTCGGCATTCTGCGCACCGTACCGAACCGCTTTTTAGCGGCGATCGGCACCTGCTATGTCGAACTGTTTCGTAACATCCCACTGATTGTGCAGTTCTTCTTCTGGTATCTGGTGGCACCGGAGCTGGTCGGTCAGGATCTGGGCATGTGGTTTAAATCCGAGCTCGACCCCAATATTCAGTTCTTTGTCTCTTCGGTTGTCTGCCTTGGGCTGTTTACCAGCGCTCGCGTCTGTGAACAGGTACGCGCCGGGATCCAGTCACTGCCCCGTGGACAGAAAAATGCCGGTCTCGCCGTCGGCCTGACGCTGCCGCAGACTTATCGCTATGTGCTGCTACCGAATGCTTATCGCGTGATTGTGCCACCGATGACCTCCGAAATGCTGAACCTGGTGAAGAACTCGGCCATCGCATCCACCATCGGTCTGGTCGATATGGCTGCGCAGGCCAATAAACTGCTGGATTATTCTGCGCACGCGTATGAATCGTTTACCGCCATTACGCTGGCGTACGTCGCGATTAACCTGGTGATCATGCTGATCATGAGCCTGGTTGAGCGCAAACTGCGCCTGCCCGGCAGCATGGGAGGAAAATAATGTACGAGTTTGACTGGAGTTCGATTCCTCCCAGCCTGCCCTATCTCATGAATGGCCTGGTGGTGACGTTGAAAATCACCCTGGTGGCCGTGGTGTTTGGTATCGTCTGGGGCACTCTCCTCGCGATGATGCGGCTTTCCAGCTTTAAGCCCATCAGCTGGTTCGCCAAGCTTTACGTCAACCTGTTCCGCTCCGTGCCTTTGGTGATGGTGCTGCTGTGGTTTTACCTCGTGGTCCCGAGCTTCTTACAACAGGTGCTGGGGCTCTCACCGAAAACCGATATTCGTCTGATCTCAGCGATGGTGGCGTTTTCGCTGTTTGAAGCCGCCTACTACTCAGAGATTATTCGCGCCGGGATCAAGAGTATCGCACGCGGCCAGTCCGGTGCGGCGCTGGCGCTTGGCATGACATCATGGCAATCCATGCGCTATGTGATCTTGCCGCAGGCCTTCCGCGCGATGGTGCCACTGCTGCTGACGCAAGGCATCGTCCTGTTCCAGGATACGTCACTGGTCTACGTCCTGAGCCTGGCGGATTTCTTCCGCACCGCGTCCACCATTGGGGACCGTGACGGCACCCAGGTAGAAATGATTCTGTTTGCCGGACTGGTCTATTTCGTTATCAGTCTGAGTGCTTCGCTGTTAGTCAGCTATCTAAAAAGAAAGAGGACCGTTTAAATGATTAACCTGAAAAATGTTTCAAAGTGGTATGGTCAATTTCAGGTGCTGACTGACTGCACAACCGAAGTGAAAAAAGGTGAAGTCGTCGTGGTGTGTGGTCCATCCGGCTCGGGTAAGTCCACCCTGATTAAAACCGTCAATGGCCTTGAGCCGGTGCAAGAAGGGGTCATTACCGTTGACGGCACCGCCATCACCGATAAGAAAACCAATCTGGCGCAACTGCGCAGCAGAGTGGGCATGGTGTTCCAGCACTTCGAACTGTTTCCGCATCTGAGCATCGTCGATAATCTGACGCTGGCGCAGGTTAAAGTGCTGAAGCGAGATAAAGCCGTAGCCCGTGAGAAAGGGCTGAAATTGCTGGATCGCGTGGGGCTTTCGGCGCATGCGCACAAGTTCCCTGGCCAGCTTTCTGGTGGGCAACAGCAGCGTGTTGCCATTGCACGCGCACTCTGCATGGACCCAATTGCGATACTGTTCGATGAGCCAACCTCGGCACTCGACCCAGAGATGATCAATGAAGTGCTGGACGTCATGGTTGAGCTGGCGAATGAAGGCATGACGATGATGGTCGTGACCCATGAAATGGGCTTTGCCCGCAAAGTGGCAAATCGGGTGATTTTCATGGATGAAGGGAAGATTATTGAGGATCGGGCGAAAGACGACTTCTTTAATAATCCACAGTCACCGCGCGCCCGTGACTTCCTGGCGAAAATTCTGCACTAAGCACAAAAAAGCAGGGCTGAACGCCCTGCTTTTTCTCTTACTGACAACTAAGGCTCAAAAGCCTGGCGTTGAAACTGATCGTGCCCACACTCCGGGCAACGCGTCAGGGTTTCCGGGGTATAGATCGCACGGGTAAAACCGCACTTTTCACACACCAGATTCCCCAGTCCCACCACCTCACCACTCTGATACACCCCATGGTGCTGTAAATCCTGAAACACCTCGCGCCACTCTAACTGGCTCTTATCAGTGATATCCGCCAGCTCTTTCCACAGGCTCTGCCGAATCACCCGCAGGAAGACGGAATCCCCCAACGGCTGCTCACTCTCTTCATAGCTTCGGGCAAACTCTGCTAAATCGCGGCGCACTGCTGAGAGCAACTGTTCGATCTGGCCGGGGCTTAACTCCCCTTCCGCTAACAGCTTCTCGCGCCGCTGTGCAATCAGGGCATCAATATCACGATCGCCTGCACGTAACTGCTCGGTCAGAACCGAGAGTGAGGTCTGATAAGACTGCGCCACTTTATTCATTTTATTCTCCTTTCTGCGCTGCTAACCTGCTATTAGTTTAGTCGCTCCAACACAACTCACCGCAGAAAAAGCCCTCAGAGAAATCCAGATTCAACCCGTCGCAACTGTTGTTGATATGCCGCCTAATGGGTATGCTATGCGGATCTGAACGTAAGTTTTGCGATACTCATTAAGGACCACAGGCAGCCATGCAAGAGCAATACCGCCCGGAAGAGATAGAATCCCGCGTCCAACAGCATTGGAACGAAAACGAGACATTTAAAGTCACCGAGCAGGAAGGTAAAGAGAAGTACTACTGCCTCTCAATGCTGCCTTATCCTTCTGGCCGCCTACATATGGGCCACGTGCGCAACTACACCATCGGTGATGTAATTGCCCGCTACCAGCGTATGCTGGGTAAAAATGTCCTACAGCCAATCGGCTGGGATGCTTTCGGCCTGCCGGCTGAAGGGGCTGCGGTCAAAAACAACACTGCGCCAGCACCATGGACTTACGACAATATCGAATACATGAAGAACCAGCTGAAACTGCTGGGCTTTGGTTACGACTGGAGCCGCGAGCTGGCAACCTGTAAACCTGAGTACTACCGCTGGGAGCAGTGGTTCTTCACTAAGCTGTTTGAAAAAGGCATGGTTTACAAGAAAACCTCTGCCGTTAACTGGTGCCCGCACGATCTCACCGTGCTGGCCAACGAACAGGTTATCGACGGCTGCTGCTGGCGTTGTGATACCAAAGTGGAACGTAAAGAGATCCCACAATGGTTCGTTAAAATCACCGCTTATGCCGAAGAGTTGCTCAACGATCTCGATACGCTGGAAGGTTGGCCTGAGCAGGTTAAAACCATGCAGCGCAACTGGATTGGCCGTTCTGAAGGGGTAGAAATTACCTTTGACGTGGCGGAGAGCGCAGAGAAAGTCACGGTTTACACCACTCGCCCAGATACCTTTATCGGTGCTACCTACCTCGCAGTCGCCGCTGGCCATCCTTTGGCACGTCAGGCCGCTGCGGGTAATCCAGCTCTGGCCGATTTCATTGCCGAATGCAGCACCACCAAAGTTGCCGAAGCAGACATGGCGACCATGGAGAAGAAAGGCATGGCAACCGGCCTGTTTGCGGTACACCCGCTGACCGGTGAAAACCTGCCAATCTGGGTCGCAAACTTCGTCCTGATGGAGTACGGCACCGGTGCCGTGATGGCCGTACCGGCACACGATCAGCGTGACTGGGAATTTGCGACTAAGTACGATCTCGCCATCAAACCGGTGATCCTGAACCTCGACGGTAGCGAACCAGACGTGACTGCGGCAGCCATGACCGAAAAAGGCACCCTGTTCAACTCTGGTGAGTTCAACGGTCTTGACCACGCGGCTGGCTTCAATGCCATTGCACAGGCGCTGGCAGACAAAGGCGTTGGTGAGCGTAAAGTTAACTACCGTCTGCGTGACTGGGGCGTCTCTCGTCAACGTTACTGGGGCGCACCAATTCCGATGGTGACACTGGAAGATGGCACCGTCATCCCAACACCAGAAGATCAGCTGCCGGTTATTCTGCCAGAAGACGTGGTAATGGACGGGATTTCTAGCCCGATCAAAGCCGATCCTGAGTGGGCGAAGACCACCGTTAACGGCCAGCCTGCGCTGCGCGAAACCGATACCTTCGACACCTTCATGGAGTCCTCCTGGTACTACGCGCGCTACACCTGTGCCAACTATGACGAAGGCATGCTGGATCCGGCCGCCGCGAACTATTGGCTGCCAGTCGATCAGTATGTCGGGGGCATTGAGCACGCCATCATGCACCTGATGTACTTCCGCTTCTATCACAAGCTGCTGCGTGATGCGGGTCTGGTTAACTCGAATGAGCCAGCCAAGCGCCTGCTGTGCCAGGGCATGGTATTAGCCGATGCGTTCTACTACACCGGTGCCAACGGCGAGCGTAACTGGGTATCTCCGGTTGACGTAACTGTCGAGCGTGATGACAAAGGCCGCATTGTTAAAGCCGTGGATAACGAAGGCCGCGAAGTCGTCTATGCTGGCATGAGTAAAATGTCGAAGTCGAAAAACAACGGCATCGATCCACAGCTGATGGTAGAGCGTTACGGTGCCGATACCGTGCGTCTGTTCATGATGTTTGCTTCTCCGGCAGAAATGACGCTGGAATGGCAGGAGTCTGGCGTTGAAGGTGCCAACCGCTTCCTGAAGCGTGTGTGGAAACTGGTTTATGACCACACCGAAAAAGGCGCTACCGTTGCGCTGGATATCGCTAGCCTGAATGAAGATCAGAAAGCACTGCGTCGCGATCTGCACAAAACCATCGCCAAAGTGAATGATGATATTGGCCGTCGTCAGACCTTCAACACCGCTATCGCGGCGATTATGGAGCTGATGAATAAGCTGACCCGTGCTTCACAGGAAAGCGAGCAAGACCGTGCACTGTTACAAGAAGCGCTGGTCGCTGTAGTGCGTATTCTGTATCCGTTTACCCCACATGCCAGCTATGTTCTGTGGCAGGAGTTGGGTGGCGAAGGCAGCATTGATGATGCAAGCTGGCCAGTCGCTGACGAAGCTGCGATGGTAGAAGATTCAGTGCTGGTTGTGATTCAGGTTAACGGCAAAGTACGCGGAAAAATCACCGTTGCGGCGGATGCTACTCAGGAACAAGTGCAGGCTCGTGCTGCACAGGAGCACCTGGTAGCGAAATACCTCGATGGTGTCACTCTCCGTAAAGTGATTTATGTACCGGGCAAACTGCTTAACCTGGTTGTAGGTTGAGTTCAGGAGGAACTGTGCGACATCCGATTATCAGGCTATTTTTGACGCTGGCGGTGCTGGTCATTGCAGGCTGTGGTTTCCATCCACGTGGCACCACTCAGCTCCCCTCAGAGCTGAAAACCCTGGTGCTGGAAACAGGCGACCCGTATGGCCCGCTGACGCGTACCGTGCGCCAGCAGCTGCGTTTGAACAACGTGAACATTGTTGAAGAGGGGAATAAAACGGCCCAGCTTCCAACTCTGCGCATTGGCGGCGAAGTTGTCGGTCGTGATACCGCGTCGGTGTTTATCAGCGGTACAGCGGCAGAATACCAGCTGGTCATGACGGTTACCGCACAGGTTCTGTTGCCAAATAAAGGGATCTATCCAATCAGTACCACGGTTTATCGTTCCTTCTTCGATAACCCGAATGCAGCACTGGCGAAAGATGCTGAACAGGACATCATCATTCAGGAGATGCGCCAACGTGCAGCAGAACAGCTGGTACGTAAGCTGTTGAGCGTGCATGCAGCCCAGGAAGCAGGCAAGGACACAATCCCGCAAACGGTGATTGAAGTACCGGGCCAGGAAGATAAAGAATTCCCTACTTCCTCTGCTACTAGTCTGCAATGATTCGGATTTACCCTGAGCAACTTGGCGCGCAACTCCGTGAGGGGTTGCGCGCCTGCTATATGCTGGTAGGAAACGAACCGCTGTTGATACAGGAAAGCAGTGATGCACTGCGTACTGTCGCTCAGCAGCACGGTTTTGAAGAGCACCTTAGCTTCACGCTGGATAACCACACCGACTGGGAAGCGATTTTTTCCAGTTGCCAGGCGCTTAGCCTGTTCTCGACGCGTCAAACACTCACGCTTCAGCTGCCGGAAAATGGGCCAAATAGCGCCATGGCAGAACAACTGCTGCAACTGGCAAAACTGTTGCACAGCGATCTGCTGCTGATTTGCCGCGCGGCAAAACTGACCAAGGCCCAGGAAAACAGCGGCTGGTTTAAAGCCCTTACACAGCAAGGCGTGCTGGTTCCTTGCCAGACTCCCGAACAGGCGCAGCTGCCACGCTGGGTAAACACCCGCGCCAAAGCCATGAAGTTAACCCTTGATGATGCGGCCGTTAACCTGCTGTGTTACTGCTACGAAGGGAATTTACTGGCTTTGTCACAAGCGCTGGAACGCCTGTCTCTGCTGTGGCCGGATGGCAAACTGACGCTGTTGCGCGTGGAAGAAGCGGTAAGTGATGCCGCACACTTCACGCCGTTTCACTGGGTTGATGCGCTGCTGGCCGGTAAAAGCAAACGCGCCCTGCATATTTTGCGTCAGCTGGAAAAAGAGGACAGCGAAAGCGTTATCTTGCTGCGCACCCTACAGCGCGATTTACTGACTCTGCTCCAGTTGCAGCGTTTGCAGCACCAACAGCCGCTGCGTAACTTAATGGATCAACAGCGGATCTGGCAAAACCGCCGGGCGCTGTTCACCACGGCCCTGCAACGGCTTGACGCTACGCGCCTGCAACGCGCGATCCATCTGCTGACGCAGCTTGAGCTGACGCTTAAACAGGATTATGGGCAGTCAGTCTGGCCGCAGTTGGAAACGCTGTCTCTGTTGCTGTGCAATCCCGCTTTTCCACTGAGCCTGAGCAATGTCTGAGCTGTTTGCCCTGTTTGGTGGCACCTTCGATCCGATCCACTACGGCCATCTCCATCCGGTGATGGCACTGGCCGGTCAAACCGGGTTGCAAAAAGTCACTTTGCTGCCCAACAACGTGCCACCGCATCGACCTCAGCCCGAAGCCACAGCCCTTCAGCGTGTTGCCATGCTGGAGCGGGCGATTGCCGATTTACCGCTGTTTGAGATCGATACGCGAGAACTCGATCGTGAGACGCCGTCATGGACCGTCGCCACGCTGGAAGCGCTACGTGCTGAACGCGGTCCACACCAGCCATTAGGCTTTATCATCGGGCAGGACTCACTGCTCTCGCTGTCAAAATGGCACCGCTGGCAGGATTTACTGTCACTGTGCCATCTTCTGGTCTGCCAGCGTCCGGGCTATGCCACGCAAATGGAAACGCCAGAGATGCAACAGTGGTTGATGGCGAATCAGGCACAGGATATTCAGCAACTGCACCAAACCCCCGCAGGGTATGTCTGGCTGGCGGATACGCCGCTGGTCAATATCTCTGCCACCGAAATTCGTCAGCGCCGCCATCAGGGGCGCTCCTGCTCTGACCTGTTACCCGCTGCAGTAATAGACTATATTGATGCAGTCGGGTTATATCGCGACTGATCGCAGCGTGATATACTGCGCCGCTTAATTTTTGGCTCTGTCATCCGGGTCTCAGCCAGCCCTCTTCACCCGTATTTGAGGATAACCTTTTGCAAGGTAAAGCACTCCAGGATTTTGTCATTGATAAAATTGATGATCTTAAAGGTCAGGATATCATCACGCTCGATGTTCAGGGCAAATCCAGCATCACTGACTGCATGATCATTTGTACCGGCACCTCCACACGCCACGTTGCTTCTATTGCCGATCACGTGGTGCAGGAATCCCGTGCAGCAGGCATCATGCCATTAGGCGTGGAAGGCCAGGCAGCGGCTGACTGGGTCGTAGTCGATCTCGGTGAAATCATCGTACATGTTATGCAGGACGAGAGTCGCCAGCTTTATGAGCTGGAAAAACTCTGGGGCTAAGCGGTGAAATTGCAGCTTATTGCCGTTGGCACCAAAATGCCCGACTGGGTACAAACCGGTTTTATGGAGTACCTACGCCGCTTTCCGCGTGATATGCCGTTTGAACTGACCGAAGTTCCGGCAGGTAAACGCGGTAAAAATGCCGATATCGCGCGCATCCTTGAAAAAGAGGGTGAAGCGATGCTGGCAGCGGTGGGCAAAGGCAACCGAATAGTCACACTGGATATTCCCGGCCAGCCGTGGGAAACCCCGCAACTTGCGCAGCAGTTGGAACGCTGGAAGCAGGACGGTCGGGATGTCAGTTTGTTGATCGGTGGCCCAGAAGGATTGGCTCCGGCTTGTAAAGCCGCCGCAGAGCAGAGCTGGTCACTTTCAAAGCTCACCTTGCCGCACCCGCTGGTGCGTGTACTGGTGGCAGAAAGCCTGTACCGAGCCTGGAGCATCACAGCAAATCATCCTTATCATCGTGAGTAACGAATAAGGCACACACACTCACTACAAGCCGCGGATGAAATTACAAAGCAACGATTTTCGTGATTACAGTGCCGAACAGAAGCTCTTTGTCCGCCGAGCTTTGGTCGCTTTTGTCGGTATTTTATTACTTTCCTCTGTGCTGGTGTTTAACCTCTATCACCTGCAAATCCTGCGCTTTGACGATTACAGCACGCGATCCAATGAAAACCGCATTAAGCTGGTACCGATTGCACCCAGCCGTGGCATTATCTATGACCGCAACGGCACGCCGCTGGCGTTAAATCGCACCATCTATCAGGCAGAACTGATGCCCGAAAAGGTGGACAACCTCAAACAGACCCTGGCCGATCTGCGCCCGGTGCTCGACCTCACTGATGAAGACCTCGACGCTTTTGACAAAGAGCGTAAACGTTCACGCCGCTTTACTTCCATTCCAGTAAAAGTCGGCCTGAATGATGTTCAGGTCGCGCGCTTCGCCGTGAATCAATACCGCTTCCCCGGCGTTGAAGTCAAAGGCTACCAACGACGTTACTACCCTTACGGCACCACGCTGACCCACGTGGTGGGCTACGTATCGAAAATCAACGACCGCGATGTCGCACGGCTAGACCAGGAAGGGAAATGGCCGAACTACGCCGCGACGCATGACATTGGCAAGCTGGGTATCGAAAATTATTACGAAGACACCCTGCACGGTAAAACCGGCTTTGAAGAGGTCGAGGTCAACAACCGTGGCCGGGTGATTCGTCAGCTGCACGAAGAGTCACCGCAGGCCGGGCGGGATGTCTATCTGACTATCGATCTGAAATTACAGCAGTATATCGAAACGCTGCTGGCAGGCAGCCGTGCCGCGGTGGTGGTCAGCGATCCGCGTACGGGTGAAATTTTGGCCATGGTCTCCACACCCAGTTACGATCCGAATCTGTTTGTTGACGGAATTTCTGGTAAAGATTATCGCGCGTTGCTGAACGATGAGAATCGCCCGCTGTATAACCGGGCAATTCAGGCCTCCTATCCACCCGCTTCCACGGTGAAACCTTATGTGGCCGTGTCGGCATTAACAGCCGGGGTGATCAACCGCAATACGTCATTGTTCGATCCCGGTTGGTGGCAGTTGCCTGGCTCTGAAAAACGCTATCGCGACTGGAAGAAATGGGGACATGGCCGTCTGAACGTCACCAAGTCACTGGAGGAGTCGGCGGATACCTTCTTCTACCAGGTGGCCTATGACATGGGCATTGACCGTCTGTCGGAGTGGATGAACAAATTTGGCTACGGCCAGCGTACCGGCATCGATCTACCACAAGAGAGTGCGGGCAATATGCCAACACGCGAGTGGAAGCTAAAACGGTTTAAAAAGCCGTGGTATCAAGGGGATACCATTCCGGTAGGGATCGGCCAAGGCTACTGGACGGCGACGCCGTTGCAGATGAACAAAGCGATGATGATCCTGATTAACGATGGGGTGATCAAAACGCCACATCTGCTGCGCGCCAGCCGTGAAGGTAACACCATCGTGCCATGGCCAGCACCGCCTGAAAGCCACATTGGTGAAATCCACTCAGGTTTCTGGGAGATCGCCAAAGACGGCATGTATGGTGTGGCAAACCGCCCGAACGGGACCGCGCGTAAAAGCTTCTCGGATGCGTCATATAAAATTGCCGCGAAATCCGGTACGGCCCAGGTCTTTGGTCTGAAAGAGAACGAAACCTATAACGCGCACAAAATTGCTGAGCGCCTGCGCGATCACAAACTGATGACCGCGTTTGCGCCATTTGATAAACCTCGCGTTGCTGTCACCATGATCCTTGAAAATGGTGGCGCTGGCCCTGCGGTCGGCACAGTAATGCGGCAGATTCTGGACCATATAATGCTGGGCGATAACAACACGGTGCTGCCTGATGCAGCCCCGACACCGCCTGGTTATGAAGGTGAATGACCATGTCAATGAGTGACAGCCCGCAAAAAAGATCGATTTGGATGCGCATCCATGTCGATCCGGTATTTATGCTGATCATCATCAGCCTGCTGACCTACAGTGCCTTCGTTATCTGGAGCGCCAGCGGCCAGGACCCAGGCATGATGGAGCGTAAGCTCGGTCAGATCGCAATGGGGATGATCCTGATGCTGGTTCTGGCTCAGGTACCGCCCCGCGTCTATGAAAGCTGGGCGCCCTATCTCTACATCGTTAGCGTCATTCTACTGGTCGCCGTTGATGCGTTTGGTCAAATCAGTAAAGGGGCGCAGCGCTGGCTGGATCTCGGCTTTGTACGCTTCCAGCCATCGGAGATTGCCAAAATAGCGGTCCCGCTGATGGTGGCACGCTTTATCAACCGCGATGTCTGCCCTCCGACGCTGAAGAACACCGCGCTGGCGCTGGTGTTGATCTTCATGCCTACCCTGCTGGTGGCAGCACAACCCGATCTCGGCACCTCGATTCTGATCGCCGCTTCGGGGCTGTTCGTGCTGTTCCTTTCCGGGATGAGCTGGCGACTGATCGCAGTGGCCGTGATCTTAGTGGCGGCGTTTATCCCGATATTGTGGTTCTTCCTGATGCACGATTACCAGCGCGACAGGGTGATGATGCTGCTCAACCCAGAGAGCGATCCGCTCGGGGCGGGCTATCACATTATCCAGTCTAAAATCGCCATTGGCTCAGGCGGGCTGCGGGGTAAAGGCTGGCTTCACGGAACACAGTCACAGCTGGAGTTCTTGCCGGAACGTCACACCGACTTTATCTTCGCCGTGTTGGCGGAAGAGCTAGGATTAATGGGCGTCCTGCTGCTGCTGGGGCTCTACTTGCTGCTGATCATGCGTGGCCTGATGATGGCAGCTAAAGCCCAGACCACTTTTGGCCGCGTTATGGCTGGCGGATTAATGCTGATTTTCTTTGTCTATGTTTTCGTTAACATTGGCATGGTTAGTGGTATCTTACCGGTGGTTGGCGTACCGCTTCCGCTGGTCAGTTACGGCGGCTCCGCACTGATTGTACTCATGGCCGGATTTGGCATTGTGATGTCCATTCATACTCACAGAAAAATGTTATCTAAAAGCGTTTAAGAGGCTGCACATGCGTAAGGACTGGCTAGGGGTTGCACTGATTTCACTGGTATTAGCGGGCTGTGCAACGGATGAGCAACAAACCCAGACGGCACCACCACAACCGGCTTACAGCGGCCCGGTGGTCGAGATCCCTGGCGTTGATCCAAAGTATGAACCGGTTAACCCGTCCACCAACCAGGACTACAGTGTTAACGGTAAGAACTATCGTATCGTCAAGAATCCAGCGAACTTCAGTGAAGTCGGTCTTGCCACCTGGTATGGCGATGAAGCTCAGGGATCGCGTACGGCAACCGGCGAAACGTTCGATCCCAATGCCTACACCGCAGCGCATCCCACGCTGCCGCTGCCTTCTTATGTGCGTGTGACTAACCTCGCCAACGGACGCCAGCTAGTGGTGCGCGTCAATGACCGTGGTCCTTACACGCCAGGGCGTATTATCGATCTGTCACGCGCGGCGGGCGATCGCCTCAATATTTCCAATAACACCCGTGTCCGCGTGGATTACATCAGCGTAGCGCCTGATGGCACGCTCTCCGGGCCAGGCACCATTGGCACCACCGTCGCCAAACAGAGCTATGCCCTGCCCGCTCGTCCGGACCTGGATGGCGGAATGACAACAGGCGGTGGCATGCCAACCGGCGGTGTTGTCGCAACAGGCGGCCTGATGAACGGTGGCGATAACAGCGCGGTGACCCAACCGGCGGCACAGCCCGCGGCGGATGACCAGAATGTCGATGCGATCGATAACTCAACCTTAAAACCGTCAAGCAGCCTCGGTGCTCCGGTGCCAAGCGGTGGTTTCCTTGGCGCACCGCAACCGCTGCGCAGCGGTGTTCTGGAAGATAGCACCCCTGAGCCTGCGGCCGTTGCTGCGCCTGCGGTGGTTGCAGCGCCGGTCGTGAGTGCAGCCCCACGCCAAAGCGCACCGGTGGCATCATCAGGTTCAGCGAGTGGTTACGTGGTGCAGGTTGGCGCGGTGAATGACTCTGCGCGTGCTCATCAGTTAATGCAAAGCCTGAGCAAACGCTTTGGCGTGCCGGGCCGGGTTGAGGCGAACGGCAGCGTGTTCCGCATCCAGTTAGGCGGTTACAGTTCGCGTTCTCAGGCCAGCGCACTGCAACAGCGTTTAAGCAGCGAAGCACAGTTGAACGGCTTTATCACCACCGCACATTAAGAATAAGGCGAAAACGCATCATCACTGATGATGCGTTGAACAATTGTTAACGAAGCCAGATGTCGCTAAAACAGGCATTTGTTATAGTGGCGCCACTTTTTTACTTTACCGATGGATGCAGTAATTCCAGACATGATCAAACTCAATACCTCTCGTTTCCTCAAACGCCTGACAGTGGGTTCACTGATCGCTATCTCCTTCAGCCATGTCGCTATTGCTGATAACGTTAACCTCAACACCATGATTCCTGGCGTGCCGGATATCGATGCAGAAGCCTATGTTCTGATTGATTACAATTCAGGCAAAGTGCTGGCAGAGAAAAATGCCGATGCACGCCGCGATCCTGCCAGCCTGACCAAAATGATGACCAGCTATGTCATCGGTCAGGCGGTAAAAGCCGGTAAAATCCGTAACGATGACATTGTCACCGTAGGTAAAGACGCCTGGGCGACCGGCAATCCGGTATTCAAAGGCTCGTCGCTGATGTTCCTGAAACCTGGCGATCGCGTCCCGGTTTCCCAGCTGACTCGCGGCATTGTGCTGCAATCCGGTAACGATGCCTGTGTTGCGATGGCGGATTACGTTGCCGGTAGCCAGGACTCTTTCGTTGGCTTGATGAACAACTACGTCAAGGCACTGGGCTTACAAAACACGCATTTCCAGACGGTTCATGGCCTGGATGCCGAGGGTCAGTACAGCTCTGCTCGTGACATGGCACTGATCGGTCAGGCTCTGATCCGTGATGTACCTGATGAATACTCGGTCTATAAAGAAAAAGAATTCACGTTCAACAATATCCGCCAGATGA
Source organism: Candidatus Pantoea multigeneris (assembly GCF_011752615.1). NCBI lineage: Bacteria > Pseudomonadati > Pseudomonadota > Gammaproteobacteria > Enterobacterales > Erwiniaceae > Pantoea > Candidatus Pantoea multigeneris. Next base: position 226,889 of record NZ_VWXF01000006.1, read on the forward strand.
ACCGTAACGGTTTACTGTGGGATAGCAGCCTGAATGTCGATGGCATCAAAACCGGCCACACGGATGCCGCAGGTTATAACCTGGTGGCTTCAGCAACCGATGGCCAGATGCGCCTGATCTCTGCTGTGATGGGCGGCCATACCTATAAAGGCCGTGAAACGGAAAGTAAAAAGCTGCTGACCTGGGGCTTCCGCTTCTTTGAAAGTGTCGCGCCGCTCAAAGCGGGTAAAGAGTTTGCCTCTGAGCCAGTCTGGTTCGGCACCACGGACCGCGTACAGTTAGGGGTTGATAAAGATGCCTGGCTGACCATCCCTCGTGGCCGTATGAAAGACCTGAAGGCCAGCTATGTGCTGACCAATACTGAACTGCATGCACCATTGCAGAAAAACCAGGTGGTCGGTAGCATCAACTTCCAACTGGACGGAAAAACCATCGATCAGCGCCCGCTGGTGGTGTTAAACGAAGTACCAGAAGGTGGCTTCTTTGGCCGCATCGTGGACTACATCAAGCTGATGTTCCACCACTGGTTCGGTTAATCACTGTCGGCGATTGAAAAATCGCCACAGTAGCCCAATATACGTTATTATTACGATTGCTCCCGCTGCGGCGGGAGTCTGTTTTTTTGCACCGGAGTGAATATGAAAACCAAACTGAATGAACTGCTCGAATTCCCAACCACGTTTCCCTTTAAAGTGATGGGACTGGCAAAACCAGAGCTGGTTGATCAAGTGGTTGAAGTGGTGCAGCGTCACGCACCGGGTGACTACACCCCAGAAGTGAAGCCAAGCAGCAAAGGCAACTACCACTCAGTATCCATTGTGATCACCGCGACCCACGTAGAGCAGATTGAAACGCTGTACGAAGAACTGGGTAAAATTGATATCGTGCGCATGGTTCTGTAAGCACTGGCTGGCAAATTTGGGGGGTTGGTCATCCCCTTTGCCAGCGTTATACTGCTGTTTTCCCTGCAACCGGACCTCCCCTTTGTCTGCCGATACGCTCTTCATCCGACAGCCAGGCCTGCGCGACTGGCAAACCGTTTCAGAAGCCATGCACCTCTATACCGACAAGCGTGATGAACACAGCCAGGATGAAGTGTGGCTGGTTGAACACCCTGCGGTATTTACCCAAGGCCAGGCCGGTAAAGCTGAGCATCTATTGATGCCTGGCGATATTCCCGTGGTGCAAAGCGATCGCGGCGGTCAGGTCACTTATCACGGGCCTGGACAGCAAGTGATGTATGTGTTGATAGATATTCGTCGACAAAAAACCGGCGTGCGTGAGTTAGTAACGGCACTGGAAGAGACGGTCGTGAAGGTGTTGGCCGAGTTTTCGGTTGACGCTCGTGCCCGCCCTGATGCGCCAGGCGTGTATGTCGGTGATGATAAAATTTGTTCGCTGGGATTACGCATCCGTAAGGGCTGCTCTTTCCACGGCCTCGCGCTGAATGTCAACATGGACCTGGCACCGTTTTTACGCATCAACCCTTGCGGCTACGCCGGTTTGCAAATGACTCAGCTCAAACAGTTTGTCCCGGCGGTCACGCTAAGTGATGTTCAGCCGTTACTGGTCAAACATTTCGCCCAGCACCTGAACTATCAAAATGTGGTGTGGCTGCCCGGAAATGATCTCCCTTAACCTGGTGTGCTTGTTTACAAAATTGTAACCTTACACGTACTATGGTGGCTGCACGCAGGCAGGCGAGATGATATAATTTTCGATAATTTCAAAAAAAGTTGAAAGTCTCGTCCCAGGCCTGAGTGAGGACGCTTTTAAAACGCAATCCGACCGGAAGCTGCAGATTTATGAGTAAACCAATTCAGATGGAACGCGGCGTCAAATATCGTGACGCAGATAAAATGGCGCTTATCCCGGTGAAAACCGTGGTGACGGAACGCGAAGAGATCCTCCGCAAGCCGTCATGGATGAAAATTAAACTTCCTGCCGACTCCAGCCGTATTCAGGGTATTAAAGCGGCGATGCGCAAAAATGGCCTGCACTCGGTCTGTGAAGAGGCTTCCTGCCCTAACCTCGCAGAGTGCTTTAACCACGGTACCGCCACCTTTATGATTTTGGGGGCCATCTGTACCCGTCGTTGCCCGTTCTGCGATGTGGCCCACGGTCGCCCAAATACCCCTGATGCCAACGAGCCCGTCAAACTGGCGCAGACCATCGCTGATATGGCGCTGCGTTACGTGGTGATCACCTCTGTTGACCGCGATGACCTGCGAGATGGCGGTGCACAGCACTTCGCAGACTGCATTGAGGCCATTCGTGAGAAAAGCCCACGCATTAAGATTGAAACACTGGTGCCAGACTTCCGTGGCCGTATGGATCGGGCACTGGATATTCTGACTGCTACACCACCGGACGTATTCAACCATAACCTTGAAAACGTACCCCGCGTCTACCGTCAGGTTCGTCCTGGTGCCAACTATGAGTGGTCGCTGAAATTACTGGAGCGCTTTAAAGAAGCCCATCCGGATATCCCAACCAAGTCAGGCTTAATGGTCGGATTGGGTGAAACCAACGCCGAGATCGTGGAAGTGATGCGTGATCTGCGCCGCCACGGCGTGACCATGCTGACGCTGGGCCAGTATTTACAGCCAAGCCGCCACCACCTGCCGGTGCAGCGTTATGTCAGCCCGGCGGAGTTCGAAGAGATGAAAGAAGAGGCGCTGGCCATGGGCTTCACCCATGCTGCATGTGGCCCGTTTGTTCGCTCTTCCTACCATGCCGATATGCAGGCGCAGGGTCTGGAAGTGAAATAATCCTCTGGCGGGTGGCTCTGCTACCCACTCAGGCACAAATAATAAAGCCAGGCAGTTATGAAGTGTCACCACTTCGATATCTGCCTGGCTTTACTTTTATGTCACATTTGCTCACAGATTACTGAGCAAAATATAACATTACTCTTTGTGCGTTACGCGATCTGCCGGAACTTCTTCCGCAGTGGTTTTCGCTACAGCGGGTTCTTCATCTTTCATGGCTTTCTTGAAGCCCTTGATAGCCGATCCCAGATCACCACCCAGTGAGCGTAACTTGTTGGTACCGAACAGCAGCACGATGAGCGCACCGACGATCAGCAGTTTGGCAATACTGATACCTTCCATAAATTAACCTTTCAATCTCAAGATAAAACGAACAAGGATATTTACGCGCACTTTGGCTTCAGGCTCAAGTACTATCTGTAACAGTTTAAGAACATTTAGTGATAAAGCCCGTAAAAAAATCAGGCCTTAAGCTGGGGTGGCGCAAAGCGATTATTCTCCAGTACCGGTAACGCTTCTCTCGCCTGCCTCACCCGTTCTGGTGCTAATTCAGCAAACAACAGTGCCGGTGCCTCGCCGGCTTTCACAATGGCGACGCCCAGCGGGTCAATCACCAGACTGTTCGCACAGTTCCGTGGCCCACATTCACCCACTGCGACCATATAACAGGTGTTCTCCAGCGCACGGGCCGTGGTGAGTAACTCCCAATGATGCTCTTTCAGTGGCCCACGCACCCACGCGGCAGGCAGCACCAGTACCTCAGCCCCATCACAGGCCAAACGACGCGCCAGATCGGGGAAGCGGACGTCATAGCAGGTCATCAGCCCTACTTTCATGCCGTCGATCTCCAGCAGTGCCGGGATCTCGTTCCCCGCAATCACTCGCTGCGACTCCTGCATTGCGAAGGCATCATAGAGATGCAGTTTATCGTAACGCGCGACGATCTCGCCGTTGCGAATCGCTATCAACGCATTCAATGCTTTGTGTTCGCTTCCCGGCGTCAGGAAGGTCAAGACCGTGGTCAATGTCGTTCCCTGGCTGGCTCGAAGCAACTGCGTCACAAACGGGCCATCAAGTGGCTGAGCGCAGTGTAGCCCCCAACCGGGGTCACTGTTGTCCCGTGCCAGTACCGCTTCAGGCAGTACCAGCAAATGCGCATGCTGCTCTGCTGCGCGCTGCATCAAATCCACACAGGTTTGCACGTTGTTCTGCCAGTCACGGTCAACGGCAAACTGCCCTAAAGCCACTTTCATGACAGGCGTCCTTTCATCGGGAGGGTCAGATCTTTAACATGGTAGCAGGGTGATTCTGTATACCCTTCACGTTGATAAAACTGGTTCGCTTTGAGGCGTGAGCTATGGCAGTGCACTTCCATGCGGTCACAGCCGCGCTGGGTAGCCAGTTTTTCGGCATAATTCAGCAACTGCTGGCCGCTTCCTTTACTGCGCTCCCCTTCCGCCACACAAAAATAGCTGATACGGGCAAAATCACCGACCAGTGCCAACTGTGGAATAAAATGAAGTGAGAGAAACCCCATCACCTGGGTGCCATGTTCAGCAACCAGCAAAATTTCATTGGGATCGCGAATCAACTCAGCCAGACGTTTGTCAATAAACGCCTCTGTTCCCCCATAGCCCAACTCTGCGAGCAGCGCGGCTAATGCGAAGCTGTCTTTCGCCTGTGCCTGACGTATATTCATGCTTACTCCTCAGTGGCGCTGTGCATCCTCTTTTATATAGCGTTGGCATGAAAAAATCTGCAAGAGCAGCAGGTTATTAATGTGTTACAGGTGGTTTTGTGATCGCCGCAGCAATCAGGCTGGATTTCAGGCAAAAAAAAAACCCGCCATCAGGCGGGTTTTTAAAATTCAGTCTGTTAAATTACAGGCTGATAACGTTAGCAGCTGATGGGCCTTTAGCGCCGTCAGTGATTTCGAACTCTACACGCTGACCTTCAGCCAGAGTTTTGAAACCGTTGCTCTGGATAGCTGAGAAGTGTACGAACACATCTTTGCTTCCATCTTCAGGAGTAATGAAACCGAATCCTTTAGATTCATTAAACCACTTAACGTTACCTTTGATCTTAGACATCTATATTACCTTTACATGAAAAATGGACACTAAACTGTGTCGCCGTCTAGTACAGCAATTGCCGTGACATTTGTCCAGTCCGATTTGATGGAAAAGTGATAAATATCGATTTTTTTTCACATGCTGACAATTTTCAACGCTGAAACCGGCTCAGAAATGCCATCTTGCCCAGGCAAATAATACATTCCCACTGTTATAACCCCCTGGAATATAAGTCATTTGTGCGCTAAGAGGGCCATAGCTGATAGAGGCTAGCGGTAAAACCAAGGGTAGCGGGATATAATTGTAATTATCCCGCGCGGTAATCCCCGCCGTAAAGCCCGCTCCCACACTCAATGGTGTGTTATCAAGCAGTGACCAACGTGCCTCCCAGCCGTAACCCACGATGGGCTCCCAGCGACTAAATGAGTCACGAAAGATCATCCCGTACCAGCCTTCCCAGTTCCCTTTGGGGTTAATCCGTGAGACGCCTACCCCTGCACCACCCGGCCGTTCGTTGTAGCTCACAATGTGGGCACGATCCCACGTCAGGCGGTTGTGCCAGATCGTAACCGGAATGTAGATATCAGGTCGCCATTGGCTGGTAATCTCTGCGGGAAAGTCTGGATTTTCCGTACTTGCCCACAGCGGCAAACTACTCATAAGCAAACAAGTTGCAAAACACAGTGCCTTCACTGGAGCACTCCCCATGAAAAATCAGGGGGTTGAGTCTAAATAACAGGCGAAAAAAAACGCCAGGACCGTGCTGTAATTGATCAAAAGTCAGGGCTACTCCCCCCAGGTACAGCACAATCCAGCCAGTTCTTGATTCCGGTCAATTTTTGAAACTTAACCGGAATTTATACTTCCAGCCATGAATTATCAGCACCGTCAATTATCCAGTCACACCCCTGTGGCGATGAAAAAATTGCGCCACAAATGATTAGATATATTTAACTATTGTGGGCGATTTGCTAAAGTCTGAGGTGGTATCTATCGCGGGAGGCGAAACAGCTGTGGTCATGAAAATCCGATGCCGTGAATGCGGCAGTAAGAAATTTACGTTTACTTCACTTGAGGGAAAAGGGATTCACGATCACGGCGCTAAATGCGCGCGCTGTGGTAAAGCCCTGAATGCTCAGGATCTGTTACCGCAGACCGATCGTCATCCGCTGAAGGAAAGCTTGTGGCAGCAGTGGGATCTGGAACGATGAGAGGCGTTACAGTGACAACAAACCCCATAAAACGACAAAGATGACTTATGGGGCTGAAACCTGTAGCAGATACCCTTTGCATATTTGCCAGGATCAGAAAATAAGCTTAAACACGCCCGTGATGGTCAAAAGTCCCACGATAAAAATGATCGCAATGATCCAGAGAATAATTTTCATAACACGCTCCTGCATCAATAAAAAGAGTCACTAATCATCAGTATAGGACAGATGAACAACTCTGCTTTTCCCGACAGTGGGTTTACGTAGCCGAATTTTATTCTGCGAGGAAGGTCGCAAGAAATGGATTTACTCGGCGATAGCGTTACGTTTTGCCGTTCAGAGCTGTCTAAACTTTAAGCGCCGAAAGTTGAGCGTCACTTGAAGCTAATTCATTGTGCCTAATAAGGAGGTCATATGAGTACAATCAATACCAGTATGGGCCGCTATTGCCTGAAGGCGAAGAATAAAGGTGATCGGATTAAAGGTTCAATCGCGATCAACGACGAAGGCGGTACCCAACTGACCATGCAGGATTTTGAAGAACACTACCTTGATGACGTTATCAACAACGTGATCTTCCCTGTCACTGGGGGCAATCGCCATATCACGCTGGAACTGCGCGAACAGATGGTTAAAGCCGGTTTCGAACAGCCCCATTGATCATTTTCCTGTTGGGCCACGCGATGTGGCCCTTTTCCTGCCTGTAATCATCACTTGCCGTCACCGCGGTTTCCCCTCAGGATGCGAGACATCTTTCGCCGTTAAGCCGCGCGTTCTGCCTGTTTTCATCGTAACGTCTGCGACAACGCTTAGCGCTATCTCTCCACCCAACCCGAGGAACAGGATCGTGAATAACCCGGTCAGTGAGCTGTATAACAATCAACGCACCCTGTTTGGCCGTGGCAGTTTGCAAAAACTGCTACCGCTGTTGGCGGCTGAACCACAGCCTACCCTGTTATTTTGCGGCCATTCCTTTCTACGCAGCGCACACTACGCAGAGATGAAAGAGACGCTCAGCACCCACATTCTGGCGTATGAGATTGTCAGCCACGAGGCCTCCCCTGCCGATATTGACGGCTGGGTGGCACGCTGGCGCGGTCAGGTTAAGCGAGTGGTGGCGATTGGCGGTGGCAGCGTTATTGATGCTGCAAAGGCGTTCAGTGCGATGATGCAACACCCACTGCCAGTGGCGCGCTATCTGGAAAAAGTGGGGGATACTGCCGTTGAGGCGCTTACGCTGCCATTGATTGCGGTCCCCACGACGGCAGGCACCGGAAGCGAAGTTACACAGAATGCCGTCGTCACCGATCAGCAAGAGATTCAGGTCAAAGCGTCACTACGGCACCCGCTGTTCGTTCCCAGCGTAGCCATTCTTGACCCCGATCTTCTCCGAGGCACACCCGATACGGTGCTAGCCAGTTGTGCTATTGATGCCTTCACCCATCTTTTCGAAGCTTACCTGTCGAAGAAAGGTAACTTTTTCACTCGCCAGCTTGCCATCAGCGGCATGCAGCAGTTTATCCGGGCATGGCCCGCACTCAATCGCATGGATGACGCGGGTGACGCCGCAAGAGAGGCAATGATGATGGCTTCATGGTTGGGCGGTGTCAGCCTCAGCAGCGCAGGATTAGGCGTTATTCATGGTATTGCCGGTGAGCTGGGCGCGATTAAGCCTTTTCACCACGGAGAGGTCTGCGGCCGCTTACTGTTCCCCTTCCTGCAACAACTCGCTCAGAGTGAACACCCGGAGCAGCAGCAACTGATGCAGGAACTCTACTCGCAGCTTTTTGGTCGTTCGGCGCTGAATCCTGCACTGGCACTGCACGACTGGCTCCAGCAGCAGGCGATCGTGGCTTTCTGGCAAGGGGGTCCACATTTGAGTGAAGAGGAGAAAGAGTGGGTACTACAGCGCGCCAACAGTAAAAATTCACTGCGCGAATATGGCTATGAAGAGATGAAACAGATGTTAGTCACCGGATGGCCTGACTGAAAGGAATCACAGCGGGTGGGTTTACCACCCGCTAGCAGCATTAGTTAAAAGCACCGTTGAGGATCAGGGAGGTGATCACACCGGTTGCCGCCGCAATCAAGACGTAGTTACCGTCGATGTAGCTCCACTGCTCTCCACGCGGTGGTTCTGGCAAATGATGCTCACGCCAGTCTACGCGGTAACGCGGGCCACGGAAGTCAGGTGGAACTTCATGACCGCGACGGAAGTCGTGACCGCGCCAGGCGAAATGATCGCGATCCGGGCCGCCACGGTTAGCTTGTGGACCAGGGCCGCCACGATGGAACTCTTGCTGTCCACCACCATGACCACGATCGCCGCCGCCTGGGCCACGCCCGCCTTGATCACCATGACCGCGATCCTGATGCTGCTCGCCGCCGCCATGTTGCCATTGTTGGTCGCCGCCTCCAGGGCCATCTGCCCAGGAAACTGCTGAAAAGAGTGTGCTGCATGCAATAAGTGAAGCCAACAGGCTTGAAGTCATTTTTTTCATGGTGTGTACCTCTCAATAGATCGACATTACCGCGTCGACGTCATCACTATTGATTATATATGGCCTGAATAGCACTTCCAAAACTCCTAAAATGTGTGGAATTACGCACAATTACGCTATTCGATCGGATTCCTGACAAATGAAAATAATATGAAATACTTTGGCCCTAAAAAAGAAAAACCCGACCAGAGGTCGGGTGACAAAATCGCCATACCAGTTATACGGTAAACCCTGACAAAACAGAGGGTAACTGAAGCACGCAACGCCACATCACTAGCATTGCGCAGCAACAATATCATTTTCACCACCGGTTTACCGTTAAAAGATAGCTGAGCAGACCTGTTGAGATCAGTAAGCGCCGTTGCGGCGAGTCACTACGCCAATCGTCTTAAACAGAATGGCGATATCAGTCCACAGTGCCCAGTTTTTCACGTACCAGGAGTCGAAATAGACGCGAGTATCGTAGTCGATATCATTACGGCCACTCACCTGCCATAAACCGGTCATCCCTGGCTTAGCCATTAAGTAGTAGTCCACATCACCGGCGTAACGTTCCAGTTCCGCTTCAACCACGGGGCGTGGTCCCACCAGGCTCATTTCACCACAAATCACATTCCATAGCTGAGGCAACTCATCAAGGCTGGTTTTGCGTAAGAAGCCGCCAATGGCGGTGATGCGTGGATCATTTTTGAGTTTAAAATCACGATCCCACTCGGCACGGGCTTCCGGGTTCATGGCCAGTAACCGCGCCAGGACTTCTTGCGAGTTCGTCACCATTGAGCGTAACTTCAGGCACTTAAATTTCTTGCCATTCAAACCTATACGCTCATGACCGTAAATGGCAGTGCCGCCGTCACGCTTAACCATGTAACAGAGCAGGGCAAACACCGGGGCCAGCAGTACCAACAGCATAGAAGCCACCACAATATCGAAAGTGCGCTTCATGAAACGAGAAGAGATCTTGGCCAGGTTATTCTGCACCCGCAAAATCATCACTTCATGGCTGAAAATAAACGACATATCAGTACCGTACAGTGGAACACCACGCAGCGTAGGGATCACCGAAACCGAACGGCATTTCATTTTGGCCAGGGATTTCAAGCAGTTATCACGTGCGGCGTGCTGTTCAAATTCCAGTGCCACTACAAACTGGGTATTATCCCGGTCTATTGTATTCCAGTTAATGTCTTTCCAACACACCACCGGAATGTTGCCCACACTCTCTTCGATAAGCGTATCATCAACCGAAATAAACGCCCGCACTTCATAACCGAGCACCTCTTCGCTTTGCAGTGCGGCCCAGGCTTCCCTGGCATTTTTTCCCGAGCCGATGATATAGGTATCTTTTTTCCAGTGACCACTCTTATTAATAAGATGTTTCACACCAGCCCGCATTAATGGCAGCAGCAGTAATGCATAGGTCCATGTGAATATCCAGACCGTACGGGAGAAGTTCCATTTCGAAAATGCGATCAGCGCGAGATCTAACAGCGAGAACACCACCAGTGTTTTCACCACTTCTTTCAGCTCAAACCAGAACGGCTTGCGATAGGTATAGTGGCGCATTCTGATCCAGAACCAGGCGGTACAAATCACTGAAAGAATAAACTGAGCGGAATAGCGATAACCAATTTGATAGGGAGGAATAAAACTATCAATATTACCCCAAAACATTTTGATAGTTGTGGCAGACAAGAATAGTGCCAGGTTAAGAGCAATCAGATCTGAGAAACCCAGTGCAACCTTTACTAAAAGATACTTTCGCAACCCGCGCCAGGAGCGGCTTACAGTATTTATCACCATAGAGCTAGCCATAAACCTGTTCTCATATTTAAGTGAGGAGAAAGTACTCTCCAGAATCATTATGCTTCATCCTTAAAGCAATGAAGCCTTTATGTGGTTTTTAGGCGATTTTAAATTTCATCAAACCCAGGTCATTAAAATGAATAGTGCTACCAAAGTATCCAAATTTTAAGATATGACAAATATATACAATTTGATAAAACAACACGGCCTTAGATAGTTAACGCAGAGCACCCTAAAAAGAATGCATTGCGTTATGCAGGATTAGTTATGGGTTAATTATCTTTTACCACTCAGTGGGGGATCCCCCACTGTAGCAGGCTATCAATAAGCTGATTTATGAACAAAGCCTTTAAAGATAGTCAAAAATATAATGTGCAGATCAACCCATACACTCCAGATACGAATATATTCCAGGTCGAATTCAATGCGCTTCTGCATTTTTTCCAGTGTATCGGTCTCACCGCGCCAGCCATTAATCTGGGCCAGGCCAGTGATACCCGGTTTCACTTTATGGCGCAACATATAGCCTTCAATCAGGAAGCGATATTGCTCATTATGCGAAACGGCATGAGGACGTGGCCCCACCACTGACATCTGACCAAACAGGACATTAAAGAACTGCGGCAACTCATCCAGAGATGTGCGGCGTAAAAATTTTCCAATTCGCGTCACCCGGGTATCATTTTTGGTCGCCTGAGTAACAACATCTGCGTTTTCCATCACGGTCATCGAACGGAACTTCCATACCGTGATCGGCTTACCATCCATACCATAACGCGTTTGACGGAAGATCACTGGCCCCGGAGAGGTGATCTTAATGGCACAGGCAATGACTAACAGCACCGGAGAAATCAGGGTCAATACGCACAAGGAAACAATAATATCTTCCAGTCGCTTAAATATGCCATTAATGCCGTTAAAAGGTGTATCAACTAAAGGAACAACCGGAACGCCATTAATTTCTTCGGTACGTGATTGAAGGATATTAAAGGTAAAGATATCGGGAACAAGCAAAACTGAGCAGGTTGTATCGGTTAACTGCTTAACGAGCTCACTTATGATTGCTTCATCCTTCATGTTCATCGCTATATAGATTCTGTCTAACTTCCCTTCTCTGGCATCATTCACCAGCTCTTCCAGTGACCCGGCATAGTTGATTCCATTTGCTTCAGTGGGCACGTTGTCATCATAAATACCCTTAACGACAAAGCCGAGCCAGGGTGACTGTTGGAAGCTATGCAACAATGAAATTCCCGCAGGCATATTCCCCGCGACACACACGTTGCGTGTGTTATAACCGTAGCGGCGTAAAATACCCGATGCGACGCGAATACCCATGCGTGATACGATAAACAAGCCAGCAGCCGCAAGATACCAGTGAATAATCACCTGGAAAGAGAGATGCAGCAGCGGGAAAGCAAACGTCACCCCCCACGTAATCGCCAGGCTAATGGTCCAGTTTCTCAGCAACGAGAACAGCTCGTCGGTAATTTTCATCCCTCGCCAGGATCGGTAGAGATCCGCTATCCCGCCTACAGTCTGAAAAATCAGCAGGCTGAGCATAAAGATCACCATCACGGCGTTACTGAAGTTGGTATCATTCAATACACAGCCGAGATAAAATCCAACGATCATGATCAGGATATCAGATATCCTTTGTACTATGGCAATAACGGGAATGTTATGCTTTAGGTTTGCTGAATATTGTAATATGGTCATTGAAAGTTCACCTCAATGATTCTGAATAATTATTACCCAGAATAAAAACCGATGGATGAGCAAAGCCCATGATATTCCCTTGATGAACAAAAAATAGATTAATGGCAGGATTTAGCATTGGTAACATAAGATTTAATGTCTTCAACGGCGATAGAATTAAAATGATATCCCTGCATGCCATAAACAGAAACTGATGACAGTGATTTCATATCCTCATCATTTTCGACACCTTCAATAATGAGGTTCTCGCAAAGTTTTTTTATATTCTTTATTATGACCGGAAACATCAGCTTATTTTTTTGCTGCCAGAAAAAGTTTTTATCTATTTTAGCTGCATCAAAAATACCTGTATGCAGCGCATCAAGATTTGCAAAACCATTGCCAAGATCGTCGAGAAAGAATGAAACGCCCTTCTCTTTTAAGTCACGCATATGAGAGAGCGTGGTTAAATTTTGAGTAAGATCGATTTCTTCAGAAACTTCCAGTCTGATAACTTTAGACATGGTAAACATCCAGTTCAGCTGAAGATCTGAATGGAGAATTTTAATCATTTCATCATCAACATTAATGCTAACGAAAAGATTATTTTCTTCCAGAACATCAATAATGCTCGAGACTGTCTTTAATTGCTCATAAAGCAATTGTCTCTTGCCTTCCGAGGAAAGATTTCTCACCATCATTATCGTGTTATAAGGTTTGGCTTCTTGATTATAAAATCGGGATAAAAGCTCAAACCCAATCACTTTTAGCTGCTGAGACACTATAGGCTCAAGAATAAACTTCCTTCCCATATTGTCGGCAAGAAAACTTCCCATGTCCCACCCCAACATTTGAATAAGCAAGCAGTAATAATGCGAATTTTAAATTAACGATTAATCTGTGCTACCCATTTCTGACAAGCGAGATTAATGAGATCGTAACTACGCGCAAAAGCATCATCACCCCGGCGGAAGGGGTCCATGACTTCCCGTTGATCCAGCCAATAGCCAAGCAACATACTCTTACCGCTCACTTCGGGAGCCATACGACTGATGTGCTGTAAATGCTGCTTTTCCATGGCCAGAATCAGTTCATAGCGCAGCCCCAGATGCGGTGTGAACTGTCTGGCACGGTGACCTTCAAGGGAAAGGCCATGCTGACTGGCAATCGCAATGGCTCCTTCATCGGCGGGCTTATTCACCAGCGCCATAATCCCAGCGGAGTCAATTTTTTTATCCGGAAATTCACGACGCAAAATACGCTCTGCCAGCGGTGAACGGCAGATATTTGCGGTACAAATAACAAGTATTGAATTAAACATAGCATCCATCACTAAAAAATTAAGCAAATCAACTGGCTAAGGAAAGTGTCTCACTACGTGACAGTTCACGCCGGTACAGAGAGAGGCGAATGGTATGCAGTACCACCAGGCTCAATGCCATGCGAATATTCCATGCCACTGCCGCCCCGAAAATACCGTAGTGATGGGTCATCCAGGGCAGGTAAATCACATACAACACCAAATCGACAATCTGACAAGCGACGTTAATCCAGGGTTTCCCACAGGCCTGAATCCAGATAAATGCCGGCTGTACCAGACCATGAACCAAATAACCAAACAGGAACAGGGAGAAAATCACCCACGCATGATCGGCAAAGTTTGGGTTGATCCAGATGGAGAGGAACCAGTGGGAAATAAATGCCCCGATAATCGTCGGACCGATAAGCACGAGGAAAATACCCAGCATCGCTTTATTAAAATGACTGTTAGCCGCCCGCACATCACGGTGAATTTTCGAGACCAATACCGGGAACAACACGCCACATACGCTAACTGTGACAATCGCCACGCGAGAAACTACTTCATAAGGCGTGGTGTAATAGGCAAAGACCCCCGCACCGACAATGGTTGCCACAAAGAAACGGTCAATATAGAGCATGATCGGTGCCATGATGTTGCTGATGGAGATCCAACCACCGTACTTCACCAGCTCTCCGGCAATCGACTTCGTCACCGGCACCGAGAATAATGATACGCGAGTGATTTTATTCACCTCGGAGCGCATCATGATAAAGAACACCACGGCCATCACCGTGCGCAGTAAGCACAGGGACAGGGTAATCAAGAACAGGCTCGAGCTATAGAACGAGATTCCCATCGGAATCAGATACATCAAAATAGAAAATGGTGCTTTACCAATACTGATTTTCTTGAAAGCGCCAAAGGCTTCCATGACCCCAACAAAGGTCGTCTGGGCGATAACAAAGGGCAGGCACAAACCAATAACGGCCATACTTCCCGCCACTTCATTACGAATCTCTTGATTTGAAACATTAAAGAAGTGCCAGGAGATCCAGTCACGACTAAAGTAAAACAACGCGGAGATGACTAAAATTGCTGCCGTAATAATGACCCAACCGGTTTTTATTACCGTCAGCATTTCAATATATTGGCCATCTTCCTTGTATTTAGTCACAAAATGGGTAATTGAGCGCGTTACGCCAAAATCAAACAGCGTTAACGAGCCGATTAAGACAATGATCAGGGTCAGGACACCAAAACGTTCCAGGCCGATGTGTTTCATCACCACTGGAATCATCACCATCGCAACGACTACGGGCAAAAAGAAGCCGAGAAAGTTCCATGAAATGTTGCGAAAAAAGCCGTTGCTAAATAACCGATCGATATATTTTCTCATTGTCCTACCTGAAGTCAGTGCATTCCGACGCCGCGTAATGCTGGCGTCGGAACGATTAAGGGAAAAAACACCCCTGCTTAGTCCTGATTCAATTCCATTTTGTACTCGTAGGTATTGAGAGCATCATAATTATAGTTATAGCTGTAGTAACTGGCAGCACGACGTACGATTGCGTTGAGGATACAGCCTTTCACGTTCACACCGGTTTGCTCCAGACGCTGAATACTCAGCGCCACTTCCTTCACGGTGTTCAGTTCGAAGCGTGCAACCACCAGTGAAGAACCGGCAATCTGGCCAATAATACAAGCATCAGTAACGGAGAGGACTGGCGGGGTATCGACAATCACCAGATCGTAGTTTTCACTCGCCCAGGCCAGCATATTGTTGAAGGTTTTCCCGGTCAGCATCTCCGCAGGGTTAGGAATTGCCTGACCACGTGTAATGACATGCAGGCTTGGGATCTGGGTCACCTGAATCACTTCCTGAATGGTTTTCTTACCACCCAGCACGTTGGAAAGACCCACTCGTGAGCTAAAGCCAAAGGTTTCATGCAGTGAACCACGACGCATATCACCGTCAATCAGCAGGATGCGCTGGCCAGTCAAACCAATGACCGAAGCAAGGTTAGCACTGATAAAGCTCTTACCGACCATCGGTACAGCACCGGTAATCATCAGGATGTTGTTTTTCGCTTCCAGCATCGCAAAGTGCAAGCTGGTACGTAAACTACGCAGTGATTCTACCGTCAGGCTGTCTGGGCTGGTCAACGCCAGCACTTCACGTCGCCGCGACAACTTCTCTTTCTTGTCTGCGATACGGAAGCGGGAGAGCACAGGCAAGCGTGGGGCTTCCATCGCCAGAGGTACGTTGGCGTAAACGGTAATGCCCTGCTCTTCCAGCTCACGTGAACCGGCAATACCACGACGAATCAGGGTTTTCATGACGATGTAAGCAATGGCTGCTGCAGCGCCGAAAATACCTGCTAACGTCACCACCAGGCCCAGTTTAGGGAAGGTTGGTGCCACTTCAGAAGTCGCGTAGTCAATTACACGAACATCACCCACGGTACTGGCTTTATCAACACCCAGCTCCTGCTGTTTACGCAGCAACTGCATGAAGATTTCCTGCTCAGAGTCAACGTTACGCGTCAGACCAACAATCTGTTGCTGAGTCTGTGGCAGCTCGCTAATACGCTTCAGCAGGTTCTGTTTTTCCGTCTCCAGTACTTTACGTTTTTCCAGCAACGCACGGTAAGTCGGGTGCTCTGGGGTATACAGTTTAGAGATTTCGGCTTCTTTGAAGGTCAGCTCGTTCAGCGAGTTATCGAGGTTAACCATGGTTTCCAACACGGAGTGAATTTCCATGTTGAGGTCAACCGAGTCACTCTTCTGACGATACTGGTTCAGCTTATCTTCTGACGTGTCCAACTGGTTACGGATCATCGGCAGCTGCTGCTTGAGGAATTCAAGGCTATTGGCAGCTTCCTGAGATTTGCGCTCAACGTTCTGTAACACGTAGTTGCTGGCAATGCTGTCGAGGATATCGCGGTCTTTAGCCGGATCTTCACCTTTCAGCTTCATCTCCAGCATCCCGGTGTCCATACCTGCATCAGATACGTCCAGGCGGTTAACCAGGCGGTCATAAGCATCACGAATCGGCAGTTTACGTACGGTATATTCCGTACCCGGTGCCGCATGCATGGAATACACGGTGATGGTGGTGCCGTTCATGGTGACCGGTTTACCCACCACGCCACTGACCAACTCTTTGCCGTCGTAGCTCAAGGTGAAGCTGTTAGCACTGACCGCTTTGAATTGCAGCCAGGTGCCTAACAGCTTGTCCGGTACCTGGAGGTTAGTAATATCAATCGTGTTGGCTGGCTTGTTCGTGAGGCGCGCCCAACCCTTACCAAACACCGGGAAGAAAGATTCCTGATGTTCGATATCAAGGTTAAGTTCGTTAATCGTTTTAAATAACACCAGTTTTGACTGGAGCAGCTTCATCTCACCATCAGATTTTGGTTGTACTGTTGGAATATATTCCGACAGATTGTTCAGCAGAGACTGCCCCGCATTTTTCTCCACCGCAACCATAGCATCGGAGCTATAGATAGGCGTCGCAAAAAGGGTATAGACAGTACCTACCATCATCATTATCACCACACTGATAATGACAATCCATCGATCGTCAAGAATCGCACCATACAGTTTCCCCAGATCGAGGTTATTGGCGTTATTCTCCGCGCTAGCTAAAATTGCATCGTGTTTATCTGACATTCTTAATCCCGCATCAACTGATGATGTTATTTAACTCGATTATTAATTAATTAAATGTTGAAGATAATTAATTAAAAACCAACAGAACCCTTCCCTAAAATCAGGATATATAGCCGAAATTAATCACGCTGCGGCAGGAGGGTTATAGTCCTGCAACAACCTGAAAAGAGACGGACAGAAAAATAAACGCTGGTAGGTCTGGTTTAACTGGCAGGCCTGGCAACGAGGACCAGGCCTGCCGATCTAGGCGTTAAACGCGTAGAATATTGGCAACGAACTGAATGGAATCAGCGGCTTCCTGCCGTACCTGGAAATTACTGCCACTCACTCTCCATACAAACACCCCATCGTTAGAGATGACGGCATGGGCTTGCAAGGCATCCGAGGTATTATCGCTGACGCTGATCAGGTACTCACCGCACACACCGGGATAGTTAGTCTTTATGTACACTTTATAAAGATTTTGCTCACCCAGATAACGATCGGTTGCGGTGGGTTGTAGTGTAAATAAGGTTGTATAAGTACTTGTCGAACGTGTCACGGTTTGTGCCACGCCGGTTCCTTCATACAAGCGGTTCTGCATATATAACTTGCTTTGGAAATTAACAAAGCTGGACGTTATATTGGCAAACGGTGTATCGCTGACCGCCCGGTTATATAAAGAGAGTGCCGTTCCTGAGTTTGCTACGCCTAAGCCACGCAGGTTATCGGTAATCCCCTGGAAGCTATTCTGCATCAGGATCATGGAAGTAAATTGCAGTGAACCAATGATGCCGCTGCAATACCCCATGGTTGCCTGTAGTTTGGCAAACGGTTCACCTTCAAAATCGTGTAGCACGTCAAAGTAGTTGGTGGCTGAAGCATTGTCACCGCCTGTTTGCACGGCGGTGATGGTACGTTGCCGGATGGTGGTGGTCGGGCTGGTCAACTTATCGTTGACGCTGTAACTGCTCTTACCGCCATTCCCCGCCGAGACATCCTTGGTCTCCATCACAGCCAGCCAGTACTGCCCTTGCGCCTGCCAGGCGACTAACACTTCCGCCTGCGTGGTGCCGTTGGTGATTTTCATGCCACGCGTGATGCCATCCAGTGCATCAATCTGTAGCAGCGACAGATAGCGCCCGTTGTAATCATGGTCGCCACGTATCTGGGTATATTGCGATCCGCCACGCGCCAGAATGCCGCCGTAACGGTTGTTCGCAATAAACTTCACGTTGATTTTCCAGCCTTCACTGATGGGGCTGGAACCTTTGGTGCCACGCGAGAGGTAAATGCCCAGCCAGTTGGCGGTCCAGAAATCGCCGCTCACCTGTACCGATGCATTTGGCCACTGTTGATTACCATTCGAGATGACACGCACACAGTTACGGGCATCACCGATGTGAATCGATGAGAGCGCAAAACCGTATTGTGTCGCCTGAATCCCATCTGCAACACCCGCACCGTCCAGCATGTTAATGGTTAAATTCAACCCGGTGATGTTCGCCACGGTGTCACCAATTAACAACATCGGTGTGGCATCCCAGAGCGTGGTGTTTTTTGGCCAGGTACTGCTGGCAACAAGTCGACCTATAGAGATATTCAGGCCGTTATTGCTGAGCCCCTCCACCACGATGGTACTGCTGATGGTGTAACTGTTAGCGCCGTAAACGTTACGAATGCCGTTGACTCTGGCATAGTCGATGGCGTTTTTGATCGCTACAGCCCAGTTGCCGTTGGCTGAGTTGGTATCGGCAAAATCTTCGATTGTTACGAAGCGATTAAGCTTGGCTCCCACCGTCCCACTACTGTACGTGGTGCCGAGACTGTAAGTCGCCGCGGCGGTGGAAGTATCGGCTGCCAGTTGAAAGTGCGGCTCGCCATCGCGATACACGGCATTTTGCAAAGCCGGCTGAACCGGTTGCGCTGCCTGTACCTGACCTCGAACCAGCCACCCCAACGTTGCAGAGGGCACAATCCAACGGAACAGTTTTCTACGAGATAACGTCATAGTAAAGCTTCCTTATGGTTTGAAATGAAAGCATTACCCTGGGCCAACCGCAGATGTCGGTTCACGATGTGGACATCAAAACCCTACCGTTCGGTAAGGTGCATGGCGGTTGTAATTGGTGAACGACGTTAAAATCTTCGCCAGTTGCAGCGAGTTACGTGCCCCCACCTTGCGCGCGATATTGGATTTGTGGAACAGCACTGTCTTGTAATGAAGGTTCAGCGTCTCACAAATCTGGTTCGGCGTCTGGTTGTCTATCAACAAGTAAAGCACACGAAGCTCAGTACTGGTAAGGTGATTTTTCCAGTTAAGCTCTTTAGACTTGCTCATAAAGGGGCTGAGGTAAGGTTTTTTGCTTTCGCGTTTGCACAAAGCAAACAGCAATTCAGAAAGCGACTCACGTTTGGATATCAGATTCACGTTTTTGAATTTACTGATCTCATTGACGATGAAATAGCAGTCAATGTCGGTAAACACGATAAGCTTCAGCTCTTCTAACAGCGGGCGATGCTGCTTGATAAAATCCAGGCCATTGATCGGGTAACTATTACCGTCAAACAGGTCCATGATCACCACATCCACGGCTTCCGTTTCCAGCACTGCTTTAAGTTCGGACAAGTTACTAATATGCGTCACATCGGTAAAGCGGTTATTTTCCAGCAATTCGGTGATCGCCAGGCTAACAATCGGATTCGTGTCCATTACAACAACTTTCTGCATGCTGCGTACCCTCGAATAATTCCATTTAGCAATGTTGGATGTAATATTTTTGAACGGCTTACACCGGATTCCACACATTGAATGATTCGGTAAAAAATTGAAAATTTAAAAAAAACATCACCCCGGGTGCTGAAAACGTAACGCATTATGCCGAGAAGCTGTTGCAAACCTCTATCACAGTTTCAACGTCTTCGTCAGTCATTGAAGGGTCAATCGGGATACTCAAAACTTCACGGTGGAGTTGTTCATTGAGCGCGAAACTCAGATGATTCATCTTCTCATAGGCCTGTTGCTTATACGGCGGTTTAGGGTAATGGATAATACTTTCCACACCGTGGTTCGCAAGGTGTGCCTGAAGCGCTTCGCGCTGGCTACAACGTACCACAAACAGATGCCAGGTGTGCTGCTCACGCACTTCCCACTGCGGCAACTTAATAGCCGGATTGGTTATTCCAGCAAGATAACGTGCAGCGACTTCACGACGACATTCCACTTCGGACCAGAAGTGATTGAGTTTTACACTTAAGATAGCGGCCTGCATTTCACCCAGGCGGCTATTCACACCCTGATAAAGATTATTGTAACGTTCAAACGAACCGTAATTGCGCAGTGCGCGCAATGCTTTATCCAGCTCGTCATCATTGGTTACGGCTGCCCCGGCATCCGCTAATGCACCCAGATTTTTACTTGGGTAGAAGCTGAAGCCGGTGGCATCGCCCCAGCTGCCGGCCGGTTTACCTTGCAAAGTTGCACCGTGCGACTGGGAAGCGTCTTCTAATACCAGCAAATTCGCTTCAGCGGCAATCGCCATAATCTCTGGCATCTCACACAGGCGACCATAGAGGTGCACTGGCATGATGACACGGGTTTTTTCCGTGATCGCGGTGCGTATTTTGGCCGGATCAAGGTTGAAATTATTCGCGTCCGGTTCAACAAAAACCGGCACCAGGTTGTTCTCAGTAATAGCCAGCACGCAGGCAATATAGGCATTGGCCTGAATGATGACCTCATCACCGTCTTTGATCTTGCCCTGAAGTTTCCAGGCGCGCAGGATCAATGTCAGGGCATCCAGCCCATTACCTAATCCGATACAGTGCTTAGCCTGGCTAAAACTGGCAAAGGCCTGTTCAAAGCGTTGCAGCTCAGGTCCGAGGATGAAGTATCCCGAATCGATGACCCGGGCACATGCCGCTTTTAACTCGTCAGCATATTTAGCATTAATTTTTTTCAGGCTTAAGAACTGGATCATTCAAATTTCCCCATCCACAAGTTCAGGCGAAACATAATGTTGGTTTGGTTGATAGAAGCTTTCAGCAAACTTTTCCACATCAATTTCATAGAAGAAGTTCGTTTCATCTTCGCCATAATAACGATGAGAAATCTTCCTGATAAAACGCAACGCTGAGACATGCTCTTTTCGGGCATCCACAATAAGGTACTTAAAGTGATGCTCGCGCATGAAATCCCACGTCAGCAATATACTTTCCACTGCTGAAGTCAGCGTTTTATTATCATTCAAAATCCAACTACCACAACGGATCGACATCCTCTCCGGATCAACATCATAGGCACGCATCGTACCTACCATTTCCTGATTGTCCAGGCGCTCAATAATGAAGTAGAACTCTTCACCATTTTGTTCGCGCTGTTTATACTTTTGCAGCCAAGCTTTTTGTAACTCAGGATTATCATCAACGGCCGAGAGAAATTTATTTTTCTCCGGCGCAACACGTAAAGAGTGAATAAATGCATAATCACTCACTTCGACCATGCGAAGTTTAATTGTTTTACCCGTTTTACTCTTCATTTGACCTCACGCCCTCTAGGAAAGCGTCATAATCACGAATATAGTCTTTCTCATTGTAATGCTCACTTGACAGCACTACGAGAGAACAATCGGGGCTGAACTCATACATCTCTAACCACACCATGCTTTTCACCAGCAAGCCTTTGGAAGGGTGATCCAACCAGTACTCATTGGTAAACTTGCCATCGTATAAGCGCACCAGCACTTTTCCTGCCATGCAGATTAAAAACTGCTGGTCGGAGCGATGGGCATGGAAGCCGCGATTTTCACCATCCGTATTATGAAAAATATAAAAAATACGCTTAATATCAAACGGAACTTGCTTCATCGCTTCGAGACTCACCAGACTGCCGCGATTGTCAATCACAGGGACCAGATCGATGAATGAATGTCGTTGCTGCAGTGAAGCAAGATCCACATTTACAGGAGGAGTTGATAGTTTCATGTTTGTCTCAGTTCTTGAGATTATGATTTAGTATTCTCTGTCTTTAAAAGACAGGTTGTATAAAAACACCCAAAAAATGAGTAGTCAAAAACTGCCAAAAGAATGCATTTACTTGATTGATGTGTATAGCCATAGGGGTGTTTTCCATTATCCTCAACGGATATATTTACCTGAATTATCCCTGTTAATCCTTTATCCACACCTTAATTAAATGTGCTTTATTTAAAATAGAGAGTCGCATAAATACTTTCAATGCGATCTTCTTATTATATGAAAACAGTGTTTTCATTGCCGTCATATTCAACGGTGTAAAAATAACATTTCTGACACGCAGAAATGTCGTATCTCCTTGCCAGGCTACCCGCTCTTCCATATTAAACGGGTCAGCTTTATTGGAAAACAAACAAGCAAGGTAGCGTTCTTTCACAGCCTGGTAGCCATTGACGGCGATAATTTCCTCAATGATACCCGCATCCTGATAATCGTGTATGGTGTCCAGAACCTCAGCCACCGAAGCCCGCTTCAGCTTATCTGCCGGTGAATAACCCTGCACTTTTGCTATCAGCCCGATGCCGCGTCGACCAGCCAGGATCTGCTCAGCAAAGGCGGTACCACCAGGAAACGGATGACTATCAATGAAGAAATCCGTTTGTTGCATAAAGGCCATGTACTGCTCATAGGGAATATATCTACGCAACTGCAGTCGTTGGCCAAAACGCAGTTTCAGCCCCCACCACCAGAAATTATTGCGCGGGTTAGCCCCTATCAGGGTAAATGTCGCCTTCGGCCACTGCTGCAAAATCTGCCGAATCAGAGGACGAATATCTTCACCGCGAAAAGGCCGGAATTTAATTGCCGAACCTGAAGCGACAAAGCGCAGTGCTTCAGTGAGCGGCGTTCGTTCTGGTGCGGTATCCACGGCACTGTCATTGACCGGGATACCCAGAAATGAGGTTTGCCCGGCAATCTGTTTTTGCTTATCCAACCGCGCGCCGAAGCTGCTTAGCTGGAAGTAGAAGTCTGCAATCGCGCTACCGAACGTGAAAGCGTGGTCGGCATGATTCACAAACCAGACCTGCAACGGCAATGTCGCTTTCACCAGCCCCACCGCCACCACGGTTGCAATATCATCAGCGTGAATGTGCAAGACTACGCGCTGATAACCCGCAACCCGCTCGCTGATGTGTAGAAGCTGCGAAACAGGATCGGTGGTGTTCAACTGATAGACCTGCTGAAAAACGGCGGCACAGCGTGCAGCGGCTTGCTCATCAATCGAACGCGTAACCAGCAGGTCGGCTTTTTCTGGCTGCATCTGCGCCAGTTTTTCCATCAAACGCGTGTGTCCACCAATAATGAACGCTTCCGAGATAATGTGCAGGCAAGCGCCAGGGTCAGCGGCCGGTTGTGGCGGCATGAGCTGTGCACAGGCTTTCTCTATCAGCGTTTTTTCCAGCGGCGCATCATCATAGATGTCGCTGTCAGCAGCCTGGCATAACGCACCGTAGGCTCGAGCCAGCGTCAGCATATGCCGTAGATCTGGCTGTGCCAGCACCTGCTGCCTGAGCTCCTGCAACAGTGCCTTCATTAAGCCTCACTCCTTGCGGTGCGAATAATTAACGGCTTACGTACTGGTGCTACATCCCCGGCAAAGTTGGCGGTGAGTGCGTGGTGCCGCGCGGCAAAGAACAGGATGACCCCGCCAGATGCGCCCCACAACAGCGGGTTAAAGAACCCACCCGCCACCCATATCGAGAAGAATAACAGCGTCAGCATCACGTTTTTAAAGCGCGATTCCGGCTTGTTATAACAGAGGCCAAAAATCACCATCAGTATCGCCCCCATCCAGATGAGAACCCCGGAGTAACCCAAGGCAACAATCATAGAAAGCGACTGGTTTTCATACAGATACTTCGTCTCCTGGGCGCGAATCAAACTCGGCATATAGTAACCAATGCCATGCCCCAGGACCGGAGCGGTCTCCACTTCATTCCATAGCGCATGGGTCTGTACGATGCGGAATGAGTCTGAGGAGGTATTTTGCTGACCGATACGTGTCTCGATAACTTTGTCTATCGTGTCCCCTGCGGGGGTGAACATGTAAAGGCTATATCCCAGGAGCGCGCCACCTAACAGCCAACTTATTTTGGTTTGCAGGTTGGCATTGAGCAGCAAACTCAGGCCAATCAACAACACGCCGATACCCCAGAAGAAACGGGAGAAGGTCAGCAACAAAGAGATTAAAAGCAGAATAAAATAAAGCGTATTACGAATACGCCCTTGTCGCTTTAACAACATCTCGGCGAACAGGACATACATCAATAAAGGCGTCGCGGAGTCGATGGGGATCTGCAAGCGCGTCAGAAAGCTGTTATCCACCCCCATGGTCATCAACTGAATGTCCCAGATTTTTGAGATCATTTTTACGATGAGCAACGGGTTCATCCCGGTGACAATACCCGCAATAATCACCCCGATCTTTGCCAGTGCGATAAAAACAGCACCGTTGCGGATGGCCCGGTAGGCCAGAGCATCCGCACCTAGCTTCGTGGGTATTGAAGACAAGAAACAAAAAACGGTGAAGGCCAGCAACATATCACGGCTCTGACCCACCACTTCTTTGGTGCCATTACCGTTGTTGAGTGAAAAAATAGCGTAAGCAATAACCAGCAAGAACGGGATACTGGCCAACTTAGCAAAGCGCCCTAATGCCTTACCATCAGAGGCTAAATGCAAGGCAATAAACGGCACACACAGAATACTGCGCGCCATGATGAAATAGATGGCAAGCCTGGCAACCAGTTTCTTCGGTTCATTGATGGTGATCATAGCGCTACCTTACGATGTTATCTCGTCACTCATTGTTATTAACAGGCTCAACATTCAGGCGAAATTTCACCGTTTCAGGACGTATAGCCAGAAGAAAAACAGATTACGCAGCAAGCCGTTTTTACGAATACCCGAGGAGAAGAACAGTTTTGCTCTGGCACCCACCCCACCATTGAAAGAATCAACGTAGGCGTGCATCAGGCGACGATCTTCGGGTTTCATGACGGAAGAGAAGTCATTTAAAAACAGCGCAGCCTGATCGCGGGTTTTCTCAATCGACTGACGGGCAGTAGCCAGTTTGGCGCGCCATGCTTTGCTCTTTAATAACTCACCAAGCGAAAATGCCTTAGCGCCAACCTGGTTATTGCCGTGCTGACGGTAGAGAATCAAGGCATTGTCGATAAACGCGATTTTTCCGGTTGCAACAGCCAGCAGTGCGATATACCAGTCATGCATAATGGAGTGTTCAACCTGACTCGCCTTGGTTTTTTCCATCAGTGCACGGTTACAGGCCATCACACAGCCCGTCACAGAATTGCTGACCATTAATGCTGCCAGGTCAGGGTTTTTATTAATGTGCTGATAAACGAACATTGAAGGATGGATGGGGGATAAATGCCCGTCCGCAACACACAAATCAGAATGCAGCAACAGCGGTTCTTCATCGTTGTGCTGCGCGAAAGTTTGCATGAAGATAGCCATCTTCCCTGGCAGCCACAAATCGTCCTGGTCGCAGAAAAACGTATAGTCCGCATCGCTATGCAGAATCAGGTAGTGAAAGTTCTGCCTGACGCCGCCTTTTTTACTGTTATCTAGCAACTGAATGCGGCTATCGTGCGCGCTAAGCCCGGTAACAATCGCCGTTGTACTGTCGCTGGAACTGTCATCCGAAATCAGAATACGACAGTCATACTCAGGCAAGCTGTCAAAATTCATCAATACCGACTGAATCTGCTGCCGGATATACTTTTCACCATTATAGGCCGCTAAAATAACATCAATTTTTTTCATGACATCCTGTTTTAATTAATGTGAGGATAGCCCCGACAGCGTGTTGTGAAAGCCGCACCGGAAAATTTAGCTTTCAGCGACGACGGCACTCAGTGCTTTCTGCCAGTCAGAGAGCTTAACGCCATAATGCTGCACTTTGCTGCAATCGAGCACCGAGTAAGCGGGACGCTGTGCTGGTGTGGGGAACGCTTCAGTATTGATAGCCGTAAGCTGCGGTGCCTTGGCTAACCGTCCCTGCTGCGTTGCCTGGATAAAAATCTGCTCGGCAAAATCGTACCAGGTCGCCTGCTGGTCACCACAGTAGTGGTAAATGCCACCCGCCGCGGACTGCTGCAACAGCACAATAATGGCCTGGGCGATATCACCGGCATAAGTCGGGCAGCCCAACTGGTCGCTAACAATGCTGAGTGCATCACGCTGTTCGCCCAGACGCAGCATAGTTTTTACGAAGTTGCTGCCATACTCGCTAAAGACCCAGGCAGTGCGAAGAATTACCGCATCCGGCAGTAACTCCTGTACACGCTTCTCACCTTCCAGCTTGGTGCGTCCATACACACAAACCGGCGAGGTGTTGTCGGTTTCCTGATACGGCCGTTGAGCCGTACCATCAAACACGTAGTCCGTTGAAACATGCACCAGGCGAGCGCCAATCAACCGTGCAGCACGCGCCAGGTTTTCTGGCCCGGCGCTATTAACACGGGCGCTGTTTTCCGGTTCACTTTCTGCTTTATCTACGGCGGTATAGGCCGCCGCATTGATAATGGCATCCGGCTGGAAAGCCAGCACTGCACGCTCTACTGCCGCCGCATCACCAATATCCAGATCGCTGGACGTGGTGACACTGATCTGCCAGTCAGCCGGGAAACGGTCTTGCAGGCAGCGCCCCAACTGACCATTTCCACCCGTGAGGAGTATTTTCATAGCGCCAGCTCCTCAAGGGATTTACCCCGTTTGTCTTTTTCAGACAGACGAGGTGTCTCAACCGGCCATTCAATCCCCACGCGTGGATCGTTCCAGATCAGACAGGCTTCATGCTCTGGCGTGTAGTAGTTGGTGCACTTGTACTCAAAGTCCGCCACATCTGACAGCACCACGAATCCATGTGCCAGACCCGGCGGTACCCAGAACTGGGTTTTGTTCTCTTCGGTTAACAGTACACCGTACCACTGACCAAAAGAGGGTGAGTCTGGACGAATATCCACGGCAACGTCGTAAACGGCACCGCGTACCACACGCACTAACTTGCCCTGCGGGTTAATCGTCTGGAAGTGCATACCACGCAGAACGTCTTTCGTGGAGCGGGAGTGGTTATCCTGGACAAATTCCAGGTCAATATCCAACATCTCCTTGTAGCGGTTTTTCTCAAAGGTTTCGAGGAAGAAACCACGGCTATCACCAAATACCTGGGGCTGGATGACTTTGACACCGAGGAGTGGCGTCTCAATGATGTCCATATTAAAGACCTTCGAATTCAATCAGTTGAGTGAGATATTGACCATAGCTGGTCTTTTTCAATCCCTGTGCCAGCTGAATCACCTCTTCTGCAGAGATCCAGCCTTTACGGAAGGCAATCTCTTCAAGACAGGCAACTTTGAATCCCTGACGCTGCTCAATGGTATGGATGAATTGAGAAGCCTCTAACAAACTGTTGTGCGTGCCGGTGTCCAGCCAGGCGAATCCACGACCCAGAATTTCTACATTCAGCTTGCCGCGACCGAGGTACATCTCATTCAGCGTGGTGATTTCCAGCTCACCGCGTGGAGAAGGTTTCACCTCTTTGGCCATGTCGACCACGTCTTTGTCGTAGAAATAGAGCCCGGTAACTGCCCAGTTCGATTTTGGCTCAACCGGCTTCTCTTCCAGAGAGATCGCGCGGAAGTCTTTGTCGAAGGCCACCACACCAAAACGCTCTGGGTCCATTACCTGGTAACCAAACACCGTTGCGCCATCCTGA
The DNA here is from genome assembly GCF_011752615.1 of Candidatus Pantoea multigeneris. Lineage (NCBI taxonomy): Bacteria > Pseudomonadati > Pseudomonadota > Gammaproteobacteria > Enterobacterales > Erwiniaceae > Pantoea > Candidatus Pantoea multigeneris. The sequence continues at coordinate 254,676 of NZ_VWXF01000006.1, forward strand.
CGTTCCGCGACGTTTTCCAGCTTACGGCCAAAACTTTCACCGTAGAAAATGTTATCGCCCAGCACCAGTGCACAACGGTCGCCGTTGATGAACTCTTCACCGATCAGGAAGGCCTGTGCCAGTCCATCCGGGCTTGGCTGTACTGCATAGCTCAATGCAATACCAAACTGGCTACCATCACCTAGCAGACGCTGAAAACCTGGCAGGTCTTCTGGTGTTGAAATAATCAGGATGTCTTTAATACCCGCCAGCATTAACACTGAGATCGGATAATAGACCATAGGTTTGTCATAAATCGGCAGCAACTGTTTAGAAACGCCTCGCGAAATTGGATATAACCGCGTACCTGAGCCACCAGCAAGAACAATACCTTTCATAAGATTAACCCTTCGTAATTAGTGAGAAAGACCAGGACGAGAATGATGAGCTGTCTTATTCTGAACGTTCTTAATCCAGTCGTTGTTGGTTAGATACCACTCCACTGTTTTACGGATTCCACTTTCAAATGTTTCTGCTGGCTTCCAGCCAAGCTCACGATCTATTTTTCCTGCGTCGATCGCGTAACGATAATCATGTCCAGGGCGATCAGTTACAGAAGTAATTAAGTCACTGTAATTCACCACACCTTGTGGTTTTTCCGGTGCCAGTTCTTCTAACAGCGCACAGATTGTTTTAACAACATCAATATTTTTACGTTCGTTATGACCGCCAATATTGTAAGTTTCCCCAACCACACCGGTGGTGACGACCAGATATAAAGCGCGAGCATGATCTTCTACAAACAGCCAGTCACGAATCTGTTGGCCATTGCCATAAACCGGCAGTGGTTTACCGGCTAACGCGTTGAGGATCATCAGCGGAATTAATTTTTCCGGGAAATGATACGGGCCATAGTTATTCGAGCAATTGGTTACCAGGACTGGTAAACCATACGTACGCTGCCAGGCGCGCACCAGATGATCGCTGGCGGCTTTGGAAGCACTGTATGGGCTGCTTGGTGCATACGGCGTGGTTTCAGTGAACAGGTCATCCACCCCGTGCAGATCGCCATACACTTCATCGGTCGAGATGTGGTGGAAGCGGAAGGCTTCGCGGCGCTCGGCATCCAGTGCCTGCCAGTAACGGCGAGCCGCTTCCAGGAGGGTAAAGGTGCCGTTAATGTTGGTCTGAATAAATGCACCAGGGCCATCAATAGAGCGATCGACGTGACTTTCTGCCGCCAGGTGCATTACCGCATCGGGTTGGAAATGGTCAAAAAGTTCCGCCATTTTTTTTGCATCACAAATATCCGCCTGGGCAAAATGGTAGCGTGGATTTTCATTCACACTGGCCAAAGAATCAGGGTTGCCTGCATAAGTCAGGCTGTCGACGACCAGAACAGTGTCGTTGGTATTTTCAATAATGTGACGTACTACAGCCGAACCAATAAATCCGGCTCCACCCGTTACGATAATTTTCATTTTTCCCTCTGAAGGTAATAATGCAGCAGAAATCCGTTACTGTTCCCAGTAGCGCTTGTGCATACTCAGCGACTTGGTGACGTTAGCCGGAAGTGCGCGATAGTTTTGCCCTAATTTGTATCCGAGAATCTTGAAGAAGTTATGTAGAAATGCAGAAGGTAAATAAAGGACGCCATTTTTAACTAAATAGTTAATTTCTGAGAATATAAAATTCTTTCCTTCTCCACCGGCACCGCCGAATTTTTCTCTTATCCAGCTTTCCTTGCCATGAAACACACCGATGTCAAAGTAACGTTTAAACTCTTCCATGCAACTGTAATTATGTGAATGCCTCACCTGCGAGTCAGCAACATAAGCCAGTTTGTAACCCGACATCACCGCTTTCGCGACAAAGAACATATCTTCGCTCAGTATCGTATCGCTAGGAAAACCGCCTAGCTCGCGAAATACCGATAGGCGATACGCAGCAAATGAGTTTGAAGAAAAGACCGTTTTCAAACCCGCCGTCGGAATATCTTCGAGTGAATACGTTCTGCTCTGCTGGCGATAATTAAACGCTCGGGCGTGACTGGCGATGGGGTTGGCATCCAGATGCGGTAGCTGGCGTCCGTAGGCGCAAGCGATTTTGGCATCGGCAAAGCACGCCACTATCCTTTCCAGACTTCCCGGTTCCAGCAGCGCATCCTGCGTCAGGAAGACCACCACTTCACAATCTTCAGGGGCCAGACTGGCTGCCAGATTGCGGGTGCCACCGTGATTGAACTCACGGGATGAAATGTGCTTTACCGCAAAACCGGCCTCTTCTGCCCATTTCACCGTGTCATCTTTGCTGCCGGAATCAACGACCAGCACTGAAAAGTCGGCTGGAAGGTTTGACGAAATTCTTTCCACAGCCTGTTTCCACACGTCACCACCGTTATAGGTCGGGATCGTCAGAAAATATTTCATGATTGTTTCCTGTCAGCCTGGAAGCCCGATGACTTCGGATGGCATCGGGCTGTACACGAAAGGTTTTTTTGCTCTGAACACGCCACCGCTTAAAGTGGCGTTTGTCAGCATTAATCCCAATGACGTGTGTAGTAGAGCGTTTCGGTACTGGTGTTGATGCCGGTAACGGTTGGCAGGATCTGGTTGATCACACGGTTCCAACGTACCAACGGTGCGGCAGTCACATAGACGATGTCATACGGACGCAGTTTGAAGTCGGCTGCCATGACCATGGCTGAAGCGTCTTTCGCATTCAGTTGGTAGATATCGGCAATTTTGCCACCGCGTGAACCGGTCGGACGGATAACAAATACGCCTGTGGCATCAGAGAGTTCCTGATTCAGACCACCACCATTACCCAACGCTTCCGCCAGCGTCATTCCGCTGCGATCCATCACCATGGTGCCTGGTTTCAGGACTTCACCCATGACAAACACTTTGAGATTGTCATTGCGCGGAACGTAGAGGATATCGCCAGGGGTCAGCAGACGGTTCTGCATCAAGTCGCCGCGCTGCATCAGATCGTACAGTGAAATCAGCGTATCTTTACCGGCATGGGTCAACACCACGTTACGCCAGTCGGCGTCGGCAGCCAGGCCACCCGCTGCGTTAACGGCATCCAGCACGGTCAATGGAATATTGGTGACAGGCTGCTGGCCAGAAGTGGTCACTGCACCGCTGACGTACACTTTCTGTGAACGGAAGGCGGCAATACTGACGTCAACCTGTGGGCTTTCAATGTAGGTAGCAAGGCGACGTGTTACTTCATCACGTACTTGCATCACGGTTTTCCCGACGACAGACACTTTACCGATGTACGGATAGAAGATGGTGCCGTCTGAGTTCACCCAGTTACCTGTATCACTGGCGCTACGGTACTGACCTGCTGGTGTGGTGAGTTCTGGGTGATCCCATACGGTGATCATCAGCACATCACCAATACCGATATGGTATTCGTAGTTTCTTAGCTGTTCAGCGAGTTGAGGGTTTTCACGCGATAGCACTGGCGGCGTGCGTAACTTGTTTAATACCCCAGGCGTGATAGGAATAATGTTGACCGCCTTGTCGAGATCAAAATCCTTATCAGCCGGTTTCTCAACGTTCTTACCCCAGCTACTCAGGTTCTGACCAGGGATAACAGTACAGCCGCTTAAAACACCTACTGCCAGGGCTAGAGCAGATAATTTCACCAGATTTTTATTCATAGTTCCTGGATCATCCCGGATAAATAAAAGTTCATGTTAAACACCACTGTTCCCGCTGAAATAACTGGAGAAAGACTGAGGAGTTACCCTACGCACATTAAAATGATGCTTTTATTGCACAGCAGATATTTTTTGCCGTTACCGGTAAAAAGACACGCTACCGCCCTTGGTTTTCCAGCTACCAATGCACTAAAAACATCTTCATAATTTTTAGATATGAAAGTCCCCGCCGATATCTTTGTTATTCAAAGATTCGGTGTAATAAGCCTGTAGTATTTTTATGCGTTCAAGGCGCAAGTATCGACTCAGCTCATTCGGGTTCTATATAAAAAATCCTTTCATATCATTGAGTTAAAGTTACAGCTCGCGCTGTAGATTAAAAACACATTAATAAGCATACGATAAACTTATTGATGTATTTTCATGCAAAAAACAAAGTGGTGCCGCGCGCATATTCAGCACGAAGATATTTATATTTAAAATTTCTCAAAGCAAATCAGCACGGCACCTACAGAAAAACACTGCTGGTTATGCTGATTGATTTAGTTAAATTTTAATCTTTGTTTGTCTGGCTCCATGAGACGTTTCATCTTTCCTGAAATTTAGTGATAAAGGTAACTTCCGACGCAATCTATGGCATCAGTGCAATCTTTAATTTGAAACTGAGGTGCTACTACTCAAAATACAAAGCGACAGTTTGCGGCAGAGTAACCTGCTTGCAGCTGCCAGCGATACATTGAGTTGCTGTAAACCCAGAAAGCCGATACGGGCCTTTGGGGTCACCATCAAACGAGCAAACTTTTATGTTCATGATGGTCCTCAATTGTTGTGACGTTCACCCTTCAGACAAAACCAGCGTTTTAAGATTTAATCCTATTGCGCAAGTAACTCAGCTTGATGTTGGGCTAGTGCGAGTAGGTATACTACTAATCTGGGCAACTTCGCAAGAGAACATAAGCTTTATAACAGTTTTTTTTCGCATTTGATTAAGATTGGGGCAAAGAAACAACGTATTGTCCTAATAATCCAGGAATAATCTTGGTTAAATAAAATGATATAACAGACATATTCCTAAACCCTTTCTTGAGCAGAAAATTACCTGATTTAATTGCCTTGCGGAACAAGTTACAAGCGCAATAGTCAGGACTCTATATATCCTTATCAGCACTTAATCCCTTAATAATTTCATCAAAACTCCAGATAATTCCTGGGCACTAATCCGAATGCAACCTGTGACTAAACTCAACTTTTTACCTCTGATCTAGTCCTAAGTTGATGATTTATACCCCGAAGGGTCAATTTGATCATTTTTTAGACCAAAGGTCAGTTTTGCTAACATTGCTGCCGTGATGGTTTGGGACTTTATGGAATCATTTACGCTCTGCAAGCCTAAAAAATGACCACAGAAAAGTACATAAAACCACCAGCGAAACGCGGTGTTATAAGTGCTTTTTTACCGCCTCACTTGTTTCCAGATATAAATATCTTTGATGGCTTTAAAGATATCAGTGGCAAAATGAGGCTCCTGTCACGCTTATATAAAGCACTCAGTATTCATCAGTACCGCTTATATTTAGAGAGTGATAGTAGGCTACATCTGGCCGTCCTGCCGCCAAGGTTAAGACTATTTTTCATTTAGAAACAATTAAATACAGTTTTATGTCACCTCCCGCGCAGTGTTTACGCTGCCTGTAGCAAAATTACAAAATCCAGATGCTAATGAAATTGATAACCATTATCGCCCCGATAAAATTTTGAGCGTGTCTTTTTTCTCTTCACCAAGGATATGTGACCTCTCATGAACAGACCGGTTTTTAAGCTCTCGCTACTGAGCACTTTGGTTGCGAGCTGCATTTTTATGCCAGCAGCTCAAGCAGTTAGCACATCTACCCCCAGCACGACTGAACAGAATGACGCACTAAAAGTCAGCAACACGCAGTCGGCACAGGACAATACTCTGGTGGTAACAGCCCGTGAGCAGACCCTGCAGGCCCCTGGCGTGTCGGTGATTGATAGCGAAGCCATTAAGAAGCACCCGATTGCCCGAGACGTCTCCGAAATCATTCGAACCATGCCGGGTGTCAACCTCACCGGTAACTCCACCAGCGGCCAGCGTGGTAACAACCGCCAGATCGATATTCGCGGTATGGGCCCGGAAAATACGCTGATTTTGATTGATGGTATGCCAGTGAGCAGCCGTAACTCGGTGCGCTATGGCTGGCGAGGAGAGCGCGATACGCTGGGAGACAGCAACTGGGTCCCTGCCGAGATGATTGATCGCATTGAAGTGATTCGAGGCCCCGCTGCGGCGCTGTATGGCAACGGAGCTATGGGTGGCGTGGTGAATATCATCACGAAGAAAGCCGAGAATACCTGGCATGGCGGACTGAATACCTACTTCAACGCGCCGGAGCATAAGCAAGAAGGTGCCACCAAGCGTTACAACGCCAACCTGAGCGGCGCGATAGCAGATAACCTGACGCTGCAGCTGGATGGCAACTGGAGCAAAACTCAGGCTGATGCGCAAAATATTAACGCAGGTCACGAGGCGGCACGTACCGGTACTTATGCCGGTACGGTTCCTGCCGGTCGCGAAGGGGTAATTGATAAAGATGTGCATGCCGCGCTGCGTTGGGATTTTGCTCCGATGCAGTCACTGGAGCTAGACGCCGGCTTTAGCCGTCAGGGCAATCTGTATGCTGGCGACACGCAGAATACCAACTCCAACGCGCTGGTCGTGGCCAACTACGGTAAGGAAACCAATGTTACCTATCGTCAGACGTTGGCCCTGAAGTACACCGGAGCCTGGGATAATGGGGTGAGCACCAATAACTATATCCAGTTTGAGAAAACGCGTAACAAGCGCATCAATGAGGGATTAGCGGGCGGCACGGAGGGGATTTTCAGTACTACCAATCCCGGTTTCTCCACCATTTATCTGAATGACACCAACCTGCACTCCGATGTAAATATTCCGCTCGACTTGTGGGTCAATCAGACACTCACCTTCGGCGCTGAGATGAATCATCAGACCATGAAGGACCCGATTTCGAATACTCAGGCACTGAGCGGTGGCAGTGTAACAGGCATCAGCAGCTCTCGTAGTGAGTACAGCGCCGCCGATATCTATGGTTTCTATGCGGAAGACAACATAGACCTGACGGAGTCCACTAAGCTGACACCAGGGCTACGGTTTAACTATCAGACCATCAGTGGCAGTAACTGGAGCCCGGCGCTGAATATGTCGCAGGATCTGGGCAGTGATTTTACCCTGAAGTTGGGTATCGCCCGTGCCTGGAAAGCCCCTAACCTCTATCAGACCAACCCGAACTACCTGTTATATAGCAACGGCCAGGGCTGCTATAACAGCTCCAGCAGCTGCTACCTGCAAGGGAACAAGGATCTCAAAGCAGAAACCAGCATCAATAAAGAGATTGGTATTGAGTACAATCATGATGACGTGCAGGCTGGCCTGACCTGGTATCGCAACGATTACCGCAATAAGATCGAAGCCGGTTATACCTCCACCTACAACAACGGCACGTCCAATGTGTATAAGTGGGAGAATGTGCCAAAAGCCGTGGTTGAAGGCCTGGAAGGAACGCTGAACTTCCCAATCTCCGACAACATTTCAATGAAGAATAACTTCACCTACATCATTGAAAATAAAAATAAAACCACGGGCGATTATCTCTCCATCATTCCTAAGTTCACCATTAACTCTACGCTGGATTGGCAGGCCACTAACGATCTCTCTGTACAGGGCACCATGACCTGGTACGGTCGTCAGAAACCGAAGAAATATAACTATAAGGGTGAAGCCGTTAGCGGCAGTGAAACCTGGACCGTGGCACCTTATGCGTTGTTCGGTGCCAGCGCCACCTACACCATTAATAAGTATGTCGATTTGACGGCGGGGATCGATAACCTGCTGGATAAACGCCATTTCCGCGAGGGGAATGCGCAGACCACAGGCAACACCACCACCGGTGCCTACCTGTATGGGGCTGGTGCAAATACCTATAACGAGTCTGGCCGTACTTACTACATGGAATTGGGCATGCATTTCTGATGTGAGTAGACCTGCCGGGGAACCGGCAGATCTCAACCGATGGATGCCAGCCATGCTATCGCTGTGGGGCTGGCCCTTTCTGACACGCCTTTCCCAGCCCCCGTTTCACGGTTCTCCGTTACCCTGAGCGCGCTTCCCTTTGGAGAGTGGACGTATGCGCCAATGAAAGTAAATTGTCCTAACGCATAAACCGGTAACCCACGCCATTTTCCGTAATGAAGTGCACCGGAAGAGCTGGGATCTGTTCCAGCTTTTGCCGCAGATTACCCATGTAGATACGCAGGTACTGGCTGTTGTCAGCGTGAGGTCCCCACACTTGTTTCAGAATTTGTGTCTGGGTGAGTACCTTACCGGGATGCGCCACCAGCAGCGCAAGCAGGCGAAATTCTGTGGGGGTAAGGTGGATATGCTCTCCTGCCCGTAATACGGTACGTGCGCTGAGGTTGACGGTGACATCGCCAAAGGTGATAGCCTGTTCTTTCTCACCTTCATGGCGTCGCAGTGCCACTCTAACTCTGGCTTGCAGTTCGCCTACGCCAAACGGTTTACTGAGGAAATCGTCAGCGCCCGCGTCCAGCGCGGCAATTTTATCTTCTTCATCGGTGCGCGCCGAGAGCACAATCACGGGCTTGTTGCTCCACTGGCGGAATTCACGAATAAATTGCATACCGTCGCCATCTGGCAGACCCAAGTCGAGGATCACGAGATCCGGTCTACGGCTCGCCGCGCTACTCAGGCCATGTGCCAGCGTATCCGCTTCCCACACTTTTACCTCTTCATTTTCCAACGCCTGACGTAAAAAGCGGCTGATCTGTTTTTCGTCATCAATGATTAAAATCGTCTGCACTGCGGGTATCCAGTTACGGGAAGCGATTCCCGCAGCATAGCAGCCTGCCAGATCGCCTGCATCTTCTGCGGTGGATCATCGGGTTAAGGTCAGGGAACCTGCTGAACCTGCTCCACAGCAGTGGCGTTTTTATTCACTAATAGCTGCCACACCACAGCGGCGGTAAACAGGGTGATCGCCGCCAGCAGCCATAACAACCCTTGCCAGGCTTGCTGGTAGCTGCTCAGTATCAACGAGAGATCAACCTCAGGCAGAGCCAAACGTGCCTGCGCTAAATTACTGCTGCCGAGCCAGTTAGCCGCGGCGCTGAGCGCCTGTGGATCACTCCCTGGCAAGGCATGACTTAACGTCAGATGATTCAGCGCCACCAAAAGTGCCACCACCAGCGCCAGCGCAATCCCCTCCCCGGCCACGCGCACGGTGTTGAATAAGCCTGCGGCCATCCCCGCTTGAGACAAAGGCACCGCAGACACGGCCAGTCCATCCATTAATCCCCACGGCAGCGCCGCTCCGCAGCCAATCACGAACATGGCGAATAACACCAACGGCCCGGCGACGGCAAAGCTCAACCCCAGCAACCCCAGCGCCGCCAGCAGCAACCCCACGACAGCAATCCCTCCCGCACTGAACCAACGCGTCAACAGTGCGGCTAACATCGGCACCACCAGCATCGGCGAAGTCAGTGCCAGCAGCCACAGCGCGCTATCAATCTCATCCATTCCCTGCATGCCCATAAAATGCAGCGGCATCACAATCAACAACACCACATAGCAGTAACAGGTCGCCACCGGCAGCACCAACACCCCGGCGAAGCGCGGCTGACGCAACAACTGAAGCTGAAATACTGGCGCAGGGTGGCGCTGACAGTGACGCACAAAAACCACGGCCAACAGCAAACTCAAGGCAAAAAGCATCGCCACTGGCCAGGCAAAAATCCCCTGCTCTGGCAACAGCAACAGCGCGACAGAAAACAACATCAGCGCGGCAGTGAACAACGTAATACCGCGCCAGTCGGCGCGTTCTGTCACAACCGGGCTGGCAACAACCAGAAAACGCAGGGCCCACAACAGGCTCAATCCTGCCATTAATGCCAGTACCACATACACCCAGCGCCAGCTCCCGTGCTGGGTCAGCACACCAATCAGCAACGGGCCAAACGCTAATCCAAGACCAAACAACGTGCCCAACAGGCTAAATGCACGGGTTCGTGCTGCCCCTTCATAGAGTTGAGCCAGCGCAGTGGCCGCCGCTGCTAACGTCAGAGCGGCAGCCAAACCTTGCAGGGTACGCAGACCACCCACGACCCAGGTGCTCTGGGCAACGCCAATCAATCCGCAACTACCCACAAACAGCAATAGCCCGCTGAAAAACAGGCGTCGACTGCCCAGTTTATCCGCCACAACCCCGGCTCCCAGCAGGCATCCCCCAAAGGACAACATAAACCCGTTGGTCAGCCACATCAGCGCCAGCGGGCTACCGCCTAGCGCATGGCCAATCGCGGGTGTGGTCATCACACCGCCGGTAAAACTCAGCGGCAACATCAGTGCAGCGAAAAACAGGGGCACAGTTGCCAGCAAGCGCGCAGAGCGAGTCATCATGGTTTTCTCTCATCGTGGAAAGTCATACCGACATGCTATTGCGGAGTTTATTAGAGATAAATAAACTCAAACTCCACTCTTTGCGGATATAAAGTTAATAATCATGGATAGCCTGACCACGCTCACTGCATTTGTTCGCACGGCTGAAAGCCTGAGTTTTACCCAGGCAGCCCATCAGCTCGGTATCTCCGCTTCCGCAGTGGGTAAAAATGTTGCGCGGCTGGAGCAGCAACTGGGCGTCAGGCTGTTTCACCGCAGCACCCGAAGTGTCAGCCTGACTGACGAAGGGGCGCGCTTACTGGATCGTTGTCACCTCATCTTCGAACAACTGCGTGAAGCCGAGGCAGAACTCACGGCCGCCGTAGCGGAACCCAGCGGCAGACTGCGCGTCTCCTTACCCGTGATCGGCTATCGTCTGGTACTGCCCATGCTCGCCGGCTTCCAACGTCGCTATCCGCTGGTGGAACTGGATCTGGATTTCAGTGACCGTATGGTCAATGTGATTGATGAAGGGTTTGATGTGGTGATTCGCAGCGGCGAAATCACTGACTCGCGGCTCACTGCGCGCACGCTGGGCACTTTTCGTTTTATGGTCTGTGCCAGCCCCGAATACCTGCAACGTCAAGGTCAACCGGCACTCCCCACTGAGCTGGCGGCGCATCAGCTCATCCTGTTTCGCTTCCCCACTACGGGTCGCATTCAACCGTGGGAACTAGAAGGGATGCGGATCACAGGGGAAAATACGGCGCAGATCGGCGTCACGCTCAACAATATTGAAGCGCTGGTCCAGTCCACTCGGGCGGGAATGGGCATTAGCTATCTGCCCTCATTTGTGGTGGAAGAAGAGATAAAACGGGGCGAATTACAGGAGATCCTTGTGGATCACTGCCAGCACAGCAGTCAGTTTGCGGCGCTCTGGCCCACCAACCGCTGGCTGACGCCCCGGGTACGCTGCTTTATTGACTATCTGGCAGCCAACTGGCGTTAAGCAACGCCACCCGCCAGTTTTTGCAGGGCAACCACTTCTGAATGCTCAATATACGGCGGCAATTCGGCAAACAGTTTGCTGATGTGTGGCGATTCAATGTGCTTTTGCAGCAATTCACGACTCTGCCACTCTTCAGTCCAGATAAAACGACGTGGATTCTCAATGTCGCGGTTCAGCTGGTAACTGATGCAGCCCTCTTCTTTCAAGGTGGCTTCAATCACACCTCGGAACAGTTGCTCTACGGTCTCTTCATGTCCTGCTTTTACAGTGAACAGCGCCACTACGGGAAGGGTCATCGTTTTCTCCATGTTAACGGTTTCATGCCTGAAAATTCGACTTGTAGCATACGACAGCCGCATTGCGGCGTTTAGCATTAATTGCTGTCATCATCACCGTAGTACTGGACACCGATCTTGATCAGCGGACGCCCCTGAGATTTGCGATGCAAATTGCTGTCGCGCAGCGAATAAACACAGCCGCAATACTCTTGCTGATAGAAACGCTCGCGCTTGCTGATCTCAATCATGCGTGATGAACCGCCACCCTTGCGCCAGTTATAGTCCCAATAAGCCATACCTTCATAGGGCGCGACTGCACGCTGACCGCAATCATTAATCTGTTGCATATTTTTCCAGCGAGAAATGCCCAGCGAGCTGCTGATAACGCTAAAACCGTGTTCCCAGGCATACAGAGCCGTACGCTCAAACCGCATATCAAAACACATGGTGCAACGCTCGCCGCGCTCCGGGCTCCACTCCATGCCTTTCGCACGCGCAAACCAGTTGTCCGTGTCGTAGTCGGCGTCAATGAACGGCACACCATGCTGTTCTGCAAAGCGAATATTCTCCTCTTTGCGGATCAGGTATTCACGCTGAGGATGGATATTCGGGTTATAGAAAAAAATGGTGTATTCGATGCCTGAAGCCTGAATGGCTTCCATTACCTCGCCGGAGCAAGGGGCACAGCAGGAGTGTAACAGCAGCTTATCAGCACTGTTTGGCAGGGATAGCCTGGCGCGGTTTACAGCAGTCATTGGTTCACTTTCTTTATGGATTTACTGCAGTTTAGCGGCTACGGCACCGATAAGTCCAGGCAGGCGTTATTCCTCTCACGCAATATGAAAGCATTTTAAATTGCTTCTGCCCGGCGGATGGCTCTCGTAGGGTGCCTGTAACAACAGCCTATTAAGGAAGCAAGGAATGACAACTACCATCACCAGAGGGATCGCCTTTCTGATCGCCAGCATGGCGCTGGCACTTTCGGCTCAGGCCGCAGAGCAGCCCGTGACCGGCGGTACATTAAACGTGGCATTAGGCAGTGATACGCCAATCATCGACCCATCGATAACCGGCTACTCCGTCACCGCGCTGGTGACGCGCAGCGTGGTCGATTCGCTGGTGGGACAGGCAGAAGACAATCGCTTCACTCCCTGGCTGGCAGAGTCCTGGACCGTCACTCCAGACCATACCGAGTATCGCTTCCAACTGCGTAAAGATGTGACGTTCAGTGACGGCACTCGCCTGGATGCGGCAGCGGTGAAATATAACTTCGAACGTATTCTTGACCCGAAAACCACCTCTAGCTATGCGAAATCGTTGCTTGGCCCGATCAGCGCCATCACCACACCCGATGATTATACGGTGGTGATCCAGTACAAAACGCCGTTTGCTCCCTTACTCCAGGGGCTGAGCCTGCCCTATCTGGGTATTCAGTCTCCGACCTATTTAAAAAAGACCGCCAATACCAGCAACAGCGTGGTGGGTTCCGGGCCATTTATTCTCAAATCCTTTATTAAAGGAAGCGGCAGCCAGTTGACCCGCCGCGCGGATTACCACTGGGGGCCGGGTTATGCCCATCACACGGGGCCTGCATACCTTGATGCGATTAATTTCCGCTACCTGCCGGAATCCTCAGTCCGCCTTGGCGCGTTAACCAGCGGCCAGGTTCAACTAATTGATGCCATTCCGCCGGCCAGTGCACGCAGTGTGCAATCCAACCCGCAGTTGCAAATTCTGACCCGCGAGAACCCAGGCGTGAACCGGGTGCTCTATCTCAACACCGCGAAAGCCCCGTTTAGCGATCTGCGCGTACGTCAGGCCTTCCAGTCAGCCATTGATGCCACAACCGCAGTAAAAGTCGCCTTCTTCGGCACCCTGAAAGCGGCCGATAACGTGCTGGGTCCGCAGACGCTCTACTATGATCCCAGCATTGCGAAAACCTGGGGCTTCAATCTGGAGAAAGCCAATCAACTGCTGGATGCCGACGGCTGGAAGCGCAACGCCAACGGTATACGTGAGAAACAGGGGCAGACGCTGAAAGTGGTGTTTGCCTACTCACCGGACGATGCGCAAAGCGCCGATATCACCCTGTTCCAGGCGATCCAGTTCCAGGTGAAGAAAGCGGGCTTCGACCTGCAACTCGATCCACTTGATGCTGGCGTGCTAGCCGATCGCACCACCAAAAATAACTACGATATCGTCTCTAACTTCTATGTTCGCGCGGAACCTGACATCCTGCGTACGGTTTTCAGCTCCGCCTACATCCCACCTAAAGGGGCCAACTACAGCCGCGTCACCACCCTGGATGACAAACTCAACCAGGCCATTGGTGCTCCAGATGCCGAGCGTAAAGTGCTGTATCAACAGTTGCAGCATCAAATCATCGACCAGGCCTATGCGGTGCCGATTTACATCCCGGCGTGGCAATCCGGTGCGGCAAAACGACTGCACGGTATCGGTTGGGCGACCAATGCCAAACCGACGTTCTATGATGCCTGGCTGAGCCACTAACATGGTAAAACGCCTGTTACAACGCCTACTGACAGTGATTGCGGTGCTCTGGGGTGCCGCAAGCCTGACCTTTATGGCGGTAAAGCTGATTCCTGGCGATCCCATTACGATTCTCAGCGGCGGCGACAATGTGGTTGATGATGCCTTCCGCGCAACACTCATCGCGCGCTACGGGCTTGATCAACCGTTGTGGCTGCAATATCTGCACTATTGTGGGCAGGCACTGCTGGGTCATTTTGGTGACAGCTATCAAAATCGTGCACCGGTTATTGAGGTGATCGGCAGTGCGCTTGGCCAGACGCTCCAGCTTGCTCTGCTTGCCGTACTGCTGGCATTGACGTTAGCCACACTGAATGCGCTCACCACTGCCGGTCGCTGGCAACCGCTGCGCACCCTGTTTGCTACCCTGGAGTTGTGCCTACTCAGTACACCGGTTTACTGGGCCGGCATTGTGCTGTTGGCGCTGTTCAGTTTTCATCTGCACTGGTTCCCGGTCACGGGTAATGATGGCTGGCGATCGCTGGTGCTGCCAGTCATTACGCTAAGCCTGCCGTTGTTTGCGCTGTTAAGCCAGGTACTGCGTGATGGGCTGGAAGCAGCACTGGCGCAACCTTTTGCCCTTACCGTTCGCACCCGAGGCGTTGGTGAGAGCCTGTTGCGTCTGCGCCATGGCTTGCGTCATGCCGCGCTGGCTGCCAGTACGCTGACCGGAACGCTGCTGGCTGGCGTGTTAAGCGGTTCAATTCTGACTGAGACCGTGTTTGGCCGCGCAGGGATTGGCAAAATTACCCTCCAGGCGATTGTGAATCGCGACATGCCGTTGATTCTTGGTCTGGTGATGTTCTCTGCGCTCGCGTTTGTTCTGATCAATCTGCTGGTGGATGGGTTATATCTGTTGATTGATCCCCGTCTGCGACACCGGAGATCGCACTATGAATCATGATCCCCTGCTGTATGAGCATTCTCCTGCCTTAGGCCGTCGGCGTAAGTTTTCTCTGACGGGTAGCCTGCCGCTGGCATTTGTTGCGCTGTTGCTGTTGGTGGTCCTTGTGCCGCACTGGTTTACCCACTATCTGCCGGATGACATGGATATGGATGCCATCCTGCAACCGCCTTCACTTCATCACCTGTTCGGGACAGATGCCCTGGGGCGCGATCTCTACAGCCGGGTGGTTTACGGTTCTGCGTTGTCACTCAGCATTGGCTTGGGTGCCACCGTGCTGGCTACCGCGGGCGGAATTGTTTTGGGGCTGCTGACCAGTCTTGGGCCACGCTGGCTGCGCCAGCCGCTGGTGCATTTACTGGATATTCTGCTGGCTTTTCCTGAGCTCCTTTTGGCGTTACTGATTGTGGCTGTTTTGGGGCGCGGCCCCAGCAATACGTTGTTAGCGGTGGGGTTGTCCGGTATCGCCAGCTATGCCCGTTTGCTGCGTGCGCAAGTGCTACAGGTCAAACTCTCGGGCTATGTCCAGCAGGCCGTCGTGTTAGGCGAACGGCGTACCACCATTGTGCTGCGACACATTCTGCCCAACGCACTGCGACCGCTACTGGTGGTGGCGACGCTGGGCGTTGGGCAGGCGCTGTTAAACGCGTCCTCTCTCAGTTTTCTCGGGCTTGGCGTGGTGCCTCCCGTGGCGGAATGGGGCGCTTTACTGGCGGATGGGCGAGATTTTCTCGATACCGCGCCGTGGATAAGCCTACTTCCGGCGAGCGTCGTGGCCCTCTCGGTGATTGCCCTGACGCTGGCCGGACGTCGCATTCAGTCCCGACTGACACAAGGATCGTAAATCGATGGCCCAACTTACGCGACTGCTCGACATTGAGCAGCTTGAAGTTACTTTTCCTGATCACCCTGCGGTACAGGGGCTCTCTTTGCGGCTACACAGCGGTGAAATTGTCGCCCTGGTGGGTGAATCTGGCTCCGGGAAATCCGTGAGTGCACGCGCACTGGTGGGCCTGGCCGGTGACAACGCCCGCGTGCAAGCCAGCAAAGCCCGGTTGTATAACGCTAAAGGTGAAACGCGTGATTTACGCAAACTCAGCGCGAAAGCCTGGCAGCAGGTACGCGGTGGCGAGATTGGTTTTGTTTTGCAGGATGCACTCACCTCACTCGATCCGCTAAAAACCATCGGTGCTGAGGTTGCCGAAGCGCTGTGTAGACATCAAAAAATCCCGCGTCGGGAAGTCGCCGCTCGGGTACAACAGTTACTGGAAGATGTCGGGATCCCCGATGCCAGACAGCGTATGGATCAGTATGCTCATGAGCTTTCTGGCGGGCTGCGTCAACGCGCCCTGATCGCCTCTGCACTTGCCGGAGGACCAACATTACTGATAGCAGACGAGCCAACAACCGCACTGGATGTCACCGTACAGCAGCGTATTTTATCCCTGTTCCGCCAGTTGGCCGATCGGGGACACGGGGTGTTACTCATTACCCATGATCTTGCGGTGGTGGCAAAAATTGCCGATCGGGTGCTGGTGATGCGCCACGGGCGGGTGGTGGAACAAGGCGAAACCGCTGCACTGCTTGCTGCACCGCAGCATCCATACACGCGCCAGCTTTTGGCTGCGATCCCCGGCGTCCACACCCGCAATCAGTGGCTGGCAGACCCAGGCACAAGTCAGCTGAATATTACGCCACCGGTAGATCGCCAGAAACGGCTGCTTTCGGTACAGCAACTACACCTGGCGTTTCGTCGCCCGGACGGATCGCGCCATCAGGTACTGGACGACATCTCACTCCAGTTGCGCCATGGTGAAACACTGGGCCTGGTGGGAGAATCGGGATCGGGAAAAACCTCCCTTGGCAAAGTGATCCTCGGACTAATCAAAGCGCAGCAGGGTGAAGTCTGGCTGGAAAATCAGCGCTGGAGCCAGATGAATGAAGCGGATCGCCGCCCATTACGCCAGCGCATCCAGACCATCAGCCAGGATCCTTTGGGTGCTTTTAATCCGCTTTATACCGTGATGCAAATCGTGCAGCAGCCGCTGCGTTTGCAAGCGAATGCGTCTGCAGAAAAAATCACTGCGCGTACCGAAGCGCTGATGCAGCAGGTGGGCCTGCCGTTGGCGCTGCTCTCACGACGTCCCGCTGCCTTATCGGGTGGACAGCGACAGCGAGTGGCGATTGCGCAAGCACTGGCTTCTGATCCTGAAATCCTGATTTGTGATGAGCCGGTCTCTGCGTTGGATGTGCTGACCCAGGCACAGATTCTGGATCTGTTGCGCAGGCTACAGATCCAGCTCGGCCTGAGCATGTTGTTCATTTCACATGATCCTGGCGTGGTGTTACACATGAGTCATCGTGTTGCGGTTCTGAGTGCCGGAAAAATTGTGGAGGTTGTTGATACAACACACCCCAGGCCCACGGCTGAAAATAATTACAGCCGCCAGTTATTATTCTCCGGCGGGTAATGTCGATGACAATAATATAAATAAGAAAAAACCAGCCTTTTAATGAAAATAAAGTTTTTTATATGAAAGTTCCCGAAACATCGGTGTGGCGATAGTGGGACATTGCTTTAACCAAAAGGAGAAATTATTCTTGCCTTAACTAACTGATCGCAACCCAAAAGTGCAGGTGATGCATGTTTTTTTCCCGACTATTAAAACGCAATGCTAATCAGCCTTCCTTCTGGCAAGATGCTACGCAACAAAACGATCTGAAATTCAGCAGCTTCGCCTCCCTGTGCGAAGCCGTGGATGAGCGGGTAAAAGATAAATCGCAGGCGGAACAATGTGCCGGTCAAATTTACGCCTTTGCAATAAAAGCGTACAAAGCTGAACAGGCGGGAAGCCAACTGCCGGAAATCACGCTCTCTCATCTCCCTTCAGCCACGCAAAACTTTATTCGTACGCTGCGTGATGTCCCTGAAAGCCAAAATGATATTGCATTCAACGATCTGTTTACCTGGATTCTGGCCGACGTCAGCGATGCTGAAGTTAAATTTGGCATCCAGTTGGCGGTAGTGAATTATCTGGTTGAACGCTGGCAACTGGAACCCGTTACCTGAATCTCCCCTGCTCTGCTATCCTGTGAATTGAATTCAGTTCACAGGATGTGTCACCCATGAATATTTTCACCATGATCGCTATCCCCACCTGTTTCATTGGCCTGTTGTGTCTCTTGCTGGCGATCCGCCTTAAAAAATGGGGTTTTTACTACATTGGCTACTGGCTGGGTGTCCTTTCGTTTCTGAGTGCAAGAGCAGGGATGATGTAAAAAACTGTGCTAAACATTAGAAATAAAAAAGCCCCACCTGAAAGGCGGGGCTTTTAGCCGTGGATTCCGCTTATCGAAACAAGCGGAGATCTAAACATGGAAACGGTATATTCAAAACAACAACAACGCATTTACTGGCCACGAAGCCTGGCGTTTATGCTGCGCTGAAAGCAACCATGTTGGCTTTACAAAAAATACATTTTGCGCCGTGGGGATTATTCTTACTCACATCGTAAACCGATGTTCTGTATTGAGACCCACGGCAACAAGGGCACTGGAACCGAAAGTTAATAAAATTAACCTTAGATTACAACGATGTTAGCTGCTGCTGGGCCTTTCTGGCCTGCTTCAACAGTGAACTCAACACGCTGACCTTCTTCCAGTACTTTGAAACCGTTGCTCTGGATTGCAGAGAAGTGTGCGAACACATCTTTGCTGCCATCTGCAGGAGTGATGAAACCGAAACCTTTGTCCGCGTTAAACCACTTAACAGTACCTTGAATTTTGTTAGACATAATATTTACCTATTCAATGAGCCTTTCGGCGATAAAAAGGGCTGAGCTGCAGATACGAATCAGAGCTTAGGATAAGACTCAAAGAGAAAGGCTGTTTTGCGGCACTAACTGAGATGAGAAATACAACTGAAACCTAATCGAAACTGTCTGCTATTCAGACCGACGTGCTATTAACGCATTGTTTGTCGAGCCTTGCAAGAAGTTTCTAAACTAAAGTTTCTCCAACCCCCAAATCGCAGTTATCGTATTGAATTAAATCATAATTCAATTACACGCCTTTGGCGGTAAAAACGGCTGTTTACCCCCTTTAACTGGGGTTACCAGTAACTGCCCAGAACCACTCCAGACAGCAACACGCACAGACTGCGCACTCTGCTAGCCTGAATCAGGTAGTATTTCTTCTCCCTTCGGAACTCACAGAGAATCACACCATGCAAACATCGTCCCGAGTATTACTGATTGGTGCTTCACGCGGGCTGGGCTTTGCCCTGGCTGAAACGCTGCTGCAGCGCGGCTATCAGGTGGTTGCCACGGGGCGGGCGCACTCCACGGCACAACTGGAACAGTTGGCGACCCGCTACCCCACTCAACTCAGCGTTGAGTGTGTTGATATCAATCAGCCAGATGAAGTTACCGCACTGCATTCACGCCTGAGCACACAACAGTTCGATATGCTGTTCGTGAATGCGGGTGTGAAAAATGACGATGCCGAAACCATTGCGGATGTCGCCACTGATGAATTTGTGCGCGTGATGGTGACCAATGCGCTGAGTCCGATGCGCGTGATTGAGACATTCAAAGCCAATGTCACTGCCGCCGGAACCATTGCCGTCATGTCCTCAGGGCTTGGCAGCGTTACAAACAATACCGCAGGCACGTTTGAGGTTTACCGTGGCAGTAAAGCCGCGCTGAACACCTTTATGCGCAGCTTTGCTGCTCGTGAGCAGAACAGCCGTACGCTATTGATCATGGCTCCGGGCTGGGTGCGCACGGATATGGGCGGCCCGCAGGCTAGCCTGACGATTGAAGAGAGCATACCTAACCTGCTCAATACCATGGAAGAGTATGCCGGACACGGCGGGTTGCACTACCTCGACTATTTAGGTCGAGTGATCCCCTGGTAAACGCCTACCCTCAGCCGCCTTGTGCCCAATGGAGGTCATTTTGACACAGGAATTGACGTCAGTAGCCCGCTCAGCAGCACTGCCCGTGGTATTGATTCCAGGCTTTATGCTTGATGAAACGCTGTGGGAGGGGTTTATCGCGGCCGCCGAGGGCAGAAGGCGCTTTATTTGCGCCAGCCTGGCAGAAGGCAACAGCATCCGGCAGTTGGCCGAACACATTGTTGCCACACTGCCCGCGCGTTTTGTGCTGGTGGGTTTTTCACTGGGTGGCTACGTAGCTCGGGCGATTGTAGAACACTACCCCGAGCGAGTAGCGGCGCTGGTGCTGATCGCCACTTCGCTACGTGAAGATACGCCAGAACAGGTGCAGCAGAAGCAGTCAGCCGCAAAAGCCATGCAACAGGGAGCGAAGTTCGGTGGACTCACCAGCAGTGCGATTGCGCGTTCACTCCATCCCGAACGCGCACAGGATCGCGTTTTAATCAACAAGATCAAAATGATGGGTGACAGACTGGGCAACGCCGTGTTTCTACGTCAGTCCGCGCTGATCCGCCAGAATATTTCCTGTCAGCCAATTAGGTGCCCGACGCTGATTGTCGCGGCGCGCCAGGATCGGTTGCGCTCACTGGCAGAGTCCGAAGAGCTAGCGCACTTTATTGCGGGTTCAGCGCTACATCAGATTGATCGCTGCGGCCATATGGTGCCGCTGGAGCAACCTGAACAACTTGCGGCAACCGTGCTGGGCTGGCTGAGCCGGTTAGTGGATTAGCCTGAATTCATCTTCACCGCCCTGCGCGCTTCGTCATCCTGCCTGCTTTTTGCTATCATCCAGGCAGAAATTACAGCCTTTCCGAGGGCGAAGGAGAAAAAATGACGATGGATTCATTTCCACAGCACGCCGACAAGGTTCTGTCGGTGTTTGATTTCGATGGCACGCTGACCATCCATGACAGTTTTATCCCCTTCCTGCGCTTTAGCTTTGGCAGACGCGTTTTTTCCCGCAAAATCGCCAGACTGGTGCTGCCAACGCTGCGCTGCATGCGTAAAAAGCTGACGCGTGACGAGTTGAAAGAGGTGCTGATCAAAACCTTTTTAACCGATATCGATGAGCAGTGGGTGCGCGAAAAAGCACTGGCATTCTGCGCCGCGAACTGGACGCGTCTGATGCGCCCTGCCGGGCTGCTGGCCGTCGCCGCTGAAGTGAACTCCGCGATGGAAGTCACCATTTGTTCCGCCTCACCTGAAATGGTGTTACAGCCGTTTGCCGATCGCCTCGGCATCAAGCTTATCGGCACGCAGTTAGAAGTGGTCAACGGTAAACTGACAGGCCGTATTACTGGCCACAACTGCCGCTGCGGCCAGAAGGTTAAACGGCTTGAAGCGGTGTATGGACCACTGAGCGGCTATCATCTCCGCGCCTGGGGCGATACACGCGGTGACTTCGAACTGCTGGCCGCCGCTCAGGACCCGCACTGGCGTCATTTCCACACCGGCTGGAAAAAACGCCGCATGCCGATTGAAAAACTGCGCATGATCCAGCTCGATCCCTGATGCACTCAGGCAAAACCGATCACAAAATGCGGTCGGTTTTCGCCTCATCCAGCCAGGTTCGAAACTCCTCTAGCAGTAGGTCATAGAGCTTCTCTTCTGCCAGGGTGGCGAAGTTATCAATCGCGAAGAAATGGGTGTTATCAATACGACGATCGGTAAAGTTATCCAGATCCTCCAGAATGCCGTAGTTGCTGCCGCCCAGACCGACAAATTTCCAGAAGATGGGATAATTAGCCGAACGACGGATAGCCTCTTTGATGGCGCGCGTTTTGCTGATACCCCCATCGGTAATAAACACCACATACACGGGAAGATCGCTATGCCGGAAGGTATCAATAACCTCTTCCATCACTGGCGGCTCATTGTTGGTGCCACCCAGTCCGGGTAACAACTCCCACGATGATCGTTTGCCCTGCTTTTGAATGCTGTCGATATAGCCGTCGAGATTGTTCAGCGTGACATCGGGATATTTTGCATGCCGTTCGCCGAATCCCCACACGTCCATCGAGCCATCATCATCAAACTGCACCGCCAGTACGGCGATACGATCCAACACCGCCTGCACATTGCCACGCTTGAACTGGCCGGTCATGGACCCGGATGCATCCAGCACAAAGGCCACTCGCGCTTTCACCGACTGTAAGCGATGTTTATCCAGACTGACCGAGGCTTTTTTCGCCAGGCTGACCAACCGTGGGGCCTGCTGCTGTAGTTTTTTCTCCAGACTTACCGTCACAGGGGCTGCGGGCGGCGTATTCTCCGTCTGCGCCACATCGACACCATAATGCAGGGCTAGGGGCTCCAGCCCACCATTGAAACCCTGCCCCAACGCACGGAACTTCCAACCGCCGTTGTGGCGATAAATCTCACCGAGAATCAATGCCTTCTCACTGCGGCCCGGGAGTTCAGGAGAAAACTGTGCGATATTCTCCGCCGTCAGTGTCAGGCTGGAGAGCGCAGAAATAGCGGCACTGCTGTCCAGCGCCAGCGTTACCGCAATTTTACTGACGCGTGGCGCAATCCGGCTTAGATCGATGTGAATCTGGCAGCCGGAAGCGTGTTGCTGCATCACCACGCTACGGTCTGGCGTGGCAAGTTGGTTAAAAAAGATAAAATCTTCATCGGCACTGACTTTGCCTTCGGCATTGAGCAGAAACACGCTGGTATCCACATCGCCGCTCAACGCCGGTGAAGCCGTGTAGCGCAGCTGCAACGTCAGTTGCTGGGTGTTCAGCACCATGTTCTGGCCTGGCTGTAACGTCATTCGAGCAACCTCCTGTTAGCGTTCGGTTCCAGTTCCCGGCCTGGATTCGCCGGTTAAAGCCACTTTCGTCATAAAAAACCCCGGACATGCCGGGGTTCATCGATTTTGCAGCGGACTTAAACGTTCACGCCGTGCTGTGCTGCCAGCGCTGACAGGCCACCGGCGAAGCCCTGACCTACCGCTTTGAATTTCCACTCTGCGCCATTGCGATAGAGCTCGCCGAAGACCATCGCCGTTTCGGTTGAGGCATCTTCTGACAGATCAAAGCGCGCGATTTCCGTGCCATTGTCATTATTGAAGATACGGATATAGCTATTGCTGACCATGCCAAAGTTCTGCTTACGGGTTTCCGCATCATAAATCGTCACGGCAAATACCAGCTTCTTCGCTTCAGCAGGCACTTTAGACAGGGTGATTTTCACCTGCTCATCGTCGCCATCGCCTTCACCCGTGCGGTTATCGCCCTGGTGCTCAACAGAACCGCAAGTGCTTTGCTTGTTGTTGAAGAAGATAAAGCTGCTGTCGCTCAGTACTTTACCGTTTTCACCCACGATAAAGACCGAGGCATCCAGGTCAAAGCCCTGACCGTCTGTTACGCGTGCATCCCAACCCAGACCGGCCATCGCGACATTCATGGTCGGTGCTTCTTTGGTCAGGGATACGTTACCGCCTTTTACCAGAGATACTGCCATTGGTTTTCTCCTGATGATGCTGTGAAAGACGGGCAGCAAACGCTGCCCGTAAGTGACGAAATGATTAAGAAGCGTTGATACCGTACTGGGCGCAAACCGATGCCAGGCCACCGGCATAACCCTGACCTACTGCACGGAATTTCCACTCGGTGCCGTTACGGTACAGCTCACCAAACAGCATGGCAGTTTCTGTTGAAGCATCTTCGGTCAGATCGTAACGTGCCACTTCGCTCTGGTTGTCATCGTTCACCAGACGGATGAAAGCACCCGATACCTGACCAAAGCTCTGACGGCGGGTCTGTGCGTCATGAATGGTGACCACAAACACAATCTTATCGACGTCCGCTGGAATCAGATCCAGTTTGATTTTCAGCGATTCATCATCGCCATCACCTGCACCGGTACGGTTGTCACCGGTGTGTGAAACAGAACCGTCAGTCGAGACCAGGTTGTTGTAGAAAATGAAATCGGTGTCACCGCGCACTTTACTGCTGGCAGACAGCAGGAATGCAGAAGCGTCCAGGTCAAAGTCCTGACCATCGGTGGAACGTGCATCCCAGCCAAGGCCAACGAGGACGTTTTTCATGGTTGGTGCCGCTTTGCTCAGCGAAACGTTACCGCCTTTTGATAGAGAAACGCTCATTGAATTACCCTCTTGGTTAATATTCGTTCAGTTAGGTCGTAGGAAGAAAATTAGTTCTCTTCTTTTTCCTCTGGTTTCCCAGGGAACAGTACGCTGACAATAATCCCCACTGCCAGCACGCCAAGCACGACATACAGGCTGGTACTGGCTGACAGGCTATAGCCGTGATGCCAGATATGATCGGTTGCGTTCAGCCCCAGCTTCACCGCGATGAAGAACAGCAGCACGATAACCGCCTTTTCCAGGTGGACCAGGTACTGTTTCAGCGCTTCAAGCACGAAGTACAGGGTACGCAGGCCGAGGATGGCAAACATCATGGCGCTGTAAACGATCAGCGGTTCACGGCTCACAGCAATAATCGCGGGCACCGAGTCAAAGGCAAACATCACGTCTGACAGCTCAACCACCGCCACACACAGCATCAGCGGCGTGGCATACAGCGCTGCTTTTGCGCCACGGCCAATCACCACATCTTTGTTTTCCGGTTTCTTTAACTCTTCATCCACTTCGCTCTGCTTCAGCAGGAACGCGTTACCGCGCAGCTTGGGCCAGATAGGGAAGAAGCGTTTTACCAGGCGATAGGCGAGGTGCTGCGAGTAATCTTCAATTTCATCGCTGTCATCACCGCTTTTCAGCATCATCACTGCTGTCCATGCCACGATCAGCGCAAACACAATCTCAACGTACGGGCCAAGGCTCAGTAAGCCAGTACCGATAGCCACGAAGATGCCACGGAACACAATGGCACCAATCACGCCCCAGTAGAGTACGCGGTGGCGGTAGCGGTCTGGCACGGCGAACCAGGAGAAAATCGCCATCATCACAAACAGGTTATCAACCGACAGCACTTTCTCCAGCGCATAACCGGTAATAAACAGGCTGGCCACTTCAGCGCCGTGATGAATGTAGAGGAAGCCAGCGAAGCCCATCGCCACGGCCACCCAAAACAGTGACCACAGTGCCGCACTCTTCAGCGAAATGGGCTTATCGCCACGGTGCATAAACAGGTCGATTAAAATCGCACCAACGGAGAGCGCGATAAAAACAATCACGGTTTCAACGGGAAAACCGATGTGTGTGGATTCCATTATTAATCCTTCAGATTAAGTTACAGGCCAAATTCCGCAGGGTCGAAACCCAGCGCGATGGCAATTTCACGTACTGCTTTCTGCTCGTCCGCATCGAAATCACCGTCGCTTTTACCAACAGCAATACCCACACGCACGGCCAGCTGCGCCGCTTCAGGTTGATCTTTGAGCGCCATGATGTACTTCATGGTTTCGCCCTTGCCAATCTCCAGATCGAAATCGAAGCTGGTGACCAGTTTGTTGAAGAATTCGATCACTTCCGTGGTCTCGAACACTTTCAACTCTTCAGAGGCGCGCAGGAAGCCGATCATTTTCTGCTTCTCGTCCGCGCTGACTCCGTCACTGGCAACCGCAATACGTGCACAAACCGCCACGGTGCCCTGCATGAATTTCTTATTTTTATAGCGACTGACTTGTTTAGTCAGTTCGTCGCGTCCTGAATTGAACGCCCCTTTTACCTTGTCAAAAAAGCTCATGGTCTTTCCTCTGTCTGAATTATTTGGAACCGGCACGCCAGCGAAAGCCCCAGCCGAAGGCTTTGTCCATATCGTCGTGTCCATTAAAGAACTGGTTGATGCGCTCAACGCGGATACTGCCGTTGTCATTAACCAGACGGGCAATGGCACACATGTTGCGGCGGTTCTGGCCTTCGGTCATTCGCGTCTCAATCGGCGGTTGATCCGGAACGTGCAGCGTGACGATGCCATCGGTCTTATCCCAGCTGGCAACGCCTTCATAAATGTAGGCAAAAATCAGCACTTCACTGATGTGCTTCCACTCGCGACCGTTTACATGCAGCCACTCACCATCGCTAACTTCACCGGTACGATCATCCCCCTGGAGCTGAACGTAGGGCTCATCACGCAGGGATCCGAAGTTACCGCCCAGCGCCTGGATCACACATTTGTAGCCATCTTCCAGCCGCACAAACGCGCCCAAATCGAGATCGACGCCTTTGTTACCGCCGAACATTGAGCGCAAGCCCGTTGCGCCACCATTGCCACGGTGCCAGTTGAGATTGATGCGGATCTCACCAAAGTTGTCGCGCTTAGTCAGGCTGATCGCGGGTTTCTCTTTGGTCAGAGAGACTTTGCTCAGGCTGATTTTCGCAGGTGCTGGGGCCGGAGTCGGAGCCGGAGCCGGTTCATCCGATACATTCACACCAAAATGCTCTGCCAGTGGCTTGAGGCCACCGTTAAAGCCCTGGGCGATAAAACGGAATTTCCATTCGTTGTTGCGGCGATAAAGCTCGCCAAGAATCAGTGCTGCCTCCTGGCGCCCAGCCAGTTCAACGTTGCCACTCATCAGTACTTCGCTGTTCTGCTCGACTTGAATCGCAAGGCGTTGCAGAGCGGCTACCGTGCGACCACCGTCACAGGTCACGGTAAAGGCGACTTTCTGCACTTCAGGGCGTAAGCGGCTGAGATCCACGCTGAACAGCGAGTGATGGCCCTCAGTTTTCAGGCTGATGGTACGGTCATCGTTTTCCGGCTGGCCGTAAAACACCATGTCCGCATCACCGTTGACTTTACCGCTGGCAAACAGGCGAAACGCCGAGGCATCTACCTCAGCACCCGATACCACGCGTACCGTCAGCAGGCTGCCCGGCACTGCGGCGTTACTTCCAGGAGACATCGTCATTAGCGCACCACCACAGCAACAATATCCGCCATCATGTCGTCAATGACGCGACCTTTAGAGGCCTGACCGTGGGCAGTGAAATCCCACAGGCCACCGTTGCGGTGCAGCGAAGCGATAACAATACCGGTATGGCTGCCCTGCTCTGCCAGTTGATAACGCGCCAGCTCTTTGCCGCTTTGGTCGACCACGCGGCAGAAGGCATTTTCGACCTCATTGAAGGTCTGGCCACGGAAGCTATTCACGGTAAAAGCGAGATACTCCACTTCCGCAGGCAGACGCATGAGATCAACGTTAATCACTTCGTCATCGCCATCACCTTCGCCTGTCATATTATCGCCGCTATGCTGCACAGAGCCGCAGGAAGAGGCGAGTTTACGGAACCAGATGGTGTCGAGTTGGTGGCCGGATTTATCCAGCAGAATACAGCTGGCATCCAGATCGATGGCGTCATTACCACCGCCAAGCAGCTTGCTGAATAACCCTTTTTTCTTTATTGGGTCCCAGCCTAAGCCGAAATGAAGTTTATTTAATGAGGATGTTTGTTTGCTGAGTGAGACAGTCTGATTTTTGCTTAATGAAACCATGTCATATTTCCTTCAACCAGGTATTGAAAAGGTTCTGTTTTAAACACCCTATTCCTTAGAGGAAAAATCATAACATGATGCCAATATCGAACAAGCGCATTTTTCCCTGAAATGTTTGGTAGCACTTTAAATTATTGAAATCAAAAGGATAAAAATTTTCTACCCAGGAAAAAAACCGATTTCACGATGACAAATCTTTACATGAAAATTCATAATCTTACGTCAATGACAAAATCATATTATGATTGACAGTAGATTGCGTGACAAATACACTTCACTGGACATAACATCCTTCATTCCCGGCCGTGGAAATAACCTGAAATGAGACACAATATCTGGTTTATGGAAGGACTCTCTTCACAAAGAGATATTATTCATCACATTAAAAACGATCTGAATGTACAACAGCGCAATATTACTGTTTATGCTTCTCATCGCTATCAGCGTAATGAAATTCTTTCGCTGGCGGATGCAGCATTTATTGAGCCTGAGAATGACAATCAACGGCTAGAATTTATTCTCTCCACGCAAGAGAAATACGCAATTCAGGCGATTCACACTGGACGTCATGCACAGTGGTTTGAATCCCATCGTAAGGCGATTGAAGCCTGCGGCGTGCGTTTAACCACCGGTGCCAGCAACCGTGATCAGCTGGCACTGGCTGATGATAAAGCGGCCTTTGCGGAAGCGATGCAGCACCTCAGCTTGCCGGTGGTGCCTTCCATTCGCGTTGATTCTGCCGCCGCACTGCGTGAGCAGATCGCCAGCCAGCCTTTCGCGGGTGCGCCGCTGTGCATCAAACCGGTTAACGGCATTTATGGCATGGGATTCTGGCAGTTTGATGACAGCCTTTCACCGATGGCGGCATTTACCCATCCCGATCATCGTCGAGTCAATACCGCGCTCTATTTGCAGGCGCTGGAAGCGACTGACACCTTCTCACCACTGGTGCTCATGCCCTACCTGCCTGGCCCCGAGTATTCGGTGGATATTCTGGCAGAAAAAGGCCAGGTACTGGCCGCCATTGCCCGCCGCAAAGAGGGTGCGTTACAGCATCTGGAAAAGGACGGAGCGGCTTACGAACTGGCTGTCGCTTGTGCCAGCGCCATGGGTGCAGATGGATTAGTTAATGTACAAACACGCCATGATGCGCAAGGCCAGCCGCGGCTACTGGAAATCAATATGCGTCCCTCGGGTGGCATTGGTTACACCGCGCTCAGCGGGGTAAACCTGCCAGCACTGTTTGCCCTGCACCAGTTGGACCTGATTGATCGGTCGCAGATTCTTGCAGCAACTCAGCGTTTTCATGCGACTTCGGTGCGCGCACTGACGCAAGCCGTCTCTTACAGCTCTGCGCTGACCAATCGTCTTATTTAAGGAATTCTATGGAGACTCTCTGGAGCCGAACCCTGTCCTGCGGCACGCTCAGCGTCATCCCAACCGGGGCTGACACCCTCTTTGATGAGCTGTTTGAAGTGGCCGAACGCCGCAATCCGAAGCGGGCTTTTCTGTTCGTTAGCAAGGTTCTCGGTCGGCATATTCCGGTTGCTCCAGCCAAAATGCGCCAGGTTTACCGCCAGTTGTCACAACGTCTTCCCGCCCTCGATCATGGACCGGTGTTGTTTATCGGCATGGCCGAAACTGCCGTCGGACTGGGCGCTGGCGTGTTTGATGAAGCACGGCATCAAGCGCAACAGCCGGTTTATCTCACTTCAACCCGTCATCCACAGGCGGCAGAATTGCTGTGCGAATTCAAAGAAAACCACAGCCATGCCACCGATCATCTGATCTACCTGCCGGAAAATGCCGAGTTACGCCAGCGGGTACTGAATGCCCGCACGCTGGTATTAATTGATGATGAAGCCACCACCGGCAATACCTTTATCAACCTGTTGCAGGCATTACGTCAGGAAGGTGGGCTGAACCAGATTGAACGCGTGATCACCGTGACGCTAACGGACTGGAGCGGAGATGCGCTTACGGATCGCTCACCGCTGCCGGTGCATGCCGTTTCACTGGCACAAGGCAGTTGGCAATGGCTGGCCGACCCTGCAGCACCGCTGCCAGAAATGCCCGCCGCCTCACTGCATACTTCGTCTGATGTGCCGCTGATCGGCAAGCAGAGCTGGGGACGTCTCGGCATGAAAGCGCCTGCGGCCGATCTGGGCTGCCATATTCAGCCCCAGCCGGGAGAGAAAATTCTCGTCCTCGGCAGCAGCGAATTTGTCTGGGAACCCTTCCTGCTGGCTGAACGACTGGCAGCACTGGGTGCAGAGGTCAAATACAGCTCCACCACCCGTTCGCCGATAGCGCCTGGCTTCGCTATCGAATCGATCATTGCCTTCAATGACAACTACGGACTCGGTATTGCTAACTTTGTCTATAACGTGGCGCACCAGCGGTTTGATCGCATTTTGCTGTGCATTGAAACCCCGGCATCCAGCGTCGATCCACACTTACTCACCGCGTTGCAGCGGGTTGCGACGCACGTTGAGGTAATTTGCTATGACTAAACCGGTGATCTTCTCCGATCTGGACGACACCCTGTTCCAGACACGTCGCAAAATGGTGGATGAGCTGAATGTCGCGCCCTTCCGCCCCGGCGCGCTGGATCGCAGCCTGCAACCACGCAGCTTTATGACAGAAGAACAGGCGATGCTGGTTGACTGGATGCTGGAGCATGCTGACCTGATCCCGGTCACAGCACGCGGCACGGAAGAGATCGCTAGGGTAAAAATCCCGTTCCGATCCTGGTCGATCGCTACGCACGGTGCAGTGATCCTCAACCCACAAGGGGAAGAGGATGCCGAGTGGCGCACACAGATGCTGGAAAAATTGCAGCCCTACCGCAGCCGTTTACTGGACATGCAGCAAGCGATCACTGAACTGATGACCCAGCGTGATATCAACGGCTGGGCACGCATCAACTATGAATATGACCACACCCCCATTTACCTGGTGATGAAGCACTGCGACAGCACGCGCCTCGATGAGCTGTATGCCATTGCGGATGAGATTGAACAGCGGTTCCCGACCACCGGTTTTTATCTCCACCGCAACAGCAACAACGTGGCGTGGCTACCGCTGGTGGTGGAAAAAGGGTTAGCGGTTAGCTTTTTACTGGAGAAGTTGCGTGCCGAGCGCGGCATCTTCCCGGTGATCGGCCTTGGGGACAGTCTGAGCGATCACCGCTTTATGCAACTCTGTAGCTGGTATGGCCTGCCGCGCCAGAGTCAGTTTGCCGCACAGATCAACCGCACGATTTTTGGAGAACAGACCGATGCCTGATGCACAGCCTTTTTCCGGATCGTACCTGCCGGGTGACGTCGAATTTTTACTGAATCCGGTGCAGATCGCCATGACGCCAGTGGATCAGAAAGAGCAATTGATCCAGTCAGGCACCCGCCACTACTCCGAGATGCTTAGCCAGGAACCCGAGCCCACCCATTGGCATCTGACACTGTTTAATCAGGCTCTGGATCAGGGGGCCGAACGTCTGGCACGGGAAGTGACGATGCTGGCCCTGGCGCTGATAAACCAGTTCCCCACCACGCCAATTGTGTTGACCAGCCTGGTGCGCGCTGGCGTCCCGCTGGGCGTCATGCTGCAACAGGCACTGCGATCCCTCGGTCATACCTCTTACCATTATGGCATCAGTATTATTCGCGATCGTGGTATCGATGGTGCTGCGCTGGATATCATTGAGGCGCGCCATGGCTGCGAAGGCATTGTATTTGTCGATGGCTGGACGGGCAAAGGTGCGATCACCGGTGAGCTGATTCGCTCACTCGCCCAGCGTCCTGGCTATCCCGCTCAGCCGCGTCTGGTTGTCCTGGCCGATCCCTGTGGTCGCGCGTGGCTCTCCGCCAGTGATGACGACTGGCTGATCCCGTTTGGCATTATGGGTGCGCCGGTTTCAGGGTTGATCTCTCGCTCGCTGTGGTCGGAAGCTGGCCTGCACGGCTGCGTGCAGTGCGATCATCTCGCGCAATATGATTGCAGCCAGCAGTTGGTCGACACCGTTGTCCGCTATGCACAACGGCTGGAGGCCAGCAGATTGCCACAGTGCCAACCGAATGCGCTCCCCCAACAACAGTTGATAGCGCGGAGTGAAGCGGTGCTGTCGTTGTTGGCAGACCGGTATCAGGTCGACAGCCTGAACCGCATTAAACCCGGCATCGCCGAAGCGACTCGTGCGGTGCTGCGTCGCGTCCCGGATCATGTATTAGTTCGATCGGTCACCGACCCCGACGTTGCGCTGCTGGTGTACCTCGCCGGCCAGAAAAATATTCCCATCACCGAAGCGGGCAACGAATTGGGTCAGTATCGCGCAGTAACGATCATCAAGAAGGTGCTGTGATGAACGCCCGTCTCTCACCGTGGCGTTTGGGCGCAACACTTTACATGCCTGCCGTGCGCAATGATATCGCCGAGGCGATCTTACGCGACAAAATTACCGGGCTGCGTTCGCTGGTGATTTGCCTTGAAGATGCGGTAAGTGACGCTGAGCTGCCACAGGCGCTACACAATCTCCAGCAGCTATTGCAGCAGTTAAATGCCGCCCAGTGTGCAGAAGGCAATGCCGCGTGGCCGTTAGTGTTTATCCGTCCACGTCATCTGGCGATGGCCGAATGGCTGATCGAGAATCTCGATTTAACCGCGATTGATGGCCTGGTGCTGCCCAAATTTACCCTGTCCACCCTGCCTAATTGGTGGCAAATCATCGCCGAGACCCACCTGCACCTGATGCCAACGCTGGAGACAGAAGAGGTGTTTGACGTGGTTGCGATGCGCGAACTGGCACAGGCGCTACAGCAGCACCCTTGCCGCTCACGTATTCTGGCGCTGCGCATTGGCGGTAATGACCTGATGAACACGCTATCGCTGCGCCGTCCACGCCACCTGACGCTGTATGACACGCCAATGGGCTACACCATTAAAATGCTGGTGGCGGTCTTCGCCTCGCGCGATTTTGTCTTGAGCGCGCCAGTGTGCGAACTGATTGACGATCAGATGATGCTGGAAAATGAGCTGCGACTGGATATTGCCCATGGTTTGGTGGGCAAAACCGCCATTCATCCCAGCCAGATTGCCGCGATACAGAGTCAACTGATGGTTTCTGCTGCCGATCACGCTGATGCCTTACGCATTCTCAACTCCAGCCAGGCGGTATTTAAATCACAGGGGGCGATGTGTGAACCGGCCACCCATCGCCGCTGGGCGGAAGCGATTCTGGCGCGCGCGCAGGAGTACGGCATCGCCGCAGAGAATAGTTCAGGTAACGCAACGCTTTTACGCAATCTATTTACCTGACATTAAGGCAAATATTGATATTGTCGTGAAGTCACTAGCAAGGATTGCGTGGCTGACCCTTAACTCACAACGCAGGCCTTGACCGACAATGCAACTCAGTACCCGACAAACACGCGTGTATATGCTCGCATCGCTACTCAGCAACCGTAAACCCGTCGCTGCCAGCCAGCTGTTAGCCGAGCTGGATTGTTCAGAACCGACGCTGACCCGCGTACTGAAAGAGCTTCGCGAATCCTGGTCCGCCGAGATCAAGTACAGCCGTGGCAACCAGAGCTATGTGCTGGTCGATAGCGGTAAACTGGATAAAAAAAGCCTGCGCTACATGAATGAAGCGCTAAAATTCAATGCTGAACTGCAAACCGCAGACACCCAAAGCCGCGTGTTTCTCGACAAAGAGAAGAAGAAAGCGGTTTCGCTCTCGTTACGCATGTCAGTACTGCGCAAGATTGACCAGATCAGCCTGTTGAGTGAAATCACCCGCAGCGAAGCCGCTGAGATGATTGTCAATCAAGGGTTTGAGGCAGTACTGGAGCGACTACGGCGGGGTTGATTGTGTTAACACGTTAAAGGAATAACTCATTAACTTATGGATAAATCAAACGTTTTCACGCTATGGCTGCGCCTGGCCTCAATCTATGCCAGCTTATCGCTGGGCTATTGGATCGGTAGCTTCTTCTTCTCGGGTTCGACAGTACCGTTTCTGATTGGGATGGTATTTTGCTGCGCCATTAACTGGAATTCGCACAAGCACTTTTCTGGTAGCAGACGTTCAGAGGAGAATGTTCAGGGTTAGCAGCTACCGCTTAAACTAAACAGTAAGTCTGTATAACCTTTATATTTCAAACAGGTAGCCATAGAAAAACATTTTTCTCTATGGCTATGTCATCAGCCCTAAAAGACACTCCTGCCCTTTAAAAGCCTTTCTTGATATCCGTTAGAGTGAGTTTATCGCTAAGCACAGATAAGCCAGCGGCTTTGAAATGCGGCATCGTGATGGGGAGTGTTCCAGAAGGCCGGTGGAAACCATATCCCAACTGCCAGAACCACACATACGGCGCTGTCACACCGTTCCCCACCCAGTAAAAACCAGTTTCCATATTGGACATCCGGTTGAGAGTGAACGTCCACCATAACACCGATGGTAATTAATAGCTTGCTAATATTTGCAAAGGTTGGTCAATGCCGTTTCGGTTAGTGTGGGTGTTGTGGCTTTTTGTCGGTGTTAGGAACGCTTGTTGTATCGTTAAGACTGGTTGTCAGAAAAGAGTTCTTAACGCCATTATGGGCTGCATAGTTGAAAGTGTAGATGATATGTATATCAGTACCGACTAAGGTGCAATTGCAACCAACGAGAATCTTGTTTTTTGTTTTTATGATCTTTTTTCTGCATAAAAGTCGCCATCAAATATTAGACAATTCCTATTTTATTTTTAACGCATAATTGATCGTTATACAGCCATTGTCATTAACACGGAAAAACGCCATAAGCACTTAGTGACTTTTTCCCACTTGAATAAATCACCCCATACTTCCAGCAGTTCTTCTTAACTTTCTTGGTATAAAATGTTAGGTTAACTACCGATAAGGAAAACAGATTAAAATTAACAGGAGCGATTCAATGCAGATAATGCGCATGAGTTATAATGACTTAAGTGAAGATGGTAAACAAACGCTTTTACATGTTTATGGAGTTGGTGATTTTCCGGTTTTTTCTGGTCAAGATCCGCACAAAAATGATCCTAACTGTACGTTCCTGTCTAATAGTGCAATTCCGGTTGGACGCTATTACATAGTTCCAAGACCTGATGGCAGCTATGCCAACCGTGTACGTGGATGGGCAATTGATGCATGGACAGGCAACAATCATTCAGAATGGTTCGGACTTTATAGTGCTAAAACGATGACAGATAGCACTTATATTGGACATTCTTTGCGTGGTGGCTTTCGTTTACACCCATTGCGTCCAGATGGATCCGGGTTTAGCGAAGGATGTATCACATTTGTCAATCGGCAAGATTTTTACACCGTGCGTAAAGCTTTATTGAAACAAGGCATGAAAGATGTCCCAGGGTCGCGCCACGGTTTACAATCCTATGGCTGGGTTGACGTACAAGGAGTAAGCAATTTTGCAGAATGTAAACAGTGACGAATTTTTATTATATTGAAAAAGTCAAAAAATCATTTTCATTTATGAATTATTTTGTTTAACAAATAAGGATATTTTTACCATGAAGGGTGTAAATATAACCAAAAATATTGTTGGATTCATCCTTTGCTTTATCGTCGCATTTTGGATGTCGAGTTATGGAAAGCCGCTCTATACGCTAACGTCCTGGGTAGTTGAGCACGCTTATTTAATGTTTGGAAAATACCAGTCTGGAAGTTATGAGGCTGAGTCTGATCCTGTCACTTTTAGCAGTCTGATTTTGGTCGTTTGCGTTTATGCAGGAATATTGTTTTTATTAATCAAGCGATTATTAAGAAAGTAGTTACGATTCATGCAGTCTCTGAAGCTCAGGGTCATCAGTTCAGTTTTATTGAGCTAAAGGGTGGCCCTGATGGAATTGTAAGTATCACTGCAAAACGGACCATTCACTTTAGAGATCTCCCGATATACTGACTATGTCCTTTGAGGAGATGACTATGCGCAAAGCCCGTTTCACAGAACGCCATATTAATACTCTCCTCTGAACACCTCTTTCCTGTGCCATTCCACAAATCGCTCCCCCGGATAATTCTCCCTAACCGATGGCAGCGCGATCATCTTCCCTGCAAAGTCCCAGAACAATCGCTGCACCACTCCACCGCCATTAACCGCATCTGAAATCACCACACGCATATTTTCATCCAGGCCGATCGAGCCGCGATCAAACGCTTTATGATGGATTGCGCACAATGCCAGGCCATTAGGCACTTCACAAGGGCCATGGTGCTGCTTCCATCTGATATGGGCAGCTTCAAGCGCAATCGGCGCATTATCGTGACGCATGTTAAAACCACAGATAGAGCACTGATAATTGTATGCACGCAGTACCATCTGGCGAAACTTCGGATCGCGTTGACGGAGAGAGGTACGAATATCAAAACCCATCTCGTCAGCGATCTCTTCCTGAATACTGGTCGGAAAATGTGCCGCCAGGAGTTGTTGCGCCAGCATATCAATTAACCGGTGATTTTTTGCCACCAACGCAAAATTATCGACATCAAATCCACCCGCAACATTATATGCGATGAGTTCACGTCGGGGTGGCTGACGGCTACCCTTGGTTGAGCACAGTTCCGCGTTTTGTAGTTCCCAAAAGCCATCGCCCTTCAGACGCCAGAACGGCATGTCCGGACGCTGGTCACGGCGCTGCGGTCCATACCGTTCAAGGAGGCCCAACAGGGGCTCATAGATTTCAGAACCATAGTTAAACAGACGATCATGACCCTGCCGATAGTGTGAGAGGACGTGCAGCAGCAATAATGGCTTATGTGGCGCACGCTGTTCGCCTTTGCGCCAAATAGTAATATTTGATATCGCTTGCTTTAGAGTTTTGTCAGAAGTCATTGCGATGAAGAATCCATGGGATCATATTTGCGATGATGCTCGCAACGATATGTACATTCAAGGCATTATTGCAGATATCTTTTCTTGTCGTCTCAGTACCTGGCAGTCAGCATTCTGATAACAACGATAAAAAAGTTACCGAGGCACATTTACATACCTCTTGTGCGGAAGGCCTGATGCGCACAGTGCAAATCCCTCTATGATCTTTAGTGAGTAAAGAAAATTAGCGAAGATAGCACTAACTCCTATCGATAGTAATAGAGCGAACTGTATTAGCTATTTCTGATTGATAGTATAAAATCTATACACACACCAACAAGTAACCAAACGCAATAGTTGATATACGGGATAATTTCAATATATGAATTAAATTATCAAAGTAATAAGCCAAATGAATTCTTATGCCCATCATGGGCATATAAATAGAAAAAATATTTTCTAACTCAATAATCGAGAATGCCTTGGTGCCGTCCAGAGTCTCTCCCAGATTTTTCGAAGTCAGCCTTAGATGATACCATATTAACTAAAATATAAAATCGCCCGAAGGCGATTAGGTTTTTTCAGGCGCGAAATGCACAATGATTTTTTCTTTTAGGCTTGCCGGGCGCAGGGGGAAAGTACCTGAATCGATAGCTTGTTCAGTGGCCTCCAAAGCAACTTTACATAGATCCGGGTCGCCGCCATTCGTACTAACGTTCGTTGGTTGCTTACCTAACGGCTGTGTAATCACGATATCGCAGGTCTTGCCTTGGTATTTATCTGCGTCAAAAAAACGATTCTGTATTGCAGTAACAGACTGGCACATCCATACATGGAGTTCCCGACTCTCAACCTGCTGCGCCGTTTCCGATTCGCATTGGCTTTTTATTTCCAAAGCGGTTGGGAAACTCAATGGTTTGCCAAGCGTTTTTTTTGTATGTGTCTGGCATCCCGCCAATAAAATAAGGCATATAAAAGTTAGTGTTTTTTTCATTATGGCATCCATGCAGTTAATTTATCGCTTTATAGCACCTTCTAAGCATGGATGAAACCTGACAGTCCATCTCTTCATCACCTGACTCCGTCTTAAAAACGTCCTGCGATGAGCAGCAAAACTCGTGATTCTGCCTGATTAACCTCACCTGACCTGCTCCCTGTTGATTAATACACCGAGATGTTAGTAATGTCTTCATAAGTCACATGAGGACATCCCCTTTGACGCAGATTATCTATCGCCGCGTCGCTACTGCTCCACAATTTAACAAGGAAGACCGAATGCCATTGCCTGAGCGCTTTCAACTAGTCAAAATCAGTCGCCAAAAAATTATGGTGTTAGCTGACACTGCCGAAGAAATACTGTCGCAAATTGATACCGGCACCAACGAAGATGATGAAGGGCTAAAAGCAATGATCGCCGACTGGAACGGCCAGGTTATCAACCCACAAACATTCTCTGATTTCCGGGACTTTTCCTCATGGACCAGTGCAAAGAACTTTGCCCGGATGGCATTTAATCAGGAAAAATACATTAGCGATTTAACCTGGGGTGAGTTGATTCAGATAATCAATTTCGTATGCCATGCTGAAGGTAAGGAATCTGAACACAGCTATGCGCTGGGATTGCTAGAAAAAAACTTTGATGCGAATCCGTCCGATCTCATCTACTGGCCTGATGCATGGTTCCAGGATAAGGACATGTTTCATGTCGATTTAACGCCAGAGGAAATGGCAGCATACCTGATGGCAAAATCTGGCAGGTTTCTAAGCGACGCGCCACAAATCGATCTGAGATACCCGATCCCTTCCAGCACAGCAAGCTAACGCTATGGACATTGTTGTTCATTTGAAGCCGTAGGAAAAGCGATCATCAAGAATAGAATTGGAAGTAACTTGTCTAGTAAGTTCGTAGTTGCTTAGGTTCAAAGTATGGAACGGCTGTAAAGGGTGTATGATTTGTTAAATTTTTTATTGAGTACTGATCATCTGTCAGGATATGTCTAGAGGAGTATTCTGTATATTCTCTAAAGTATTGTAAGAAAAGATGGCTTAGATATGAATGACATTCAGATAGCAACCCTTTTACCGGGAGCTGAGTTGTTTAGTGATAGCAACATAAACCAGACATGGAAGGCCCACGTCAGAACAGCAACTAATACGGTTGTAGTTTTTGCAAAGATAATTGATCCCCGTGAGATTTGCGTTGAAGCATTCTGCGCCATTCTTGGTCGAGAGCTTGGAATACCAATCCCTAAGCCCTACCTCATCCTCGCAGATGACACGACGTTAGACATTATCCCGCCGGGGAAAAACGCACTTATGTTTGGTTCTGAAGATGCGGCTTACCCTAGCTTTCGAAGGTACGCCGATTGCCGTCAATCATACGAAAAACTACAAAATTTCAAAGCATCTCTGGATGTTGGCGTTTTCGATGAATGGATTGCCAATCATGATAGAAATGTTGGTAACATCCTTTACGATGGAGGCGATGATTTTTTGTTCATTGACCATGGACTCGCACTTCCAGAAAGCTTGCCAGCTGACCAACCGGCACTCGATAACAACATCTTGAGAGCTCTATTCTCAATCAAAACCGAATTAGACAAATTCCGTGATTTACGAACCGCCTCTCAGATGATAGCCCCTATGTATCGTGCTTTAAATTTGGAAGGTGTAATGTCTAGTGCTCAGGCAACAATGTATGTTCCAGATGCAGTGATCGCCCAAATTTTAGCTTTTCTTACCGATAGATTGTTATCAATCGAGACTCTGATAAGATCT
Organism: Candidatus Pantoea multigeneris; assembly: GCF_011752615.1. Taxonomy (NCBI): domain Bacteria; kingdom Pseudomonadati; phylum Pseudomonadota; class Gammaproteobacteria; order Enterobacterales; family Erwiniaceae; genus Pantoea; species Candidatus Pantoea multigeneris. The sequence continues at coordinate 293,566 of NZ_VWXF01000006.1, forward strand.
AGGTTACGCATATCTCAATCGGACATGTTTCAATGACATTTGACATTTCACTCTTTCCAGCAAAACCAACCTATGCAGGTAAGTGGTGGTCAGTGTCCTTTGAGCCTATCATTGGTTCAGGCGAAAGGATTAACGCAATAATTGTTGCCAGGGGAGTTGATGGTAGGTATGAAATAATTCAATCCATCAGGGATGAGGTTCTCGATTCAATCTATGGTACGAAATCAGAAGCAATCAAGGCAATGGTATCTTGGGTGAAAGACTCACTCAATTCTCACCTGAACTCAAGCGTCAACTTGGAGCATTGGGCATCCCCCATATCTGGTTTCGCAATCTCAAAGCATGCTGAAGCACTCGACGATAGTTTATCTGGGATTTTGAGACAAGCTGTCAGGCTAACAGCAAGCCTAGGAACTTTAACTCTTGAGGCAGATCGTTCAGAAGATGATGATAGATCTAGTCAAAAGCAGTCAGAGCAATGGTCAACCAGAATATCCGATGAAGCTAGAAGGCTGAATCCGAAAATTTCGGATTACTTTGGTACCCGCGTGCAGTTATCAAGCGCACATTTGCAGACTCGCTTTGGATTTTATAATGATGTTTATGCTTCTAACTTTGGATTAATGGTACCTAGTCGTTTATCGGCGTCAATAAACTCAATTAAAGCAAAAGTATATGATTTAGAATCACTTTCTCGCTCCAGTATGGTTTTAAAACCATATGTGCTTGATGTTATCGTTGGCATCCCATCTTACGAAGATCCAACCATCCCACCTAAAACCGTTGCAAGCATGCGTAGTTATGTTAATGAACTGACTGAATTAGCCTTAAAGGAAGATATTAATTTCATTCCTGTAAATAGCGCGCTCGAAGCTGCTCAAAGAATTATAAAGATTGCGGCTTGACTTCGTCTAACAGGAACCTATCCCCACATAGGCGTAGCTTTCAATAGAACTTAGTAGACATCACGATCACGATATTTCGCTTGCGAGCTGGTTTAAAAGGGAGTTTGTGTACTTGAGTAAACTATAGGAGAAGTGAGAATGGCGCGCCCTACAGGATTCGAACCTGTGACCTACGGCTTAGAAGGCCGGTGCTCTATCCAGCTGAGCTAAGGGCGCTTGGGGAAGCTGGGTGGATTATACGGTGGGCACTTGCTGAGTCAACGATTTTACGCGTCCAGGCAATCAGTTGCAGAAGAATCGTGCAGTCGTGGCAATGCAACACCTGACAGCACGCGACTCTTCTGACACAATATGCGCCATTCCCCCGATTCAACATAACACAGTGGATTTCCTCTCTGATGGTAGCAAAGATTATTGACGGTAAAACGATTGCGCAGCAGGTGCGCTCTGAGGTTGCTGAAAAAGTTCAGCAGCGCATAGCGGACGGTAAACGCGCACCTGGTCTGGCAGTGGTGTTGGTGGGTGAAAACCCGGCATCGCAGATCTATGTGGCGAGCAAACGTCGCGCCTGCGAAGAAGTTGGATTCGTTTCCCGCTCTTACGACCTGCCCGCTACCACCAGCGAAGCAGAACTGTTAGAACTGATTGACCAGCTCAATAACGATGGCGCAATCGATGGTATCCTGGTGCAGCTGCCGCTGCCTGCTGGTATCGATAACGTCAAAGTACTGGAACGCATCGTGCCGGATAAAGACGTTGATGGCTTCCATCCTTACAACGTAGGTCGTCTGTGTCAGCGTGCGCCACTGCTGCGCCCTTGCACCCCACGCGGCATCATTACGCTGCTGGAGCGTTATAACATCGACACCTTCGGTCTGAATGCGGTAGTGATTGGCGCTTCTAATATCGTAGGCCGTCCGATGAGCATGGAACTGCTGCTGGCAGGCTGCACCACCACCGTGACTCACCGCTTCACCAAAAACCTGCGTCATCACGTTGAACACGCCGACCTGCTGGTGGTTGCCGTGGGCAAACCGGGCTTCATTCCAGGTGACTGGATTAAACCGGGTGCCATCGTGATCGATGTGGGTATTAACCGTCTGGAAAGCGGCAAAGTTGTCGGCGATGTAGAGTATGAGGCCGCTGCGGAGCGTGCTTCCTTTATCACCCCAGTACCGGGCGGCGTAGGTCCAATGACCGTTGCTACCCTGATTCAGAACACGCTACAGGCGTGCGAAGAGTACCACGATGGAGCACAGGCATAATGGCAACTTTCTCTCTGGGCAAACACGCCCACGTTGATCTGTGTGACCTGCTGAAGCTGGAAGGCTGGGTTGAAAGTGGCGCACAGGCCAAAATCGTGATCGACGAAGGTCAGGTCAGCGTTGATGGCGCGGTTGAAACGCGTAAGCGCTGTAAAATCTTCCCAGGCCAGACGGTCTCGTTCGCCGGGCAGAGCATCACTGTCGTCGCGTAAAACCGTCACGTAGAAACAATAAAGGCGCCCATCAGAGCGCCTTTTTTCTTTTCTACCAGTGCGTGCATAAAAAAGGGCGATTGCTCGCCCTCTTGCTTATTTACGTCGCCAGGTGGTGCCCTGCGGCCCATCTTCCAGCACAATGCCTAATACGTTCAGCTTATCGCGTGCCACATCGGCCTGCGCCCAGTCTTTGGCTTTACGTGCATCGTTACGCATCACGATCAGCGCCTCAATTTCGGCCACTTCATCGTCACTGCTCTGCGCACCGCTTTGCAGGAACAGCTCCGGATCTTGTTGCAGGATGCCCAGAACGTTAGCGATTTCACGCAGTTTGGCTGCCAGTGCGTTCGCGGCGGTAGCGTCTTCGCCTTTCAGGCGGTTCACTTCGCGCGCCATATCGAACAGCACGGAGTAAGCTTCTGGCGTGTTGAAGTCATCATCCATTGCGGCACGGAAACGGGCATCAAACTCTTCGCCGCCCTGCGCTGCCACGCTGGTATCGGTGTGGCGCAGAGCGGTATAGAGACGCTCCAGGCCAGCACGCGCCTGATTCAGGTTCTCGGTGCCGTAGTTAAGCTGGCTACGGTAGTGGCCAGACATCAGGAAGTAACGCACGGTTTCCGCATCATAGTGCTGCAACACGTCACGCACGGTGAAGAAGTTACCCAGCGATTTAGACATCTTCTCGCGGTCCACCATCACCATACCGGAGTGCATCCAGTAGTTGACGTAAGGGCCATCGTGCGCACAGGTTGACTGTGCGATTTCGTTTTCATGGTGCGGGAACATCAGATCTGAACCGCCACCGTGAATATCGAAATGCGCGCCGAGCTGCTTGCAGTTCATTGCAGAACACTCAATGTGCCAGCCTGGACGACCATTGCCCCACGGAGAAGGCCAGAATGGCTCATCGGCCTTGGACATCTTCCACAGCACGAAATCCATCGGGTTACGTTTAACTTCTGCCACTTCAACGCGAGCACCCGCTTGCAGCTGCTCCAGGTCCTGGCGTGACAGCTTGCCGTAATCGATATCGCTCAGCACATCGAACATCACATCGCCATTGTCTGCCACATAGGCATGGCCGCGCGCGATCAGACGCTCAACCAGGTCGATGATTTCGCCGATGTGGCGCGTAGCACGAGGCTCCTGATTCGGTGGCAGAATACCCAGCGCGGCAAAATCTTTGTGCATTTCTGCAATCATGCGGTTGGTCAGGGTTTCAATGGTTTCGCCATTTTCCTGCGCACGTTTAATGATTTTATCGTCGATATCGGTGATATTACGCACATAGTTGAGCTTATAGCCCACATAGCGCAGATAGCGAGAAACCACGTCAAATGCCACAAAGGTACGGCCATGGCCGATATGACAGAGGTCGTAAACCGTAATACCACACACATACATACCGATTTCGCCGGCGTGGATCGGTTTAAATTCCTCTTTCTGTCGACTCAGGGTGTTATAAATCTTTAGCATTTAACAGTTCCGTATTGAGACGTGTGCGGATGACACTTTTTCATGTTATCCGGATATTGTGCCGTATTTTTTCACCTGGTGCGATGCAAAGTGCAGCTTCTTATGCAGCCAGGCTGACTCATCATGTCAATTTGTGTTATAAAAACCGTCGACTATAAGCCCGCGCCCCGCACCGGGACGTGGTGCGTACACTGACTACCCTTTACAGGATGAGAATAATGGTTACCTTCCAGACCAATCATGGCGACATCGTCATCAAAACTTTCGACGACAAAGCACCAGCAACCGTGAAAAACTTCCTGGATTACTGCCGTGAAGGTTTCTACGACAACACCATTTTCCACCGTGTGATCAACGGCTTTATGATTCAGGGCGGCGGCTTCGAGCCAGGCATGGATCAGAAAGAAACCAAAGGCGAGATCAAGAACGAAGCGAACAACGGCCTGAAAAACACCAAAGGCACGCTGGCAATGGCGCGTACCCAGGCTCCTCACTCCGCTACCGCTCAGTTCTTCATCAACGTAGCCGACAACGACTTCCTGAACTACCGTTCTGCTGATCTGCAGGGTTGGGGCTACTGCGTGTTCGCAGAAGTGGTTGAAGGTATGGACGTTGTAGACAAAATCAAAGCGGTAAAAACCGGCCGCAGCGGCATGCACCAGGACGTGCCAGTTGATGACGTAGTGATCCAGAAAGTCACCGTTAGCGAGTAATGTCTCGCACCCTGTTTATCGCAGATCTGCATCTGTGTCAGGAAGAACCGGCGATTACCGCCGGTTTTCTGCATTTTTTGCAGCGAGAAGCGCCACACTGCGATGCGCTCTACATTCTCGGCGATCTGTTCGAAGCCTGGATCGGTGATGACGATCCCAATCCATTGCATCAACAAATCGCTCAGGCACTGCGTGCACTGCCCATCCCGACCTTCTTTATTCATGGCAATCGTGATTTCCTGCTTGGGCAGCGTTTTGCGCGCGCCAGCGGCATGACCCTGTTGCCAGAAGAGCAGGTGCTGGAGTGCTATGGTCACCGGGTACTGATTATGCACGGCGACACCTTGTGCACGGATGATACGGGCTACCAGAATTTTCGCGCCAAGGTGCATAAACGCTGGCTACAACGGCTGTTTCTCGCGCTGCCTTTACGCTTACGTCAGCGTATTGCCGGTAAAATGCGTGCAGGTAGCAAGCAGGCTAATCAGCACAAATCCATCAGTATTATGGATGTGAATTTGCAGGCGGTGGAGAGCACCATGCTACGCCAGCAGGTGAAAACGCTGATCCACGGCCATACGCATCGACCAGCGATTCATCAGTTTGCCTTGCAGACCCAACCCGCACAGCGTGCCGTACTGGGTGCGTGGCACGAAGAAGGGTCGATGATCCAACTCGATGCCAACGGTATTCAACTGATCCGCTTTCCGTTCTGAAAACCGGCCCTTGTGCCGGTTTTCCTCTGACGCAACCGTTTTCCTTCCGCACTTCTCATGCTATTCTCTGTGCCCTTCTTCACCTGCCCGACCGGCCAGGTACGTATGAATATTCACAGGAGTTGACCGCATGTCATCCAATGCTGCCGCCACCACGGCCCGTATCGCTATTGTCATGGGTTCCAAAAGTGACTGGGCCACGATGCAGTTCGCTGCGGAAATCCTCACCACGCTGGACGTCCCCTTCAATGTTGAAGTGGTTTCTGCTCACCGTACGCCAGATAAGCTGTTCAGCTTTGCTGAAACCGCCGCCGATAATGGCTACCAGGTGATCATTGCGGGTGCCGGTGGTGCCGCTCATCTGCCAGGTATGCTGGCAGCCAAAACGCTGGTGCCGGTACTGGGTGTTCCGGTACAGAGCGCAGCCTTGAGCGGCGTTGACAGCCTCTACTCCATTGTACAGATGCCACGCGGGATCCCAGTGGGTACGCTGGCGATCGGCAAAGCCGGTGCTGCCAATGCTGGCCTGCTGGCTGCACAGATCCTGGCGATTCACGACGCAGCGCTGAATACGCGCCTGGCGAACTGGCGTCAGGCCCAGACCGATGATGTGCTGAATAACCCGGACCCACGGGAGGAAGCATGAAGCCGGTTTGCGTACTGGGCAACGGCCAGCTAGGACGCATGCTGCGTCAGGCCGCTGAGCCACTGGGTATTCAGGTGTATCCGGTTGGAATTGATGCGGAGCCCGAGTCACTGCCGATTGCACAGAGTGTGATCACCGCCGAAGTCGAACGCTGGCCTGAAACCGCCCTCACGCGCGAGTTGGCTAACCATCCAGCCTTTGTGAACCGCGACATCTTCCCGCGTCTGGCTGACCGTTTGACGCAGAAACAGCTGCTCGACCAGCTCAATCTGGCGACAGCGCCGTGGCAGTTACTGGCAGATAAAGCAGAATGGCCGCAGGTGTTCAGCACCCTTGGTGAACTGGCGATCGTTAAACGTCGCACCGGTGGCTACGATGGTCGCGGCCAGTGGCGTCTGCGTGCCAACGAAACGGACACGCTGCCAGACGAATGCTATGGCGAGTGTATTGTTGAGCAAGGCATTAACTTCCTTGGTGAAGTTTCGCTGGTCGGTGCGCGTGGACATGACGGCAGCACGGTGTTCTATCCGTTAACCCATAACCTCCATCAGGAAGGCATTCTGCGCACCAGCGTAGCCTTCGCGCAAGCCGATGCCGCGCAGCAGGCGCAGGCTGAAAGCATGCTCAGCGCGATTATGCATGAACTGAACTATGTTGGTGTAATGGCGATGGAGTGCTTTATTACGCCTGAAGGTCTTCTGATCAATGAGTTAGCGCCTCGCGTGCACAACAGTGGTCACTGGACGCAAAATGGTGCTTCTGTGAGCCAGTTTGAGCTGCATTTGCGTGCGGTTCTTGGCCTGGCGCTGCCGCAGCCCGTGGTCGCAGCCACTTCAGTGATGGTTAACCTGATTGGCACCGACGTCAATTATGACTGGCTGGCGCAGCCCCTGGTACATCTGCATTGGTATGAGAAAGAAGTACGTCCTGGCCGTAAAGTCGGACATCTCAACCTCAGCGACAGCGATCACCCGCGTTTAGCCGCTGCACTGAATGCTCTGGTGCCACAACTGCCGCAGGAGTATGCCAGCGGCATCGCCTGGGCAGTAGAAAAGCTGTAATCAGCAAAGCCGGTCACTGACCGGCTTTTTTTATGCCGATTCGAAACGGCGGAACAGCGCTTTGCCATTGAGCAGACGTACGCCCAGCCAGCCACCGCACAATGAGAGCAACAGCGCACCACACAGCGGTAGCGCCAGCCACAACGTCCAGTCTGGCTGCCAGGGGAAATCAAACACCTTACGCTGCAACGCCCACAGCGCCGCTTCTGCGCCCAGTGCCGCCGCAATCCCCGCTACCACACCCAACAGTGCGAACTCACACCACAGCGTGGTACGCAGCAGGCGCTTGCCAGCACCAAGGGTACGATAGACCACAAGTTCCTGACGCCGCTGGCGCATGCCAACCTGAATCTGAGCCAACAGCAGCAGCACACCACACAACGTCACCAGTATGACCATCACTTCCAGTGCGCGGCTCACCTGGCTGAGCACCTGGCCGATCTGGCCGAGAATACTGCCAATATCCAGCAGGCTCAGCGTCGGGAACTGGCGATTCAACTGTGCCAACAGTTCCGGATTGTTCTCCAACCGGAAACTGGTCAACCAGGTTTGCGGCTGCGCATCCAGTGCGCCCGGCGGGAAAATAAAGAAGAAGTTAGGTCGTAAGCTCTCCCAGTCCACTTTCCGCAGGCTACTGATACGCGCACTGAACTGTTGAGTATCGCCGGTAAAGGTCAAGGTATCGCCCAGTTTCACACCGAGGCGATCGGCTAAATCGGCTTCCATGGAGACTTCACCTGCTTTTGGCGGCCAGCTTCCTGCCACGATCGGATTATGTTCTGGCCTCTCGGCTAACGCAGTCAAATTCAATTCACGGTTCAGTGACGGATCTTTTTTCGGATCGGCATCTTCGCCATTAAGTTGAGTCAAACGCACGCGTACAACAGGATAGAACGTGTCTGGTTGGATCTGATGCTGTTGCAGGAAATCCCGCACCTGCGGCACCTGATCCTGGGTAATGTTTAACAGGAAATAGTTGGGACTGTCTGGCGGAAGTTGCTGCTGCCAGCGATCCAGCAGATCGCCCCGCATCACCAGCAATAGCGCCAACAGCATAAAGGAGAATGAAAATGCCGCCAGTTGGCTCAGGGTTTGTGCCGGTTGCCGTAACAGACGATTAATGGCTAATCGCAATGCCAGACTGCGCACCACCAGGCGGCGTAACAGCAGCAAAGTCCCCCACCCTAGCAGAGATAACAGCCCGGCCAGTAGCACAACGCCCGCCAGCAGCGACCAGAGTAACTTACTGTTGCCCACCAGCAGCGCCAGTAAACCGATCACCACCAGCACCATCAGGGGGAGATAAAATTTCAGCGGCCACAGATTGGCAACGGCATCACGCCGTAATACGCGCAGTGGCTGAGTCGCCAGTAACAGACGATAGGGGCGAATACCCACCAGCAACGAGATAGTAAACAGAGAACCACAGGCCCACAGCCACGGCCAGCCACTAGCCGCAGGTAAAGCCGCCGGTAAGACCGGTTTGAGCATCACCAGCAGTGCCGCTTCTACGCCCTGACCTATCACGCTGCCGCATATTGCGGCCAATACCAGTACCGCCAGCCACTGGCCGATAATCAGTTTTTGTAGCGACTGGCGAGAAGCCCCCAGGGTTTTCAGGATCGCGATCAGGTCATAGCGGCTGCTGCAATAGTGATTCATGGCGACCGTGACTGCCGCAATTGCCAACATCAGCGTCAGTAAGGCGGAAAGCAGCAGAAATTGCTGTGCTCGCTGCATGGAACGGCCCAGCGCATCTTCCGAGTTTTCAACGCTGATCCAGCGCTGGTCCGGTTTTAGCTGCGGTTTGATCCAGCTGTCATAAGCGGCAAGCTGATCGGGATTGCCCGAAAATTTATAGTGCCAGGTGTAGCGGCTACCGGGTTGAATCGCGCCGGTTTTATCGACATCCGCCAGATTAATCATCAGGCGTGGTGCCATCTGGAACGGATTAAACCCGCCATCCGGTTCCTGAATCAACTCACCGGCAATAGTCAGCGTGGTATCTCCCACATCCAGCTTATCGCCCACTTTCAGGTTTAGCAGCGCCATCAGGCGAGGTGCAGCCAGAGCGGTACCGGGCGCGGGCTTGAGACCCGGAGGATTGGTTAGCAAGGTGCCGAACATGGGGTAGTGATTGTCTACCGCTTTTACCGAAGCCAACTGCGGTTTATCTACTGCAAAGGTCATGGTCATAAAGATCAGCTGACGGCTGACTGAGAGCCCATCCTGCTGGGCTTGATCAAGCCACGACTGGGGAATCAAGGCGCTGCTGTGCAGCGTACGATCGCCGGCCATAAAATCACGGCTTTGCTGGGTCAGGCCTTTTTCCATGCGATCGCTGATTGACCCCAGCGCTAATACGCAAGCCACAGCCAGCGTCAGCGCCAGCCAGACAATCAACAGCGAGGGCGAACGCCACTCGCGCCAGAACCAGCGCCAGATCATTGCACCTCCTGCAATTTGCCATCAACCAGCCTCAACTGGCGATCGCAACGGGCAGCCAACTGCTCATCATGGGTGACCAGAATCAGCGTGGTGGAAAAATCACGATTGAGTGAAAACAGCAGGTCAACAATGCGTTCCCCGGTTTTACGATCCAGGTTGCCGGTTGGCTCATCCGCAAACAGCAGGCCGGGTCGGCCACTAAAAGCGCGCGCCAGCGCCACTCGTTGCTGTTCCCCACCCGAGAGCTGAGCCGGGAGGTGATTGAGTCGTTTACCCAGCCCAAGTTGCTCCAGCAACGCGCGTGCCTGTTCGCGGCTTTGACGGTCGTTCTCACCGCGTAGCAGCGCAGGTAACTGAACATTCTCCAGCGCACTGAGCGTAGGCACCAACATGAAAGACTGGAAGACAAATCCCACCTGTTGCGCCCGGAGCGCTGCCCGCTGCTCCTCGTTCATCTGGTGCAGAGGCTGGCCGAACAGGTGAACTTCCCCCTCAGTACCATCATCCAGACCGGCCAAAATCCCTAATAACGTGGACTTCCCAGAACCCGACTCCCCAATCAGGGCGATGGTTTCCGCCGGTTTGACAACCAGCTCAACTCCGGTGAGGATGGTTAGCTGATGCTCTCCCTGACCGACGGACTTAGTAAGATGATGAACCGCAACAATGTTTTCCGCTGGCATTATCCCTTCCTGTTTTTACTGTTGCTGGTATCACGCTTTGCCAGCGCCGATACCCTGTTAATTCTGGGCGATAGCCTGAGTGCCGGATACCGCATGGCGGGCAGTGCCGCATGGCCGAATCTGCTGGCGCAGCAGTGGCAGCCGCAAACCAAAGTGATCAATGCCAGTATCAGCGGTGACACCGCCGAACAAGGTCTGGCTCGCCTGCCTGCCCTATTAAAGCAGCATCAGCCGCAGTGGGTGTTAATCGAACTGGGCGGTAACGATGGCCTGCGTGGTTTTCCTCCCGCCAATGTCAGCCAGGTACTGGGCAAAGTGATCGACGAAGTGAAAGCGGCAAACGCACAACCGTTACTGATGCAAATCCGTTTACCGGCTAACTATGGCCGCCGTTATACTGAATCCTTTAGCGCGATTTATCCGGCGCTGGCGCAGCAGTATCACGTGCCCTTAGTACCTTTTTTCATGGAGCAGGTCTACCTTAAACCTGAGTGGATGCAACAAGATGGTATCCACCCCAATCCCGATGCGCAGCCGTTTATCGCCGATCTGATGGCGAAAACGCTGGCTCCCCTGGTAAAACGTGCCACTCAGGGTTAAGGGGTAAAGAAATGTAAAGCAGCAGTGATGATTTTTGCTGTTTTACATTTCCGCTGTCACGTCTTTATCCCTTTTCTTTCCGTTTGCCACCTGGCCTGAGATGCATTATGCAAAAAACCATTTTGATAACGGGCTGCTCTAGCGGCATTGGCCTTGCAGCGGCGAAAGACCTGCACTCACACGGTTATCATGTGATTGCTGCCTGTCGTCAGCCCGCTGACGTCGCTCAGATGAACAGCCTCGGCCTGACAGGGCTACAGCTCGATCTTGATGATGCAGCCAGTGTTGATCGCGCAGCCGATGAGGTCTTAGCCCTGACTCAACATCGCCTTGATGCCTTGTTCAATAACGCCGGTTTCGCGATTTATGGCCCACTGCATACGCTTACGCGCCAGCAGTTGGAACAGCAATTTTCCACCAACTTGTTTGCCGTGCACCAACTTACCCTGCGTTTGTTACCGGCACTGAAAGCCAGCGGCGATGGCAGAATTATCAACACCAGCTCCGTGCTTGGGCTGATCTCCATGCCGGGGCGTGGAGCCTATGCCGCCAGTAAGTTCGCACTGGAAGCCTGGAGTGATGCGCTGCGGATGGAGTTACATACCCAAGGCATACGCGTCAGTCTGATCGAACCCGGCCCGATCAGCAGCCGTTTTACTGAAAACGTCAGGCAAGGTGACAGCGCCAATCCCGTGCTGAATCCCGCAAGCGCAGATCGATTCACCCTGCCACCGGAAGCCATCCTACCTAAACTTCATCATGCGCTGGAGAGTAAAAATCCACGTTTGCGTTATGCGGTGACGCTGGTCGCACAGATAATGACGGTTCTCAAACGCTTGCTGCCGGGTTGGATACTGGATCGCATTTTGCGCGGACGCGCCTGACAACCTGCAAATGGTGCTTGAAGTTGGGGCCACCAGCCCCATATCCTCTTAAGACTTTTTATTAAGGGATTCACTATGTCACCTCAAGCGCCCATCATCGTCGTTACCGAAGCCAACCTGCACCAAACCATCGAACAGTCGATGCAGGTGCCGGTGCTGTTCTATTTCTGGTCCGAACGCAGTCAACACTGCCTGGAGCTGACTCCGGTTCTGGAGCGCCTGGCGCAGGAGTACGCCGGGCAGTTCATTCTGGCCGAGGTGGACTGCGATAAAGAACCTATGGTGGCCTCGCAGTTTGGCCTGCGCGCTATTCCTACCGTATATCTGCTGCAAGATGGGCAGCCGGTTGATGGCTTCCAGGGACCGCAGCCAGAGGAAGCGATTCGCGCCCTGCTGCAAAAAGTCCTGCCGCGTGAAGAAGAACTGAAAGCACAGCAAGCAATGGCGCTGCTGGATGAGGGCAAGCCGCTGGACGCCCTGCCATTACTGAAAGATGCCTGGCAGCTGAGTCAACAAGCCACTGAAATTGGTTTCCTGCTGGCAGAAGTGCTCATCACCCTCAATCGCAGTGATGAAGCCGAAGCGGTACTGGATGTCGTGCCATTACAGGATAAAGATACCCGCTATCAGAGCCTGCGTTCGCAAATTGATCTGCTCAAGCAGGCCGCAGATACGCCGGAAATCCAGCAGTTGCAGACCCAGCTACAAAGCGAACCGGAAAATGCAGAACTGGCTGCTAAACTTGCTTTACAGCTTCATCAGGTTGGCCGTAACGAAGAGGCACTGGAATTATTATTCAGTTTCATCAAGACCGACCTTAATGCAGCAGATGGTCAGGCGCGTAAAATGTTGCAGGAAATTTTAGCCGCGCTCGGTACAGGTGATGCGCTGGCGTCACGTTATCGTCGCCAGCTCTACTCCCTGCTCTACTGAGTGCTCGATCCTCGGGCCGAACAGACTCGGCCCGCTATTCCGACAGTCAGGAGGTTGTATGCTTACGGTAATTCCCGTCCTTATCGTGGTCGCGTTGGTGATCATCTGGTCAGGCGTTAAAATCGTTCCCCAGGGGTTTCAGTGGACAGTAGAAAGATTTGGCCGCTATACCCGCACCTTAGAACCCGGTTTAAGCCTCGTAGTGCCTTTCATGGACCGTATTGGCCGTAAGATCAATATGATGGAGCAGGTGCTCGACGTCCCTTCCCAAGAAGTGATTTCCAAAGACAATGCTAACGTCACCATCGATGCCGTCTGTTTTATTCAGGTGATTGATTCTGCACGTGCCGCGTATGAAGTCAGCAACCTTGAACTTTCTATTCTCAACCTGACCATGACCAATATTCGTACCGTGTTAGGCGGCATGGAGTTGGATGAGATGCTGTCGCAGCGCGATAACATCAATACGCGTTTGCTGCACATCGTCGATGAAGCGACCAATCCGTGGGGCGTTAAAATTACCCGCATTGAGATTCGTGACGTACGTCCGCCGCAGGAACTGATCGCGGCAATGAATGCGCAGATGAAAGCTGAGCGAACTAAGCGCGCGGACATCCTCACCGCCGAGGGCGTACGCCAGGCAGCAATTCTTCGCGCTGAAGGTGAAAAACAGTCGCAGATCCTGAAAGCGGAAGGTGAAAGAACTTCTGCATTCCTCGAGTCCGAAGCGCGTGAGCGTCAGGCTGAGGCCGAAGCTCGTGCAACCCAAATGGTTTCAGACGCCATCGCCGCCGGTAATATCCAGGCGGTGAATTATTTCGTCGCCCAACGCTACACCGAAGCACTGCAAAAAATTGGCGAATCCAGTAACAGCAAAGTGGTGATGCTGCCCCTTGAGGCCAGCAGCCTGCTCGGGTCGATTGCGGGCATTAGCGAACTCTTGGGTGAATCTCGCCGCGAGAATAAATCCTGATGCTGCTCGATCTCATCGCTCATCCACACTGGTTTTGGCTGACGTTAGGCGGCCTGCTACTGGCCGCCGAAATGCTTGGCACCAGTGGTTATCTGTTATGGAGTGGTGTTGCCGCCGTTCTGGTGGGTTTAGTGGAGTGGGTGTTTCCCCTCAGCTGGGCGGTACAGGGCAGCTTATTTGCGGTGTTAATGCTACTCAGCCTGTATCTGTGGTATCGCTGGATGCAACGTGATCAGAAGAGTCAGCCTGTGGTTTCCTCTCTGAACCAACGCGGCCATCAGCTGATTGGCTTTCGTTTGACGCTGGAGACGGCGCTGGTGAATGGGATTGGCCATGTACGCATCGGCGACAGCAGTTGGCGCGTTCAGGCCACTACTTCCCTACCCGCCGGAACAGAGGTCATGGTAACCGGGATTGATGGCATCACGCTGCGCATCATTCCGGTAACGCCAGCTCAATAAAAACGCAAATGCCGGATGGTAAATAAAACATCCGGTCTTTTATCCCGAAAAAATTTTTATTGGCGTTGGGTTCCGATGCAAGGGATTACATTACTGTGAATATTTCGCACGGGTGCATCATTCTGATCGCTGACTGTAACGAGGCATTGGCACTGAACATTTACATTTACATTTACATTTACCAGCATAAACAGGTAGCTAAAGATGCACCTTTTAATTGACACACAGAATTTAAATACCGAATTAAACCGGGATGGTTTAATTACCTCCCGGGTTTTATTATTTAATATTCTCGTCTTTTATAATTATCTACAGCTTGAGATCTGACGAATTCACTAGAATCGTTTTCAGATATATCTTTTAGAATATCCATAGGCAATCCCTTATTGAAGGTTAATCTTGCTCTAACGCCCTCATCTGAATCTTTTGAAAATAAAAGGTATAACTCTATATCAAGTGGATATTTAGAGCAAATTGCATCCCGCACTATAGGATCATCATCTTTAGAAAGGTGATGTATTATCTCTTTAGGTATATTTCTGTTTCTTGCTACCCAGACTCTCATATGGGGATATTTTTCTATGAGGTCCCACCATACCGAAACAGGAGCATCATCTTTTCCAGCCCTATTATATTTAGCAGGAGTATCACTATCCCTTAACTCTATAAATTCTTCTGCTGAATTAATCATAAACAATCCTATTTCTTAACCGATATATTTTTGCAACCCTTCTTGGGAATGCTTTTTCCTGTGTCGCCTTTATGTTTATCAGGCATAAACTGGCCATCTTTATCAGCATCTGCGATCCATTCCAAGGATGTAGAGTTTTCTCTGTATACTTTATATGCTGAACCTCCATGGCCGGTAGTATCCTTGGACCACCACAATCCTGTTTTTCCATCTTTATAATATTTCTCTTTAAATGGGCCACCTTGTAATATAGCTGTCGTTTTCTCTCCATCTATTTGCCAGCCCGTAAGGCCTAATGGATCAATCCACCCGTTCGGGTTCGGCGCATAGTGATAAAGATTCGTTCCACCCGCTACCCCAATCGGATCCGGGGTCGTAAAGCGGCCGACCTGCGCGGAACAGGTTGTAGTGTAGCCCGGTATCCTCATCTTCGTACTGTCCGGCGTAGCGCAGCGGGATATGCACCTGATTTTTCAGCATCGGCATGCTGTTGATAACCGGGTTGGTGACCTCGCCGAACGGGGCGTAGTCGCCGGACCACCGTACCTTTGGTACGAGTGTCACGATGCTCCTGCAGCAGATCCAGCTCCTGCTATACGAAGCAAGTAATAACGGGCTCTCCTCGAACCTTGTTACTCTTTTTTAAAATGTCGCATCACTAAAAATCATAAATTGCGAAAATCATTGATTATGATTATTTTAAACGCAAATTTATTAATCTTAAAATCATCGGCTCCCATGCATTATGCCATTTTGTTTCCATTTCAATCTTATAATTACTTATAGTGTATAAGTCATCTTTTGCATTGTGAGATGAGAAGCATTGGTTTGTACATATGCTGAGCCATTTTAGAAACTCAATTATTTCTCTGCCATCAATATTTTTTGAAAGGTAATCCCTCGTATTTTCTATTAGATTAATCAGTAATGACTCATCGAAAACTCTGTCCTCGAAAAAAAGGTAGCAGAAAGTTCCCTCAATGAGGTCATCTTTATTATTAAGGATTTCAATTTTTAATTTTTTATCCATATTAACATCCTGGCCATTTTGTTTTTGCGGATTTTAATGACTTCCTTTCATTGTAAGAATCATCTAAATTAAATACACCTTTAGATTTATCTAACGATGAAAAGGTTTCATAATGATCTTTATGAAGATTATAAAGATAGAAGTAATCACCTTTCTTGAAATTTACACCCCCGACTTTAACTTTACTAGTAACTTTGTAAATTTCAGCTCCCTGAAATTTTTTCCCAGTCGTTGTCGCGGCATCACCCATTATTTCTAGGAAACTCAGTCCAAGAGGATCCACCCATCCCGTCGGGTTCGGCGCATACTGGTAAAGATTAAACCCACCCGCTACCCCAATCGTATCATCGGAGCGATTCCGGTGCGGCCATACTTTTCAGGCGACTTAACCTTCTGATGTAACTTGACTTTCTGACGTTGTCAACAACGCTCAGTACTGGCCTTATTTCAACGCGCTTTTTGTCCGGTTTTTAACACTCAGTTGCTGCTTTCTACCTCCTGCTTTTCCGGCACCCGACGCGTTATCGTGCCGGCTTTACGTTTATCTTTCAGTCGGTAGCTTTCGCCTTTTATATTCACCGTCGTTGAGTGATGAAGTAGCCTGTCCAGGATCGCTGTTGCCAGTACATGATCACCGAACACTTCACCCCAGTCGCTGAAGCTCTTGTTTGACGTCAGGATTATACTTGCCTTTTCATAACGGCGGTTCATCAACCGGAAGAACAGGTTGGCTTCATCCCGGCTCATCGGCAGATAACCGATCTCATCCAGGATAAGCACCCTGATATAACTCAGTTGCTGCAACTGGCGTTCCAGTCGGTTTTCGAGTCGCGCCTTCACCAGCGCTGCCATCAGGCGATCCAGTGGCATGAACAGTAACCGGTGACCCGCTTCTGCGGCCTTTACACCCAACGCGACTGCGAGGTGTGTTTTACCCACGCCGGGAGGGCCCAGCAGAACGACATTCTCATTTCTCTCCACGAAGCTCAGTCCGGCGAGCTCGCGGATTATTCGCTGATCTATACCCGGCTGGAAGCTGAAGTCGAACTGCTCCAGCGTTTTCACCCAGGGCAGACGGGCCTGTTTCAGCCGTGCGGCCGTGCCTTTATATCTCCGGTTGTTCCATTCATGCCCGAGTACTCTCATCAGGATTTCCCGGGCGTTAAGGTCTTCTTTGACAGCCTGTTCCAGCAGATTTTCCACCGCATCAGGCAGGGTGTCCATTTTTAGGCGAAGCAGGAGCTCATCAAGATCATTCATTTCAGCAACTCCTCATAGTCGGTCAGCGGACGGGCGGCGACGCTGCAGCTACGCTGCCAGAGCGGTTTGTGATGTTCCGGCACCGTCTGCCACTCATGGGTGTCCGTTTTGAGTTGATGACTGGCGACCAGGTTTTCATCTGCATAGACACGCAGTTCATTGTCCAGCGTGACGCGAATGCTGACAGGATGGCCACACAGCGTTTCCGGTACGCTGTAGCGGTTACCCCTGACTTCGATATAGCCATCCCACGCGACCTGCCTCAGATCGCGATAACTCGTATCGAAGGCCTGTGAGGGGAGGCTCTGAAGTGCTGAACGCTCTTCATTGAAGCGTTCTGCGGGAGTGGTGGCAAAGTAGCGTAGCGGGCGCTCATCTGCGACATTTACCAGCCACTGTTCCAGTTGCTGATTAACATGTGCCAGACTGTCGAAGCGGCGGTAACGGACAAAAAAATTCTCCTTGAGATACTTCACCATTCGCTCCACCTTGCCTTTGGTACGCGGTCTGTGGGGCCGACAGGCGCGGGGAATGAAGCCATAGTGCTTCGCTAACATCAGGAAGCCACCGTTGAACACGACCTCACCGCTGTTGCTGTGCCTGAGTACAGCGGCTTTTTGATTGTCGACCAGGACGGTGCGCACGCTACCTCCGAACCCGTTAAAAGCCCTGACCAGAGACTCATAAGTATGCTCCGCATCCTGGCTTTGTGTTGCCCACACGTGAAAACGGCGGGAATAACCCAGCGTATTCACGGCAAAACTGATTTTGCAGGGCTGTCCGGCAATAACAGCATCGACTTCTCCCCAGTCATGCTGGAGCTGCTCTCCGGGCTGAGTCTCATAGCGGATGGTCTGTTTAGAAGGACGCAGGCTCCGTTTAGGCTGAATGTATTTTCGAAGCAGGGTTCTGCATCCGGTATACCCCTGCTGTGCAATTTCCTGATAAATCACTTCAGCGTTCCAGACGTGCTCACGCAACCGCTGATCGATCCAGTTCATATAAGGCTGCAGCTTTTTCATTTTCTCGCGTGGGGGGCGAGAAACGCTGTTCTGCGTTGAAAGGTGTCTCCGGACTGTGCGTTCAGAACAGCCGACATGGTGTGCAATGTCGATAATGTGTGCGCCATGAATACGCATCTGCTTTATCATGAGTAAGTCCCCTCTGCTTAACATGTGGCAACTCCGACAGGCCCAGGAACCTTAAGAGAAGCGCATGTTGGGTGGAGTGGACAAAAATTGTGTTGTTTTCAGGCCTTATATCACTGTTGCTAACAACGTCAGTTCTGCCGGTTACGACTCGGTTTTTTTTCGATGCCCCGACGCGCACTTTTGGCTCGCACGCTACCACCTCGCTGTGACTGGCCCTGTCTGCACCGCATTATACTAACAACCTCCGTTTTACCGGCAACCCGGATATGTCGTGCAGCTTGCTGTGCGATGTAACCGGGTTCTGCGGGCGCGTTGAGACCGGGCGCGGCGTGATCGTGAAAATTTCAGGTGGGTGTATTGTGCTGATGGCAGGCAATAACGAGATTCAGGAGCTACGCGAGCAAATTTATCAGGTTAAACAGGTGATTAAAGTGGGAAGGATTAAAATATTCCCGGCTTTTTCACATAGATATTGATGTAGTTATATCAATAAAAAAATCTCCATTTAGTTCATAATAATCAAGGCTTATACTTTTCTTGAAATCAGTTGAGATAAATAAAATATCATTGATTATTTTCTTACCAAATGAGAAATTCTCATTCAATAAGCAAAGTGACGATATGATAAATGAGCCGCAATATTTCCAGTCTTCATCTATAAAAACATAATATGATGAATCATCATTTTTTAACTCTTTAAGAAAATCACCTAATTCATGCTGCAACACCTTGATTTTCTCTTCTTTTACCTTGGCTCCGCATGAGGAAGAGAGAACCTCATCAGTTTCCTTTAGCCCCATAAAAACCAAGCTATTTTCATCTACTGTAAATAATGAAACTACCTTATATACATAATCTTCAGCAAGACGCTTTCCATTTGCTTTTCTATACAGTAGTTCTTTTTTATATTGATCTGTGTTCATATCAACCACCACACTTATTTTTATAGTATGCCTTACCTTTCGGATTGGCTATTTTAGGTCTACCATAATCATTCATGCTTGTTTCACCTGTCCGAGGATCAACTTTAACTTTACCAGCTTCCCAATGTGGTTGATCTAAATGGCTAACATCCATCGTTTGTTGTTGTACTGTTGCAGGTATTGTGCCCCCACCTGGCTTAGGCACTTCATATCTGTATTCCCAACCAGAACTATTTCTTGATTGGCTGGTAGGTTGCTGACTTGTGGGTATTCCTGCTTGCCTCATAGCTTCACGACGGGCAGCACGAGAAGAACCAAATGGATTATTCTCACTGCCTATTGGTTCCCCACTCAAACCAAACGGATCCACCCACCCGTTCGGATTAGGTGCGTACTGGTACAGGTTCAGCCCGCCTGCGATCCCTATCGGATCCGGGGTCGTAAAGCGGCCGACCTGCGGATCGTAATAGCGGAACAGGTTGTAGTGTAGTCCGGTTTCCTCATCTTCGTACTGCCCGGCGTAGCGCAGCGGGATATGCACCTGATTTTTCAGCATCGGCATGCTGTTGATAACCGGGTTGGTGACCTCGCCGAACGGGGCGTAGTCGCCGGACCAGCGCAGCTGGCCCTGCTCGTCGGTGCACTAAATTATGGATATAAAGGGCTGCTAGCATATAGCAATGAATCCTTTTTTTATCTGCTTCAGGATTAAATCATCATATTTTTCCCTGTGCCAGCTTCATTTCTCCTGCCAATTTATATTATTTTCAATTGAAACAATGTAATTAATTTATAACCCTATCTCTTTGTAATATATATGGATATCATATTCATTATCAATTACACTAAGAATTCCAATCGGATTTTCTAAAATAATATTTATATCATATGTGCCGTCAATATCAATTATACTGGATAGGAAAGCATTAAAATCATAACCAGATGCACTTACTTTTAACTCACCTTCAAATATAAAACAGCAAGAGAAATCACTTGTCTTATGTGATAGCATGATTAATTTTTTAATTAATTCATCCTTAATAATAGGATGGGGGATAATTAATGATTTATTAATGTTTTCTATTTTATTAAGGGAGTTAACGCCCTCCATTAAACTGGCTGTCGTATTATCAATATTTAAGTCGAAAGATATCTTATCTATTCCACTTAGGTTTTTATATGTATGTCTCGCTCTTAGTAAGAGCATTTTCTCTTCAAGTTTTTTATTCATAATAAATGTGATGATCGTTAGTTTTAGGGTGGATAATTTTCTGATACCTATGAGTTTTGAAATCATAGGTCCTTGGGTTAGCACCAGTTTTGGGTTTTCCTGCATGAGTGTGTGGAAAAGGTGCTCTAGGATCAGCTGTATGTTCCACGACAACTCTCTGGTGACCACTTGAATTAGTATATTCATAATATCTGCCATGTGACGCCAGATCGTCTGAATACATATAATTAGTTTGTCCTTGTCTGGTTTTGTCATTCCCAACAGTCCATTGCCTGTTCGGTTGTTGGGACCGTGGGATCCCAGCAAGATCCTTTGCTTCATTTAAAGCACTACGTCGATTTGTTGTAACACAGTTTAACCCCCACGGATCTACCCACCCGTTAGGATTCGGTGCGTACTGGTAAAGATTAAACCCACCCGCCACCCCTATCGGGTCCGGGGTCGTAAAGCGGCCGACCTGCGGATCGTAGTAGCGGAACAGGTTGTAGTGTAGCCCGGTTTCCCGGTCTTCGTACTGTCCGGCGTAGCGCAGCGGGATATGCAACTAGTTTTTCAGCATCGGCATGCTGTTGATAACCGGGTTGGTGACCTCGCTTTAGGGGGCGTTTTTCAGGTCATAGTGCTATTAATGGCAATAATTGCATAGACAGAAAACGACCGTTACTCGTACGAAAGTTATTCCCATTTTGCTATAGAAATGTAATGTTCATCTAGCATTAAACATAGCCCAAAGGAGTAATCGCTCTGGTAGATCAGTATGTCACGATAAGCCAGTTTCTCTCTAATTTTAGAGTAAAACTTCAGGAATGTTTCAGTTGGAAGTGTCACTTCATATGCGCTTTTACCAAAAATAAAGAATGAGATATTTGCAAGTGAGTGATTTAAGCTATCGTTTACAATTGACTCGAATGCTTGATAAGTCTCTTCTAGACTTTTATTTTCACTGCGTTTAATTTTGTTTACAACATGCTCATATGCTATTTCGTCAAGCTTCAATAGTTTTTCTTTTGAGCTAATGCTATCGAGAAAAGTAAAATCACCATCTCTCGTTCCAAAAATATCCATGGCGATGATTTTTTGGTCATTTTTTTCTTTCAAGGCTTCAATTTTAGAAAGACTTTTACTCATGAGCAGTTTCTCTTATTTTTAGAGTCAAATCCCTTCATGTCTTCGGGGTGATGTCCAGGGTATTGATTATATTTCCCTTTTTCCATAGGGTTTCTTCTTTCATCATCAGCAGCGTGGAAATGTGGCCCTCGGCCAAATTTATCCTCTTCATGAAGGATTACATATCTTTTTTTACCATCAACATTAAATTCATAAACAGTTCTGTTTTCGAATTCACTATCATATACATATTTGTGAGTTTCAAATTGGCTGCTTTTAGGAATCCCTGCTTGTTGTTTTGCTGATTTAAACGCAACATTTCTTGAAGCCAGGCCCCACGGATCCACCCACCCGTTAGGATTAGGCGCGTACTGGTAAAGATTAAACCCACCCAGCACCCCTATCGGATCCGGGGTCGTAAAGCGGCCAACCTGCGGATCGTAGTAGCGGAACAGGTTGTAGTGTAGTCCGGTTTCCTCATCTTCGTACTGTCCGGCGTAGCGCAGCGGGATATGCACCTGATTTTTCAGCATCGGCATGCTGTTGATTACCGGGTTGGTGACCTCGCCGAACGGGGCATAGTCGCCGGACCAGCGCAGCTGGCCCTGTTCGTCGGTGCACTCCAGCGGAGCGCTGTTCAGGTCGCAGTGAAGATACTGGATCTGCACCGACGGGTAGCCGCCGGTGTGGCCCAGCGCGGCCAGCGGCGTCCACGGGCTGTCCGGGTCGTAGCACCAGGTGCGGCAGCGGTCCCCGTAGCCGGCGTGCGGGGCAAACTGCTCCTGCAGCAGACGCCAGCCCTGCCAGACAAAGCGGGTGGTCTCCGGCGCAGACTGTTCGCGCGTGACGGTTTTGCTGCTGCGCCGCCCCAGCGCGTCGTAGTGGTATTCAGCCTGATAGCGGCCCTGCGGGCCGGTGCCGCGGGCGCGTATCAGGCGGTTGTCGTCATCGTATTCGTAGTGCTGCTCCAGCCAGCCGCAGCGGCGGCTGATAAGGTTGCCCCACGGGTCATAGCGGT